>NZ_KN882175.1:287627-331435 GCF_000934755.1 Desulfonatronovibrio magnus
TTCCAGGAACCAATGCAGCATCAATCTTTTTTATAGTACCTCGCGGGGACTGTCCCAATTTCCAGAAAAGTGACAGACTCGTAAAGTTACTCACAGGTTCGGTCCTGGGCCACCCAGGTGAGACGCTCACAACTACCAAAAGGAAATTCTAAGCATGAGCAGTGATAAAATAGAAAAATTCCACAACTCCATTATACAGCACGGCCCCTTAAATCAAAGAATATACCTCATGCACCTTAGTCCTGATGACTATCCGCAAATCATTCCCGACCTCAAAAATTTTGCATTACAGCACGGCTACACAAAAATTTTTGCCAAAGTTCCATGCAATCTCAGCAGTCACTTTACTGAAGCTGGGTATATGAAAGAAGCTCATGTGCCCGGTATGTATCAGGGCCGGAATGATGGATGCTTTATGGGTCTTTTTCTTGATGAAATGCGCATGATTCCCTATAACGCTGAACTAATGAGACAGGTGCTTCAAGCTGCCACAGACCGAAAAGCTAAGCCACTTACTAATCAACCCCCGCCCAACTATAAAGTCAGACAGCTTGGGCCGGACGATGCTCAGAATATGGCGGAAGTTTATTCCCAAACCTTTGAGACGTACCCATTTCCTGTATTTAATCCTGACTACCTTGTACAAACCATGCAGGAAAACATTTCTTACTTCGGCATCTTTGCTGATAGCAATCTGGTTGCACTGTCATCAGCGGAAACAGATCAGGAAGCAGGAGCCGCTGAAGTGACCGATTTTGCTACCTTGATGTCTTACCGGGGCCAAAGGCTTGGAAGAGTGCTTATTCACTCCATGCTTCAAAGTATGAAGCAGGAAAAAATACTTACCCTTTACAGCATAGCCAGGTCTGTCTCATATGGCATGAACATTACTCTGGCCAGGTCAGGATTCAGGTTCACCGGTGTTCTCATCAACAACACCCATATCGCCGGAAACATGGAAAGCATGAATGTCTGGTACTTGTCGCTATAGCCTCAAATACAACAGGTTCTAAGTAACTACAAACGTATATGTAATAAATTCAAAGCATTACGGTTTTACCATACAGATTGCTTCGGTCGCTTAGGTTCCCTCGTGGGTGACAGGTTTTCAGCAACTACACCCCTGACAGCTCAGCTGTCATTGCGAGCGAGTCTTCGAGCGCGGCAATCTCTATCGCGCTAAGGCTATTACCTCTTTTTTTGTGGCTCAAGCCACATTTCAAAGAAGCGGCTGGAGCCGCAAGAACAAGACGTCCCCAAGCTGGAGCCTGGGAACGAGTGGTGTAAGTTCCTCACAAGTTCGGTCCAGGCCGCCCAGGTCAGGAGCTTCAAAATTTAAAGTCCAGTTATGCCCCAAAATTAACGACCCTAATTTTATCTAAGTTGTGGGCACAGCCCGCATTAGTAACTGATAACCCAATAACAACCAAAAAACGGAGAACAACAATGTCCAATGAAACTGAAATTGCCAAACTGTCCTATCCTGAAAGCCCCAAAATCGTAACCAAGGAAATTCCAGGCCCAAAATCACAGGAAATACTGAAAAAATCTCATGAATCCGAATCTATGGCACGTGGTGCTGGGGCTTTCCCCTTTGTTTTTGACACTGGACAAGGGGCAACTGTTCAGGATCCTGACGGCAATATCCTCATTGATATTTCTGCAGGGGTTGCTGTCAGTTCCATTGGACGCGGTCATCCGGAAGTAATCAAAGCCATTGAACAGCAGTCCAGACAACTCATGCATGCCGGTGACATGTCCAACACCCGCAGAACTGAACTTGCCCAGGCCATCTCTGCAATCATGCCTGGTGAACTGAAAAACAACACCATCACCTACTTTGCCCAAAGCGGCAGCGGTGCTGTGGAAAGTGCCATCAAGTTTGTGCGCATGATTACCGGAAGACAACAGATAGTTGCTTTTCACGGTGCATATCATGGCGTCTGGATGGGGTGCGGTTCTCTTACTACCGGAGACAAGTACAGGGCAGGTTTTGGACCTCACATGCCCGGGGTCATCCATGTGCCCTACCCTTACTGCTACCGCTGCTGTTTCAATCTTGAATACCCGGGATGTGATCTGCAATGCGCCAAGTATGTAGATTATGTCCTCAACACCCCGTATACTGGAGCAGATGATGTAGGCGCGCTGATTTTTGAACCGCAACAGGGAGAAGGCGGATATGTGATCCCTCCCAAGGGATACGTTGAAATCATCAAAAAAGCATGTGAAAAACATGGTGCCCTTTTCATTGCCGACGAAATCCAGGCCGGAGCCGGTAGATCCGGGAAAATGTGGTCCATAGAACATACCGATATTACTCCAGATATGATTACCTGGGGCAAAGGTATGGGAGGTGATCTGCCCATGGCCGGACTGTCCATGCGCAAAGACCTGGCCCTTAAAGTAAAAGAGGCTACCCAGCCCAATACCTTTGCGGGTAATGCCCTTTCTTCCGTGGTGACCATGACCAATCTGAAAGTACTGACAGCTGATAAAAATGCCCTCATTACCAGAGCAGGCAATCTGGGAGAGCAAATCAAAAAATGGCTCCTTCAGGAGACAGAAGCTACAGGACTTGTTGGTGATATCAGAGGCAGAGGTCTTTTTATCGGCATTGAAATGGTTAAAGATGTTCAAACCAGAGAACCCCTTGATCAGAATTCCATGCTCAAACTGATTGTCACCATGCTCAATAAGGGCGTGATCATGATCCCCTGTGGACGCAATGGCAATGTCTTTCGCTTCATGCCTCCACTGGTTCTCACTGAAAAACAGGCCAGAAAAGCTGTTGAAATCTTTGCCGATTCAGTCAAAAGCCTGTAATACTCTCTATTTTGACTTTGCAGATATCAGAATGCAAAAGTCAGATACCTGCCATTACTTATCGAAACACCTTAGGCTCCATGGATTGTCACATCAATCCATGGAGTTTATGGTATCAAATTTGAAATTAATATATTTAAATAATCCTGGACTTAGCAAGTAGTGCCAATGAAGTTCCCCCCGCCAAAAAACTGGACAAGGAGTTAAGGTGGATTTTATGAACATCCTCAAGTCCAGAATTGGGAGGAAAAATATCCAGACGAAAAAATCACAGCGCTTCTTTCAAAGCCCAGGTAGCCCTGCAGGCATAAAATGGAGATATATCATGCCAACTATTTCACTATTTTATGGAATAATAATTTACATGTTTTATTTCGATAACAAAGAACATAAAGCGCCTTGAACAGCGCCTCATATTCATGCGAATTATGCTGAATATGACGCAGTCATTTCAATACCAGAAGGTGAAGTTTTAAGTGGTGAAATGCCAGAGAATAAACTTAAATTGATAAAAGCATGGGTTGAAATCCATCAAGAAGATTTGAGGCCAATTGGAAATTGGCAGTTGAAGGTCATCAACCACATAAAATTTAACCATTGAGGTGAAGAATGTTAAAGGTAAAAAAAGTCAATGCAAATAATGATTATACCCTGTTTGTTGAATTGTCTGATGGATGAACAGGGATATTTGACGTTAAACCGTATATTGAAAAGGGCGTATTTAGACAACTACAAGATATTAATTACTTTAAACAGGTAAAGCCCTTCTTTTGCGGAATCACTTGGCCAAATGAGCAGGATTTAAGTGCTGATACGATCGCATGTGAACTAAAACAAGTTGAAATTGCATAACCAACCAGGGTGGAAGGAAGCCAACAGGGACAATATGTTGCCAGTTTAGTTATGATGCCAGTATCCCGCAAGGCAAAAGCCAACAGAAACAGACAAAACATGCTGATTTTGGAGAAACCTCTGTGGGAAAAATGCTGCACAGAAAGGCAAACTTTAAAATGCCCAAGACACCCTGATAGACCCAGCCTCGGAGCTTTACGGTCCACTTCCTGAGTATTTTTTATCTAAAATCTTACCCATTTGCCTCCCTGCCCAATTCTGAAAAATTAAGAGTCAGCATGGACAGGTTGAACTTGCACTCTGCTTCAAACTGTCGCAGTATAGATAAGGCTTTCTCCTCCCTTTTGATACCTACATCATGAGATGAACTTTCTACGCAAGCTAAAATTGTAGCAGTTCAGCCGTTTGAAGGAAAGCTAAACAGATACATAACAGGCTTGCAATTAACAGTAAGTCACTACTACAATCCGTCTGGAGACAGCTCATGGATCATGACCACTCACACTCCAAAAACAGATTTGATATTAGATATATCGTGCTTGAAACCATCTCTAATATCGGAATAACCCACCTGCAAAAGGCCTGCATCAGAAAAACAGGAGAGCCTGTAGTCTTGAAAAGCATTGACAGTTCGCAGGCCAGTCACCAGGATATTGCAGAGCTGCGCAATGAATACCAGATCCTGCAGGAACTGAATAAAAAGTCATCTCACATCATTAAAGTTCTGGAACTTGACAGAATAGGTCAGCACCATATTCTAATTTTGGAGGACTTCAGATCCGAACCTTTGACTGCTTTGTTCAGCAGGATGGACTTCTCAGAAAACATGAGCAGTTTTCTTAAGCTGAGTATAAAGATAACAGAACAGTTAGAAATAATCCACAACAACAACTTTATCCACAAAGACATTAACCCGGTCAATATTCTTATCAGTACTGACATGAATACAGTCAGACTAATCGACTTTGGTCTGGCCACCACCTTGAGCAGAGAAAACCTGGGATATCACCCCATTCCTGCCATTCGAGGATCTTTGCAGTATATTGCCCCTGAGCAGACAGGCAGAATGAACAGACCCGTTGACTACCGGGCCGATTTTTATTCACTCGGTATCACCCTGTATCAGATGATTACAGGGTTTCTGCCTTTTTCAGGAAATGATCCTTTAGAAATCATTCATGGTCATATAGCCATGGAGCCTCATTCCCCGCATACGCTTACTCCAGCTATTCCCCAGGCCATCTCTGAGATTATTATGAAGCTTATGGCCAAAAATCCGGAAGACCGCTATCAGAGCGCTGCCGGCCTTAAATTCGATCTTGAGCTCTGCCTTGAACATGTTGACGATCCTGATTTCTTGCAGAATTTTGAACCGGGAAAACGTGACATTTCAGAAGTATTCCAGATTTCTGACAAGCTTTATGGACGGGACCAGGAGGTGGAAAGACTTTTGACCACTTACGATGAAACAACTCGTGGTGCAAAGCGACTGGTTTTTATTTCCGGATATTCCGGGGTTGGCAAAACTTCACTGGTCAGGGAAATTTTCAGGCCCATTGTAAGCAATGACGGCTTTTTCATATCTGGAAAATATGAACGCTTCAAACAGGATATTCCATATTTTGCCCTTTTCAAGGGGTTTCAGGATATTGTCAGCGAACTTTTATCGCGTGGTGATGATGAAATAACACTCTGGAAAAACCGGATACTTAAAGCTGCCGGAAATAATGCAGGCCTTTTGACTGAAATGATTCCCAACCTGCAGATTCTTTTGGGAAAGCAGCCCCGGATAAAAGTTCTGAACACAATGGAATCGGAAAACAGATTTCATTATATATTCCTTAAATTCATTAACCTCTTCTGTTCTGCTGAACATCCTCTGACCATTTTCATGGATGATCTGCAATGGATTGATCAGCCATCCCTGAAACTTCTGGATCTGACCATGAATGATGCTGATATCAGTCATATAATGCTTATCGGCGCTTACCGGGACAATGAAATCGACCGTTCCCACCCGCTCTTCAACACCTTGAGCAGCTTCAGACAGCAGGGCATAAACTATCAGAACATTGAGCTTCAGCCCCTTGACAGCGAAGATATTACAGCACTTATTGCGGACACAATGCAGATCAGCAGGGAGAAGGCTGCTGGTTTGTCCAGGATCTGCCATAACAAAACTGGAGGGAACCCATTTTACCTGAACAGGTTTCTTCACCATCTGCATGAAACAGGATATATCTATTTAGACCGCGAAAGTATCCAATGGAAATGGAATGATGAAAATATCATGTCCTTGGATATTGCCGACAATATCGCCGGATTAATTTCCGGAAAGTTGCATCAGTTGCCGCGCATCACTCTGAAACTTATGCGGACCGCTTCTGTACTGGGCAATCGCTTTTCTCTCAAGCTGCTGTCTCAGGTCCTGGGAATGTCCACCCACAAAACCTTTGCTCATATACGCCCGGCTGTAGAACAGCATTGTCTGCTGCCGGTAAATAACGACTACACTGCCATGTCTGCCATTATTGACCAGAAAGTAATCAGCCATGCCGACCAGCTGGAATTCAAATTTTCTCATGACCGGGTTCAGCAGTCTGCCTATGGCATGCTTGAAAAAGATAAAAGGATCAAAATTCACCTGAAAGCAGCACAAACCATTGAAAAAAATACTCTTGACCTGGAAAAAAGTGATATGGTTTTCGCCCTGACCACCCATTTCAATGCTGCCGCAAGTCTTATTTACGATATGGGTGCAAAGCATAAAATTCTAAAATATAATATTATTGCCGCAAAAAGAGCCAGGGATGCAGGTGCCTATCTTCCTGCCCTGAACCTGATGAAAAATGCTCAAAAGATGCTTCCTGATAATCCCTGGCAAGAGGATTATCAGCTGACCAGGCAGGTCTTCAAGCTGAGTGCTGAATTACAATACCTTAACAAAGATTTCTCCAGCTCGGAACAAACAATCAGCACCTGTATGACCAGTCTGAATCCGGGTCGTGACCGCGCTGAGTTTTATTATCTGCTGATCCTGCAGCTGCTTTTAAAATCCCAATACAAGGAAGCTCTTGAAGCCGGTCAGAAGGCTTTACTTGAACTGAATATCACTATTCCTGATGACCTGGACCAGGCTGTTCAGAGTAAATTTGCATGGTTGGATGAACAGATACCAGGAGAAGATGCTTCTGCCCTGCTCAACCTGCCCTCGGCAAGTGACCCTGACTTTGTGGCAACCATGAATATAATTCAAACCATGACTCCTGTTGCCTACTACACCTCAGAAAAACTATTTACTTTTTTTGCCCTTCTCGGAATGGAATTGACCATCACCCACGGCAATACTGCCCAGGCATCCACCAGTTACTGCTGTTATGGCTTAATGCTGGCTCTGGCCTTTGGCAGACTGGAAAAAGGTTTTTCCCTCAACAAAACCGGACTTGAAATTGCCCGTAAATTTGGTTCAGGATCAGATATATGTCGCTCCAGCAATGCTTTTGGAGCCTTTATGTTCCATTGGTACAGACCCATGGATGAAACCGGCAGGATCTTTTCCCAGGGTTATCAGGCTGGAGTTGAATCCGGGGAAATGGAATTTTCTGGATATCTTTTGCTGCATCAAGTTGAGCTTATGTATTACAAGGGTCAAAATATTGAGGATATCTTAGAGGCCATGGACTATCCCCGTAATTTTGCACTGAAGACAAGAAACAGGCTGGTCATCCAGTCGCTTAAAAGCATAGAGGCCATAATTTACTGCCTTACGGAAAACAGCCCCGGCCCCTTAACACTGCACTTTGACAAACATGACGAGCACGACGAGCATAATTTCATTCAGAGCTGTATCAGCAACAATAATCTGCTGGTCCTGTTTCAACATTATACTTTTAAGGCAATGCTCTGTTACCTGCACGGTGATTCCAGGCAGGGTCTTGAACTGATTCTAAAAGCAAAAGAGTATGTTTCCTCAGCAGTAGGTCTGTACAGCACCGCTCTTTATAATTTCACATCATCAGTGATTTTGTGCGATATGTATGATCTGACCCTGGAAAATGACCGAGATGATCTATTAAAGCAGATTCAGAACAATCAACAATCCATGAAGTCCTGGTCAGCAAATTGTCCGGAAAACTTTTCAGCAAAATATTTGCTCATTGAAGCAGAACTGGCCCGAATGCATAATAAAACTGTTCAGGCCATGAATTTGTATGATCAGGCAGTAGAAGCAGCCATCAGAACAGGCTTTACCAATGAGGAAGCCATAACTTATGAACGTGCGGCAAGGTTCTGGTTAGATATGGATAAGCCTGATTTTGCTGGCATTTATATTAATCGCTGCAGACAAAGCTTCAACCTCATGGGGTTCAAGCATAAGGTTCGCCTCCTGGAAAGGGAGTTTCCAAGAATTACAGGCTCATACCATAACCCGCTACCTGAACCACAATTCACACGCCACACAAAGCCCCCTGGCATTTCAGATTCTATTTTAAGGTCAGCACACCTTCACTTAGATACCCATAGCCTGCTCAAGACTTACAGGGCCATTTCAGAAGAGATTAACTTAGACAGTCTACTGGAAAAAACCATGCGCGTTTTGATTGAAAATGCCGGAGCCAGAAAGGGAGCTTTAATCCTGGCCAAACCACGCTGGATGATAAAGGCTATGGCCGGATCTTCCGGCCGCGTTGAAATCCTGGATGGCCTGGACCCTGGATCTCAGGAAGCCGTGGTAAGACTGCCTTCCTCTCTGATTATGTACGTCATCCGCACCAATGACAGTCTGATTCTGCCTGATGCCTCTAAGGACATGCGCTTTGCTTCAGATCCTTACATTACAGCCTCTGAGCTGAAGTCCGTGCTTTGTTTGCCCATTGTTCATCAGGGGCAGACCACTGCCGTACTGTATCTGGAAAACAATCTTCTCAGAAATTCCTTCAACGCTGATCACCTTGAGATTATCAGGATCCTTGGTTCTCAGGCAGTCATATCCATTGAAAATGCCAGGCTTTACACCAATCTTGAAGAACAGGTAGAGCAAAGAACGCGCAAGCTCAACAGTGTCATCCATGAACTTAAAATGGCCAGGGACAAGGCTGAAAACGCCACCCTTGCCAAGGGGCTTTTTCTGGCCAATATGTCTCATGAGATCAGGACACCCATGAATGCCATCATAGGCATGGCTCATCTCACGGCACGGACAAAACTAAGTGCAAAGCAAGAAGAATATATCACTAACATCCAGCAGGCTTCTGAATCTCTTTTGGGTATCATCAATGATATTCTTGATTTTTCCAAAATCGAGGCTGGTAAAATTGATCTGGAAAGAAAAACTTTTTCCTTAAAGCAGGTTCTTGGGGACATCATCAATTTAATGCGGTTCAAGGCAACAGAAAAAGGACTTGACCTTATACTTAACATATCCTCTGACCTGCCCGGCTTCTTTGTGGGTGATGCTTTGCGCCTGAGCCAGATTCTGACCAACTTGACCAGTAATGCTATCAAATTTACCAGCCAGGGTGAAATAGTGATCTCAGCCCGGCAGGCTCCGGATCAGAAAAGTCATGAATCAAGGCAAGTGACTCTGGAGTTATCCGTATCAGATACAGGCATTGGTCTGAGTCAGGAACAGATCAGCAATCTGTTTCAGCCCTTTACCCAGGCCGATGCATCCACCACAAGGCGTTTTGGTGGAACAGGACTGGGCCTTGCCATAAGCAGGCAGCTTGCGGAAATCATGGGAGGCAGCATCAGCGTTAAGAGTACCAGTGGCAAAGGCAGCGTATTTACTTTATCCGTGGAGCTTGAAAGAACCAGTTTAAATCAAAAGGAACTTAGTTTACTGCAGGAAAAACAATTGGATATATCCGGTCTAAATAAAGACTTAAGCAAGTTGAAAGTTCTGCTTGTGGAGGATAACTCTATAAACCTGCTGCTGGCCAAAGAACTGCTCCTTGACCATGGCATCACTGTTGTGACTGCTGACAATGGACGCAAAGCTTATGAGTTATTTAAAAAACATTCTTTTGATATTGTGCTCATGGACATTCAGATGCCGGAAATGGACGGACTGGAAGCTACGCAAAAGATAAGAAGGTATGAAAAATATCAGAAAATCAATAGTAACAACCCGACCCGGGTGCCCATTATTGCCATGACTGCCCATGCCATGGCCGGTGACCGTGAAAAAAGCCTGAAGGCAGGGATGGATGATCACCTGACCAAACCCATCATCCCCAGGCTGCTTTATGATACCCTTGTCAAGTGGGCCCCGGCCCATACTCCGGTACTTCCGGCAGATGGTGACCTGAATGATCATGATAAAATTCGCAGGATCAGACAAGAAAAACCTGAGGACATGAATCAGGCCAGCCTTTTGCCCCCTTCTCTGCCACCTTTTGGCCTTGAACAGGCCCTGCTCAGATGCAACAGCAACCAGCACCTGCTGCACAGGCTGCTTCTGAAGTTTGGTTCAGACTTTAAAGATACAATCTTCAGGATAAAAGATGATATTAAGGGCAATAACCTTGACCAGGCCCGTATAACCGCCCACACTCTTAAAGGGGCAGCTGCAAATCTTGAAGCTGTTGAGCTTGCACAAAGCGCAGCCAAATTAGAAAAGGCTCTGGAGGCAAACATGAAACAGGAGTTTACGAAGCTCCTGCAAAATGTGGAAACCAGGCTGACCCAAGCCCTTGAAGCGGTAAAAAACTTAGAGGATTTTCCAGAACTATCAAATACTGATGAAAACCAGGCTATGAAAAAACCTGACATGAAAGATCTAAAGCCAAGGCTTGTTGAACTAAAAAAACATATTTCAGGCAACAACCTGAGGGCAAGGCACCTCTTTGGCGAGATCAAACCAATGCTCGCCGGGTCAGGCGTTGATCAGGAATGCGCAACTTTGGAAAACAATCTCAACAGTCTTGAATTCCCCAGTGCCTCCCGGGCATTAGATAGACTTTCCCGGAAACTGGGCATTAGAAGTTGATGGGAAAAAGTGGTTGCAAAGCAATCCATATTCCGTGGCATTCAGTCCATTCCGAGGGCAAAGGCTTTTGCCCGGCAGAGGTTTATTTTTCAGGCTGGGTTAAAGGCACAGTCTGCATCTCAAGACACTATGGCAGAATTCTAATTTGTACTGCAGCTGTGCCGGAAAGATCTCTGCAGTCCTGGCTGGTCACATCATAAGTATCAGCTCCATCAAACTCAGATTCAGGATCATTACTGCCAGCCCTAATAAATCCTTCTCCGGACAGACCGTCATCAGCCATACGATCAAGTTCGCATACCAGACGCAAGTCTGCATTGGGTATGTACAGCCAGGTTGCCTCCCCTTCTGAGCCTCCTGCATTCCATTCGTCACCCAGGGGATTTTTTTTGTCCCGGCTTGTCAGGAAACCCACAGAAATCAAAAGCGAAAAAAATGATGAGGTTTCATCACCGGCAACAATACCATCCCTGCTGTTGGTACAATTTATGGGATCTGTCTCTTGAGCATCACAACCATCTCCTGGAAAAAAGCCATATCTGTCATAAAAGGTATACATGGCTGAAACAATTTTATTATATGATGCGTAAGCATTTTTTACCCTTGCGCTGACCACCAGCTCACGGCCCTTTAAAAACATTCCCAGAACCAGCCCAATAACCACAAGAACTATGGCAATTTCAATGAGAGTCATCCCCAGGCTGACGGATTTATAGTCACTTTGCCTGCCCATTGCCTTGCCGGCAGCATGGGATTTGTCTCTTCTCCTGGCTTCCCTGAAGGCATAGAACAGATGGGAATAATTCCTGTTAAAGCATTTTATCATTGTAAAACTCTGGAAAGGGTCTGTACCAGAGGGTTATCCGGCACCTGTATTTTTAGTTGGGCCAACAGCACTCTGGCCTGGGCTTTCTGGTCAAGACGCACCAGTGCCAGGGCCAGATTAGCTCTGGCTATATGGTCTTCAGGAGCGCGGTTCAGTACTGCCGTAAACTTATCCCGAGCTTGTTCATAATTCTCCTGCTGCATGGCCAGTATACCCTCCCACTTTAATATCAAAGGGCTTTGTTCAGGCAGAATTTCATTAAGCATAGTCAGATAGCGGACAAAGGCATTATAGTCTCCAGAAGCAAATGCTGATTCAATATTTTTGTTCAAAGCCATGGCTCTGCGGTTGCGCTCTGCCTGCCTGGAAAAATGGTCAACAAGTTCAGTATCCAGGACAAAATGGCCAAGATCATCGGGAAATTGTGAAGAAGACTTGAATTCCCTGTCAGTTTTTGCTGCAGGCAGCACCGCAGGCCTGGCTTGCACTGAAAGATCTGATGACGCGTCAACAACAGGCTTTTTTTCGGAAAACTGCTCAACAGTTAAAGGCGTGTAATCATTGTTGTTTGCAGGTATAACTCTTGATTCATTAACGGGATCAATGCCTGCAATTAGAAGTTCTTCATCTTCATCCTGATCCATCATGTCGGAAAGAGGTTCATCTTTTTCAGACACTGAAATAGTTTCAGAAACATTGACAGTAGCCGGAGAGTCATTTTTCAACAACGCGATCTGACACAACAACAGGCTGCTGAAATCCTTGGAATGCCGCAGCCCAAATTATCCCAGCTCTTACACGGCAGTTTCCGGGGGATAAGTGAGGCAAAAATGATTGCCTGCCTCAATTCTCTTGGCAGCGATGTGGATATTGTTATCCATAAGACGCATCAGGATTTTTCGAAAGGACACACCCAAGTATCATTCGCCTGAAACTTTGCCGTTTGCTTTCTGTGTAATTCGAGTTGTTTTGCCATAATTCTGCAAGTAGTCCGAGTTCTTCACGGGCAATATGCCAAATTGAGTCGATTCTCTCGTCTCCAGGGCGATCAAATGCTCTTTAGCTGCGATGTTCATTCTGAGTGAATCTCAGGCATGGAATATGTGGCTATACAGCCTTATCACTTTCAAATGCTTCATCATAAAAAGATTTCATATCTAACGCGGGCTTTGCCCGCAACCCAAGTGTGAAGAGGTACTTTGCCGAAACCTGGGACAGTCCCCGCGAGGGCCTATATACAAGTATCATCGTTTATTCCGAAATGAAGATTATCACCTCTATCTCGATTCAGTCCAAGCGAGGGACAGTCCCACTCCCAGTCTCGCAGCCCTGATTTGAGCCGGGACATTTTCATGTTTTTTGTGACAGCATTTCAGCGGTAAGTTACTAAACATTTCTGCCATTTCCTATGCCTGTCTACACTTTCATCACGCTGTCCTCTTGGCATTGACAAAAAGCGAACTGTATCTACATAGCCTAACTCTTTAAACAAAATTTCCGTCCCTTTTGTTATCAGCTCTCTATCAGGCATTTCTCTTGTAACCGTCACTTTATATCCTCCTTTTCACAAAACATTATTGGGCTGCCCGTCCAAATATTAATTCCTGACCTTAAACATTTTTTTATTAACTTATCATCACACGATATAAAAGATGCCTGCATTTTTTCGGCATAAGCAATGTGGGCAGCTTCAGCAATTCCAAATCCTGACCTTGCAAGCTCCTCTGCTCTTTTCCTGGCATGACTTCCAGCCTGCTCAGATCTGAAGGCAATTGTTTCTATCAAATACAATAAGTCAGCCATCTCAATATGATCAGATATCGCTGAAATTTCTATCTCATGTACAGGAGAATAAACCATCCTGTATACACTTTTCTCAACTGCCCTTAATATCAGTTGGACGGCAGTAGTCTCCAGATTGCCACTGCATATCTGTTCGCTTCCACTGAGCCGCCAAAGGCGAGAGACAACCTTTGGTTCTGGCTTCTATCCAGGACAGAAATGGATAATTCAATTTTAAAAGAGCGCTTCAAAGAACCAAAAATTGGCTTGTACACGGACTGAATTTCCAGCGTTTCTTGACCATACCACCTCCATGAGCTATTGCTTACACAGATTTAATTTTTGAAGTGAAAAAAATGAGTGGAAAAATCCCGGGAGAGCAAGAAAGTCGGTGCCAGTGCTGGTGACTGAAAACTGACTCCTGCCCCCTGAAGCCTTCTTCTAAAGCGCGGGGTATGCGGGGTGCTTTTATTGGGAGCATTACGCGTTTCTGACAACTGAAAAAAAATGATGTGCTTGTCACAGCTTTTTTGTGGTTAGAATCGGTTTATCATGGCTTGGCACGGAGACTGTCCCTGGCTTCGGGACTGTCCCCTATCTGGTTGTCAGAAAAGCGTAATGCTCCCTACTTTAAACACTCAAAACCTAAAGAAAAAACAGGCGGGGTAGGACTGGGTATTGCTGGATACTGGCATCATAACTAAACTGGCAGCATAATGTCCCTATTGCTTGTGCTCTAAAGTGTTGTCTAAGATTTCCAGTCACATTCGAATAGCGATTGTCTTATATTTAATTTAGTAATCGGCGAAAATCGATCCAGGAAGATTATTTGGAAGGACAAAAAAAGGTCACACCTTGGCAGTGTGACCTTATTATGGATGTGTGTTTTATTGTAGTGCTCGGTTTACGAGCTCGGAGAATTCTTCCATGGACTGAGTTTTATAAAACTTTCTGGTTAAGGTCCGCAGGCTATCGATGGAGTCTATAGATTTGATTTTATCCTGTAGAGAATTCGGTAAAGGGCCATGGAAGTCTCCAGCTACATCTATAAGGGTTTCTTGGGTTGCTTTAAGTTCACTTCGCTTCTCCCATATAGGTTTTTCCTGCAAAAACCTCTGTTCAGTCTCCTCACGCCCCTCTCTTCTAAACATTTCAGCTATGGTTCCCATATATACTTCCCCTTCGTCTATCTCAGTTTCGGCAATCTGTTTTATGTCTATGTATTCCTTTTCGTCCCTGGTTAACTCCAGATAATGCAAAATCAATTGCAAAAAATCCAGCAAACGCGCTTTAGGATCAACCTTTTTTATCAACTGAAAGGCTCATTTAACCCCATTCATGAATTCTGGAGATCCTGAATAGCGCCAGATGGTAAAAAGAGCTTTTAAGGTTTCATCAAAATCGTAGTCTTCTGGGTCATCATTTACTGCATCATACAGCAAAAAGTTAAAGTCAGGAATGAAAATTTTGAAATCATCAGAGGGCAGATTAACCAGGTCTGACAATTTGGTGGGCTTCCAACCCTCTTCTGGATGAGCTATCAATATGGGGATAATGACCGGTAATCTGGTTTCACCAGTATTTTTCTGGTATTGTTCCCAAAACTCAAGGATATACCTCAAGAACTGCAGCGGAGTATTCTTCTTAAAAGTACTTTTGTGCTCAAGAAGAAAAAATACCTTGGCTACATATGAACTACATTTGGTGGGCACGCTGACAACCAGGTCGGAATAGTAGCTTTGCAGGCTCTTGGGCAGAAATGAATCCTTCTCGTAGTAAATCTTGTTAAAATCAAGCTGTTTCACAATTTTTTCAGGAAGCATTGATTTTAAGGATCTGTTTAGCGCTTTGGATGTGGCACGGGGACTGGCTCTTCCGGGACCCACTTGTCCCAAAAATGAGTCATTTTGATCACAAATTGATGATCAAGTGGGTCCCGGAGTGCCTGTCCCCTGCTTTCCTTAAAAGCGCTAAACAGATACGATTTTAATAAGCTGATGGCATTCAGCCGGTCCGACAAAAAGTACTTGATGGTGCTGTCGTGAATATTTGGTGTGCTCATATTGGTAAAATACTCCCTTCAAAGCTGGTTGGCAAGCACTTTCACAAACATCTCAACTTGCCCTGGAATTTATGGCGGAAATGCCCTTTGAACTTGCCAGCAAGCTGTTTGAAAAGAGTCCGGGAGCATTACGCGTTTCTGACAACCAGATAGGGGACAGTCCCGAAGCCAGGGACAGTCCCCCTCCGGGCTGTAAGCCTCCGGGCAGGAAGCCGTGCCAAGCCATGAT
The DNA here is from genome assembly GCF_000934755.1 of Desulfonatronovibrio magnus. NCBI lineage: Bacteria > Pseudomonadati > Thermodesulfobacteriota > Desulfovibrionia > Desulfovibrionales > Desulfonatronovibrionaceae > Desulfonatronovibrio > Desulfonatronovibrio magnus. The sequence goes on from NZ_KN882175.1 coordinate 303,196, forward strand.
AAACCGCTTTTAACCCCAAAAAAGCTGTGACAAACACATCATTTTTTCAGTTGTCAGAAACGCGTAATGCTCCCTACTGTGAAATTGTCTCGCTCCATGGACGGATATTAACAAGCTGTTCGGCCAAAACCGACTCAGCTACCTCCGTGTCATATGCTGCCTGAGCACGCAGCCAATAGCCGTTGGACAACCCAAAAAAACGGCAAAGCCGCAAATCTGTATCAGCTGTAATAGAACGTTTCCCCGCAACAATTTCACCTATCCGTTGCGCAGGAACTCCAATTTCTTTAGCAAGTCGATACTTAGTAATTCCCATTGTCTCAAGGAACTCTTTTTTCAGTAACTCGCCAGGCGTTACAGGATGTATATTACGCATGAGTAACCTCCTAATGGTAGTCAACAATTTCAACATCCTCCGCACCAGCCTTGGTCCAGAAAAAGCAGATGCGAAACTGTTTGTTGATTCGAATACTATGCTGCCCTTTACGATCATGAGATAGAGCTTCAAGCATGTTGCCGGGCGGGATCTTCATCAAGTCGTCCAGACGGCTTGCAGCCTGAAGCTGGCGAAGCTTACGCAATGCAATACGCTCAAAATTCACGAAATGTCTGACTCTCACACCGCCCGCAAGTTTTTCGGTATGCTTACATTTGAAAGAAATGATCATGATAACATAGTAACGCCGCTCATTAATAACGTCACGCATTACAGCATTACCTGGAGTCAGACAAATTTGAATCACTGCGAAAAGCGCATAACGCTCCGCATAACGGGCTGGGTATTGCTCGATACAGGCAACAAAACTTCACCCAGTTGGACAGACCGAAGGTCTCCGGCTCAGCCGCCGTTCAACCGGGTAAACTGGCAACATAATGTCCATGTTGGCTTCTTTTACTCGGGCATAGTAAGATTGAAACCACTATGCGCTATGCTCATCTTGCAGAGGAAACCCTGAAGGACGCAGTGAATGCTGTACCGCTGGGGAAGGCGGCATAGCTGCGGGTGATATTGTTGTGGCCACCCCTGGTTAGAGAGGTGGCCTTGTGGTGTGGTTATGCGAAAGGAGATTAGTTGAGTGCCGCTTTGTTTACCAGTTCTGTGAATTCATCCAGGGACTCTGTTCTGATGATCTTTCTGGCCAAAACCCGAAGGTTATCAATGGATTGAATAGATCTGATTTTATCTGAGAGCATGCCGGGTAGTGGACCGTAGAGTTCTGATGCCTGGTCTATCAGAGTTTCTTGGGCATTTTCTAGTTTGCCCTCCTGTCTCCCAATGATTGCTCCTTCATGCTTGCCCTCATTTCTAAACATTTCTGCTATGGTACCCATATACTGTTCCCCTTCATCTAATTCGGTTTCAGCTATTTTCTTTATCTCTGCGTATTCCTTTTCTTCCCTGTTCAACTCAAGGTATTGCAGAATGAGCTTGAGGTACTCATCCAGCCGTACATCCGGATCAATTTTCTTTATCAGCCTGAAGGCTTTTTTGATCCCTTCCATGAACTCTGGAGAGTGCGCATACTTCCAGATGGTAAAGAGAGCTTTTAGAGCTTCATCAAATTCGTAGTTTTCCGGATCGTCCTTGACTGCATCAAAAAGCAGAAACTCGAAGTCCGGTATGTACACCTTGAAATCATCAGAAGGCAAATTAACCAGGTCGGATATCTTCAAGGCCCGCCATCCATATTCAGGGTGGGCGATTAGAATAGGTATTACAACGGGCAACTTATCGCTTTCCCTCTTTGCATTTCTCAGATAAAAATCCCAGAACTCAAGTATATATCTTAAAAATTGGAGCGGCGTAAATCTTTTAAATGTGCTCTTATGCTCCAGCAGGAAAAGAACTTTGGATTCAGATGTTCCGCACTTAGTAGGTACGCTGGTCAGGAGGTCAGAAAAATACTCTCTGAGATGTTTGGGAATAAAGGTGTCTTTCTCATAGCGGATTTTGTCTAAATCCAAATGCTCCTGAACTTTCTTTGGGAGCAAAGCTCGTATTACACTGATGGCATTCTTCCGGTCTGAAAGGAAGTACTTGATTGTATTATCGTGGATCTTTGGTGCCTTTTGCATATTGCTACCTTAATCATTTTCGGCTGATCTTGCAACATATTTCGTCTTAAGCTCAACTTTTGGTAGGAAATTAAGGCTCGTTGCAAAAATATATACAATAAAATCAAATAATTAAGTATGAATCGAAGCCATATCCCTTCACCCAGGAAGTTTTCTATCAATTTTATTCACAAAATATTGAATTGATTTGATATTCATTATTACATTAAACACCAACTTTACCTTGGTGGAATAAATTTGAGAGCTTGAAGATTTCCGGTCCATCAAAAAAGTGTTGCAGAATAAGTCAAGGGATATTCTTCAGTCCGCTCCCAGTCGCTTCATGGAATACAAGCCCTCAACTCCACCTACGGGCGTAAATTTCCTTGTATCCTTGGAGCCAAGCAAATGCTTAACCTGGTCAAATACCTCCTGCACAAAATCCTTCCCACCGATAACCCCGGAATCTGTAAAATACCTGCATCTGTACCTGAACCTCTCAACACGGCTTATCCTGTAGCCTTTCTTCCTGGCCTTTTCCACGATCTTTTTGTCCATGGCCTTGCCTTTACCCGCATCAACAGCGCCGGTCTCGTAAACAAACTGCCTGTATTTGCGGACAATCTCAGATGGATTGAACTCATTCCATTCCTTCATACCAAAATCCATGGAGAGCAAACCGTCTTTATTCCCGGTTTGGGTGTGATAACCAAGGGAACACCAGCGGTAGTCCTCTGGTTTTTTTACAATACCTGCCCGGATGGGATTAAGGTCCACATAAGCAAGAAGATTAACAAGACTCAAACCATCCTGAACAATCATACTCTTGAATCTATCACCCCAGAAGAACCCCCTCCGGCCATACCTCTTATTGAAATACCTGGTGAATCCCTGCTTGATGTCCTTCACATAAGCCCCCAGGTTGGTCAGTCTCTTGCGGTAGTCGGATATAAGAACCCCGGTCACATTTAGCTCATCTCCATAGTACTTCTGCAGTCTTTCCTTGATTTCTTCATCCGTAGGATCAGATTCAGGATACATGCGGATTACCAAATGAAAATGGTTGCCTAAAAGTGCGAATCCCAGCACATCCACAAAGTAAAATGAGCTAAGCTTTTTGATCAGGCCAAGCAGAAAGTCATTGTCTTTATCTGTTATGGGCAGGCCCTGCAGGGCAGTTCTGGATATTACATGGTAGATGGTGGGCTGATTATCTCTGATAAATCTGGCAATTCTAGGCATGGTGAACCTCCATGAATGCTTGTGGTTGCTGGGTTGAGAGGAATTTAGCGAAATACGAAAAAAAAGTCAACTTAAAGAACCTGTCCCCAGTTTCTCTTGAAAATGGATGGGGACAGTCCCGAAGCCAGGGACAGTCCCCGTGCCATGCCGTAGTTTATATTTTTTTACTCAAAGATTGCCTTAACACACCCTATTCATATTTTGTTTTCAAAAAACTCGTAATGCTCCCATCCATACTGTTCTTAAATTGGGCATAGGTAAACGCTTATTTGGAGTTTCTATGGGACCATCATCAGTGTAGCGGGTTTCGTATGGCGACTCAACAGTGCTGGATACAGTTCCTGAGAGAGCATTACGCGTTTCTGACAAATGAAAAAATTTATGTGTTTGTCACAGCTTTTTTTGGGTTAAAAGCGGTTTATCATGGCTTGTTACGGCTTCCTGCCCGGAGGCTTACAGCCCGGAGGGGGACTGTCCCTGGCTTCGGGACTGTCCCCTATCTGGTTTGTCAGAAACGCGTAATGCTCCCGTTCCTGAAGTAGCTTGAGTTTCATGAGCTTGCGCCAATATCTCCCAATGAGAAGCTTTAAAACCCATCTTCATAAAGAAAGCAGCTTTTCCTCGACTCTTTTCCTTATTGAGCAGGTAATCAAGGACTTTTAGCTTTTCGACATAGAGCAGCTCATTTTTCATTGATGTGAGAAATGTCGGGTGTTATCTAAGTAATTGAATATTTTCAGAAACAATCCTCGTACAGCTTTTTGCTCCTCATGCTGATATAGTAGTGCTTGGAGATAGAAGGAGCAAGAGGTGATTTATGGGGTAGCGGAACAGTTGTGAATATCAGGAAAGCATATTTTGTCTTTCCCTTATGTTGCTCTTGAACACGGGCAGAATTTACAGTGTTTCTTGGTCATTCAACCTCCATGAGCTATTGCTCAGACAGGTTGTATTTTTTAAGTGAAAAAAAATGAGTGGAAAAGTCCCGGGAGAGCAAGAAAGTCGACGCCAGTGCTGGTGACTGAAATCTGACTCCTGCCCCCTGAAGCCTTCTTCTAAAGCGCGCGGTATGCGGGGTACGTTAAAACTCAAAATCTAAATAAAAATCAGGCGGGGTGGGACTGGGTATTGCGGGGAACTGGCAAAATGACTTAACCTAGCTGAACAGACCGAAGGTTTATGCCGCTGCAGTGTTCAACCGGGTAAACTGGCAACATAATGTCCCTATTAGCTTTACTTACCATTCGTTTTTTTCTTGAAGTTACTCGAAGGTTTGGTCCGGTGAGCGCCAGGGTGGAGCGCTTACGGTTAAAAAAATAGCCCTTGTTGCTAAGCAAGGGCTATTTTTTATTCATCAATTAGTTTTTAATTCTGATTAAAGCAAGATATATAAATCTACCAGTTCTTGCGTGCCATCATATGGTGCAGCAGCTGTTGGATCACCAACATTTGTTGCACGTATGCTTCCAAGATTATGCACACCATCATCGAGGTTTTCATCAAGTGCACGCGCAAATGCCCATGGTACTTCCTCAAAAAGGAACATGTTCCTATCAGTACTCCAAGGAGAATTTGCTGCTAGAATTTCTTCCAACCATACATCACCACCAAAAGGATGCAATAAGGCCCTTGCAGCAGAAACGATAAGATTTTGATCTGCAAGATCGTCATTCCAATCCTCAGGAGCGCCGCCACCAGTGTTTACAATTGCTGAAGGATCAACAGCAGGATCTTTTCCTGCGGCTGGACTTGATGATGACCGGGAGCAGTCCGGCCCTCAGCAGCACATAATTGATGAGCAGGCGCACCACCCGGCCGTTGCCGTCATCAAAGGGATGAATCAGGATAAATCGACGATGGATTTCGGCCAGCAGAGGGATAAGCCCCATGCTGGGAGACTCAATTTCTCCGGCCATCCACGAAGTAAATTCCTGCATTCTGGCCGGAGTCTCTTCTGGCGAAGCAAAGTAAAACATCTCCCCGGAAGCTGTGAGAACGTGGTTGGGTGCGGTTTTATACCTGCCAGGCTCAATCCAGCGCCGGGTCTGTCCTCCTGAACCAGTTTCCGCAATCTGCCAGTAGCCTTCTTTGAGCGAGATCCGGATCAAATCCCGGATATCTCCTTCAGACAGAATTCGCTGCTCCCTGGCCAGGGATCGGACATGCTCAATGGCCGCGTCATGTCCCAGCATCTCTTCATATTCCCGCAACAGGTGCTCCCCTCTGGTCCGGCCGTGAATAAGCAGGAGCATGGTTTCGTCGTAGCTGAGGGTATTACCCTCTATATGATTGGAATTATAATTCCACTCCAGCCTTAATCTCTGCCAGAGCCGATTTTCCCTGTCTAAGGTCAGAGGCTGGACCTTGGTCCACTGGTCACACAAATCTTTCAGCCTGGAATTGAGACCTTCCTTAAGCCGGTTATAAAGTTCCATGGTCAGTCTCTTTTGCCATCGCCAAAATTCACGCAAAGCCTCTTAGAACCCTGCAGGGTTAGACGTTATCTCTAATCATGGGAAACATGGGCGGGGAGTTTTTGACCTGGATTTTGCCCAGCAGTCTAAAGCCCAGTCGCTGGTAAAAGGCAACACTTCTTGTAGAGGTGGACTCCAAGTAAACAGGCCATTCCTTCTTTGCACAGTGCGCAAGGGCGTGTTCCATTAATGCCCGGCCATATCCGCGGCCACGACAGGCTGGATCAACGGCTGTCCAAGCCAGATGCCACACAGCATCCTTAGGATAATATTTCTCCATTTCCTGATAAACTGCAAAAAGATCAGACAGAACATGGGATGGAACATACTTTGTGTTCAGCTCAAACAGTTTTTCAAAGTCTGGCTGGACTCCGTGGGGCAGCACCTGGACAAGGCCTGTATAGTCCTGGAAGCAGAAAGCACTGCCATGCTCAACGCTTCTGCCCCCAAAATACCTGCTTATAAAAGGCATTACCTTAACGTATACAGATGGATCAGGAAATGACCAGCGAACAATCGGATCTGCGCTGAAAGCCAGAATCATCATTTCATACAAAGCTTTTTCATCTTCGGGCAGTACTTTGCGAATTCCGGGTATATTCATAAACCATGCTCCATAATAATATATCAGCCACCCTAAGCCCTCTATGTAAAGGCAGGTTTTAAGACAGACTGAATTTTGTCAGGCAGGTGCTGACATATACGATTGTAGTTACCTGGAAATTACCGTCCAAAAACCCTGCGCAAAATATCAGTTGTCTGTTTGGCTGGATTGTTTCTGATGGCAGCCTCTTCCAAGGCCAGATAGTCAAATATGGCCATAATGGATCTGTCTACCACATGTCTTGAAAGGTCCACACTGACATCCGGAACAAAAGGGAGCTGCTGATAATCACTCATTAAGTCCTCATACAGCCTTACAGCACCTGCCTCTGAAAGGCTTTGGCGCACAACAGGCTGAAACTCATCAGCAAGTGGCATGGACATGCGGTCCTGAAAGTACCTTGTGGCAGAATCGTCCGGCCCGGTGTATATGGAGTAGGCATCTTCCAGTGTCATGCTGGAAATGGCCTGGGCAAACATATCCTTTGCTTTGGGTACAGCCATTTCAGCAGCCCTGTTCATTCGCACCTCAAGATCATCCAGCATTCTTCCCATGCCTGCCCGGTTCATTAAATGTTGTACCTGCTGCAGTCCCTCAGGCAGGGAGATATGTGCTCTTGGATCAAGATAAAAACCGTTTTCTCGCCCAAGATGAGATACTACGTTTTCACTTCCCACTTTCAGGGCCTCTCGCAGACCTGCAGCTATATCAGACTCGGGCAACCGCTTGGACTGATTATTTTCTGGATGGTCACGAAAAATATCCATGCCTCTTTGCAGCCAGCTTTCAGCATGAATATGCCCTGCCCAGAAAATGCTCAGAAAAAAGAACAGCACAATACACTTTTTCATAAAAAATATCCTTTAATGAATTATCAGGCCTCAAATGGCAGATCATAGGTAATATAATTAACTCCGCCAATGGTTATATGACGCAAATTCCGGGCGTATCTGCTTAGAATAAGAAGCCCCAGCTCCTCAGGATCAACAAGCCCGTCAAATTCTTGCAAATCCTCCACTGCAAAGTCAATATCCTTTGCCCGGGATGAGTCAATAAATTCTACATGTATGACATCGTCTTCGCCGTGCAGATTTATGCGCAGTACCGGAGACGTGAACTTTTCCAGAGAGCATAGATGTGTAAACAGCTCCTCTGTTGTCAATTGCAGCCTGTGCAACTGATCTGGTGAAACCTTTCTTGTCTGTGAATACTCATTTATGAAAACCTGCAGCTTAGATACTTGACCGAGATCTCGCTCCACGGTGAATCCGGCCCTGCCTGCAGGCTTGAGATAAAAAAGAACACTCAGAATGATTGCTGTCACTCCTCCTGCAGCCATCCCATTGCCCACAAAGGGTGACACAAGGTCCGGTATCAGATGAGGAAAGAAAAGATCGTTATGAAATGTAAAGCCCACCCAGAATGATACCCCGATAATGATACCGCTTTCATAATTCAACCCATGCGAGGCAGCCAGCTTGATGCCTGTTACAAAGAGCATTGCCAGCAGAACAAAAAGAAACGCTCCAATCACAGGAGAAGGAATGGAAGTCATGATGGATGCAACCTTGGGAGAAAAAGCCAGCAGACCAAGAAACCCGGCCACATAATAACCAACCCTGCGCGCTGTTACCCCTGTGAGCTCAACAGCAGCAATGGCATTGGAATAAGTTGTGTTAGGTATAGTTCCGAGGGCGCCTGCAATGGCATTAGATACACCATCAGCATATATTGCCCCCTGAACTCGCTCATAATCTATTTTGCGGAAATCACGCTGGGAAATATGCTGAATGGCCATGCCATCTCCAATGGTTTCTACTGTGCCGACTATGGTCACCAGAGCAAAGGTCAGGTACAGGGATATCAGTTCCGGACTGTATTCAAGATAAAAGCCCGGCCATGATCCCTGTGGCAGGCCAACCCAGCTGCTTTCTGTGATTGCTGAAAAATCTGTCAGACCGAGAAAAGATGCCAGGATGGTGCCGGACAGCAATCCAATGACCAGACTCCATAGTTTGAGAAACTTGTTTCCGAAAATCGCCAGACTTAAAATGACTGTCAGGGTGCCGACAGAGACCATCAGATAATGAACATCAGCACCTTCCTGACCTGTCCCGGTCATAAGGTCAAGGGCAATGCTTAAAACAGAAACCACAATGAGCATAATAACCACTCCACCCACTAAGGGCGTGATGATCTTACGCAATGGCCCCAGAAGCCACCCGAAAAGTATCTGCAAGGGAGCTGAAAGAACCGCCATTGTTGCTACAAGAGCCATGCCTCCAATCTGGGCTGCTGCCAGTGCGCATGCCAGAAATGCTCCTGAACTGCCAATAAACAGAAGATAACCCGAACCTACAGACCCAAATCTTCTAACCTGAATAAAAGTGCCAATGCTGCTGGCGAGAAGTGAAGCAAATATAATCCATGAGTACTCTATGGGATCAATGCCGGCCATCCTGGCTACAACCAGCGGAGTTACTGTTATAGGCCCTACAATGAGCAGAATCAGCTGAAAACCAGTAAAAGCGCTGATCCATTCCGGAGGACGCTCATCCACAGCATATAAAAGGTTTCCGGGCCTGGAAGTCTGATTCTTCAACTTGTCAGAAGTTTTACTTTTGCCTGTCGTCATTATACCTCAATGGATTATCTGTCTAATGTGGGCTTTGCCTGCAACCCAACTTAAACAGGGAACTGTAAGTTGGGGAGAACTTAACTTTTAAGGCTGAAGGCTGAAGATTAAGGATCATGGTCATTATAGCTCTTGTCAGTATCAGATAATTTTCTTGTATCTGTTTAGCGCTTACAAGTAACTACAAACGTATATGTAATAAATTCAGAGCATTACGGTTTTACCATACAGATTGCTTCGGTCGCTTAGGCTCCCTCGTGGGTGACAGTTTTTCAGCAACCACATCCCTGACACCTCAGGTGTCATTGCGAGCGAGTCTTTTTACCTCGTTGAATACACGCAGTGTAGGCACAGCCATTCAACTGGGGCGAGCGCGGCAATCTCAAACGCGCTAAGGCTATTTTTCTTGTTCCCAGGCTCCAGCCTGGGAACGAGGGGTGTAAGTTACTCACAGGTTCGGTCCCGGGCCTCCCGGGTGAGGAGCTTTTAAGGAAAGCCGGGGACAGGTACTTTTGCCGACCTGAAACCGTAATACAGCCGGACTATCCGGTTGCAAAAGCGCCAGTCCCCTGCAAATTTAAATAAAATTTCGCTTCAGTGCTAAACAATTACTAATATTGATTTTTTTACGCAAGCCATAAAATCATGCTCAGCCAGTCAGTACTCCTCTCTGCAGTGATAATCACCTCACTCAAATTCTTTCTTGAGGCCGCGAATTTTTTTTGTTAATAATCCTTCATGCTAACATTTATTCACGCTGCTGATTTTCACTTAGACAGTCCCCTGCGCGGTCTTGGCCGCTATGAAGGCGCCCCTGTTGCTGATATTCGTGAAGCAAGCCGACGGGCCCTGGCCGGTCTTGTGGATTATATTCTGGAAAACAAGATTCCATTGCTTCTGATTGCCGGTGATCTTTACGATGACGACTGCCCGGACTTTCAGACCTTGCTTCATGTATCCATGCAAATGGATAAAATCAAAGAAGCAGGCACCAGAGTTGCTTTTATCAAAGGCAACCACGACGCTGGCAATTCCATGACCAGATCCCTCAAGCTTCCGGACAATGTTAAAACTTTCTCGACCAGCCAGGCCGGTACATGGATAATTGAAGAGCTTGGAGTTGCAGTACACGGCCAGAGTTACGAATCAGCCGAAGTTCTGGACAATATTGTCCAGGCTTACCCCGACCCCCTTCCGGACCTTTTTAATATTGGCCTCCTGCATACCTCCCTTTCAGGCAAACCTGGAAAAAGCGGCTATGCTCCCTGCGAACTCAAACATCTCCTGTCCAAGGGATATCATTACTGGGCACTGGGTCATATCCATAGATACGATGTTTTCCATGAGAACCCTTATGTGATTTTTTCAGGCTGCATTCAGGGCAGGCATATCAGAGAACCTGGTGCAAAAGGATGTGTTCGGGTTGACGTAAACAATTCAGGACAGGTCAGCATAGAACGTATTATCCTTGATGTATTCAGGTGGAAAACCTTAGAAGTGGATATCACCCACCTTGACACCTTTCAACAGGTTATGGACAGAACAGCTCGAGAAATGGAAAAAGTTTACTCTGACGAATCTGACGGGAGGTCTATGGGACTTCGTGTTGTGCTGCATGGAAATGGAGCTGCTCACGATCAGATAGTAAATGACCGGGAAGCTTTGGAAGCACATATCAGGCGCATAGGCACGGATATTTCCCGCAGGAAAATCTGGGTTGAAAAAATTTATACCAATACCAGTCCGGCTGTTGACCTTGACGAACTAAAAAAAAGCAAAACACCTCAGGGTGATCTGATAAGGTTCATTGATGAGCTGGAACATAACCCTGAGAGTTTTGAGCAGCTTGAATTCAGCTTAGAAGAGCTTGGAGCAAAACTATCTGGAAAAGGCGTTGCCCTGCCGGATTTGACAGATCCAGAACAGCGCAGGCAATACCTGGAGAGAGCCCGGCGCATGATCATACCCCTGATGTCATAAACTGAGTAAGCATCAGACATTAAAAAAATTGCCTGAAATCCCAGGCGAGCATTATACGTTTCTAAAAAAGTCAATTGGGGGCAGTTCCTGTGCCAGGCCGACACAACCGGGTTTTAACCCCAAAATAACCGTGACATACAACTCAAGTTTATAGTTTTAAGAACGCGTAATGCTCCTGCAATCACAGGCTCTGTGGACAGAAGAGCCTTAACCATTTCATCCCAAGGAGATTGTCCGACCATGAAAAAGCTCTTTTTTTCAACAATCCTCAGCTTGTTTATGTTTTTTGCCCTTGCAGTCAATGCACAGCCAACTGAAAAACCTTTAGAAAAAAAGTCCACCAACCTTACCAAAATTGTAGGCGGTGAACCTGTTATAGATGAATCCCGGTACCCCTGGATGGTATCGCTTAATCGTGACTTCAAGTTTCCTGACTTGTACCTCGGTCATCAATGTGGTGGCATCCTTATTGCCCCAGACTGGGTACTTACAGCTGCCCATTGCACACCACATGTGTATACCCATTTTCATGCCATTCTTGGCACCACGTCTTTGTCAGCTCCTCCCGGCAAATATGAACGTATTCCCATACGCCGGGTCCTTCTTCACAAAGACTATGATTTAGATTATGATCCTAATACTTACTACAATGATGTTGCCCTTCTCCAGCTGAGCTTTCCTTCTTCCATGACACCCATCTCCGGCCTGATGGAAGTTGACGAATTCACTCCCTTTGAAACCATGTTTACTGCTGTTGGCTGGGGAGCACTTGAGTACCGTGGTGAATATCCTGAACAGCTTATGCAGGTGAGTGTTCCCTACGTGGACAATGATATTTGTCGAATAACCCTTGAAAAGGAAGGACTCACAATCACTGACAATATGCTTTGTGCTGGAGCATGGGAGGGCGGAAAGGATGCATGTTACGGAGACAGCGGTGGACCGCTCCTCAGGCAGGTACAGGGCCGGGATGTTCTCGCCGGAATAGTCAGCTTCGGCCATGAATGCGCTGTCAGGGCCAAACCTGGAGTATACGTCAGGGTTTCAAAATTTACTGACTGGATAAAAACAACTGCCCAAAGCGAATGCACCTTTGATGCCTTAGAACAGCAGTTTCCCCAGTATTTTACCAGACCGTCCGAAAACAGTATTATAATGACTACTGAAGATGACGATATGAGATACCGCTCCTACCCCCTGTCCAGTTCTTTTCTGGGCTTGCGCGGCAATCAAATTATCTATTCCGGGGAACTCTCAGATTATCAACTGACCGACCTTGGAACGTTAGATGAGTGGGCTGAGGCCACCAATTGTCGCATACTGCATTGATGCTCAATGGTAATAGTTTAGCTCCAAGGGTGTGGCATGGGACCAGGCATTCCCGGTGCCACACTCAAACGATTATTGACTTACTGGTTCAATCCTGTAGCAAACAGCAAGAATATTTTGGGATACTGACAAGACCAACAAGGCCTAATAATCTGAATCTTCAGCCTGAAAGTTAAAACTAACCTCCAACTTAACAATACTCGCTTCAGCTGGATTGCAGCAAAGGGCAGCTTTAAACTATTATCTCACTGCTTTTTCGTAAGCATCAATACATAATCTCGGATTTTTTTCTCATCTTTAATGTGGTTATCCAAGGCCCAGTCAGTAGTAAGCTTCAATATTCTGCCAATTTCCGGCCCCTGGGGCAAACCGGTATATTGCATAACCTGTTTACCAGTTAGAACAAATCTACTGTCCGATTTATTCTGCCTGGTCGAGGCCATGATTTTTTCCTGCAGGCACTCAACTGACCGCTTAAATTCAACAGCACTCTGTCCCCTGGCCTGGATATCACATTCCACTGTTTTCTTCAATACCGGCCAGCCTGGCTCAGACATGAGCCTGTAAATTTTGGAGGGCTTCATTTCATGTATTTTCAGGGCCTTCATATGATTTTCAGCAGCAAAAGCTACCTGGCCCAATATCCTGCCTGGAATTTTCAACCTTCTGGCCACACTTCTGATAATGTCAATACTGGCCTTTTCATGCCTGTAATACGTTGGCTGTCCATCTCGTATGGCAAAAGTTGCTGCTTTTCCTGAATCATGAAATAAGATGGAAAGATTGATCACTGGATCTGCAGTGTCATTGGCTTTGAGGGCAGCCATGGTATGTTCAAATACCCCCCCTTCTGGATGATGCTTGAAATTATGAGTAAAGGTCTTGAGCCTGCTGATTTCCGGCAGAATAATTTCAAGGAGTCCGCTCTGATCCATAAGCATTATGGACTGAGCAAAAACTTTTCCTGGAAGCCTGCACATTTTAAAAAACTCAGAACTTATTCTTTCGGACGCTGGCTTGGAAATAAGGTGCGCATTATCCCTGATACAGGCCATTGTGCTGCCTTCAATGCTGAATCCAAGTTCACAGGCAAACCTGACGGCCCTGAGCATGCGCAGGGGATCACTGATTAGAATCAAATCCGGTTGGCTTGGAGTTTTGATGACCCTGTTTCTGAGGTCTTCAATCCCATTACAGGGATCAAGGATACGTTCTGATGAATCCAGGGCCATGGCATTAACCGTAAAATCCCTGAGCAGGGCATCCTGGTGAAAAAGATGCTCCTTTTGAGACAGACACACTTTGCAACTTGAATGATCCTGCTTGCCTCCCCTTAGCTCGGTTACCTCAAAATACCTGCCCTGATTTTGAATAAGCAGTGTTCCAAAATCTCTGCTGCTGCCCATATTCTTTGAAGGGTAAATTTGTGCAAGATCAGTCAAAGGCATGGAAGTAGCAATATCTATATCATGGATTTGTTTTTTCAACAAATAATCCCGCACGGCTCCACCCGCGATAAAGGCTGCAAAACCCCGCGCTTCAATGTTTTCAAGGACATTAAACGCGGACTGCAATGCTTGGGTATCACTGTCCATTGCCATAAATCCCGTTTCAATTACCTGCTGTCTTCATGCAGCCATTTCTGAAAAGCTTCGCGCTCCCCCTGCCAGTCTATAGACATTCTTTTGTGCAGAAACAATTTGTAAGCCTCGTCAATCAACTCCATGGCCCTTTCCAGAAGAAACATTTTTTCCAGAAAAGCACTGTCAGGATCATCACCCTCTTCCTGTTTTGTATCAACCTTTGGAGTCTTAAGACCGGAAAAGGCAAAGTCAGCTGCATCTAACTGCACCAGCCATTCATTGTCATCCTGCTCTAACTTTATTTTGGCCTGAACAACTTTTTTTCCAGTCCTGAGGCCCTGCCTGGCCTCCCAGAGATCAGACATAATGCCGGTACACACAGCCTTTTCCAGACTATCGCCCTCCCCGCCTTCAACAACAATTTTCTGCTCGAGATACAGCGCAAAGTCCTGACCACTTCCGGTCTGAAATACACCATCCTGGATTTCACTTCTGAACCAGAGCCATGTCAAAAAATCCCGTCCAAGTGCAGCGCCCTTTTCCTTGGCAAGTTGTAAATCAACTTCCATATATTCCTCCTTTATATATGTGTCTCATCATTGGTCAGTCTTTTTATCACTACAGCGAAATTTTGTTTTAATCGGCCAGCGGGGACAGGTACTTTTGCCGACCTCAAGAGATAAAACAGTTAGGCAGTTAGACTATCCGGCGGCAAAAGGTCCATTCCCCTTTCAGCTCAAAATGTCGCTGCACTGCTATATCATCGGCTGATGATTCCAAATAAGACACCTTTTTGATATATCTTTGCAAACTTATCGCCTGGAAACTGAACCATCTTGTTGCCTGCCTTTTGAAGCCAGAGCCGGTCCAGGGTTATCAAACTGTCAAACAGGGCCTGACCGGGTCCAAGCCTGTCCAGAACATTTTTATAAAGCCTGAGTCGAACCGAGCATGACAGGGTCTGCAATGTATCCGGAGCACAAAAAAAATCATCACCCTTTTTATGCACAGGTATATTTTCAAGAATATCCTGCCAGTGCCTTTCATCTATCCTGCCGAGCTGCCACATGCTTTCCACAGCATCTAAGTATCCGGGATTAATCTGCTCCATTTCAGGAACAATATTATGCCTGACCCGGTTGCGGGAAAAAGATGTATCATCATTGGAATAATCTGTAATATAGTTCTGTCTTACAGCTTTCAGAAAATCTAAAATATCCTGCTTAGGCGTACGCAACAAAATACGCATCAGCCGTCTTGAAGGATCATACGCCTTCATGCCTGCAAGCCCGGGCCATCCAGTGCCCCGTCCCAGCCTTAACAGCTGATCCTCTGCCAGATCATTGAGGTGATGACCGGTCATGATAAAGTCAGCGTCAAGCCTGCTGGCCTCCTGGGCAAGAAACTCATATCTTATGAATCGGGCAGCTTCCTCTATCCCCATCCTGTTGCCGGCAGCAAAGGCTTGAACATCTTCCCTGGCTCTAACCAGCAAGATATCATGCTCCCGGCAGCAATTACTGACGAAATCCTCTTCCTGGTCTGCTTCCGGCCTTAGCATGTGATTAAGATGAGCCGCGTGAATATCCAGGTTATTTCTAATTCTTAAATAAAAAAGCACCTTGAGCAGGGCCACCGAGTCAGGACCGCCTGAAAGGGCAATCAAAACCCTTGATTCCTTAACTTTTCCAGCATGCTTTGTAATGCCAGCGGCACTGCATTTTGAGGAAGAACATATAATCTTGCCAGCAGTGCGTGAATCTTCATAGTCAGCTTCCAGGTCACAAACTTCCTGCCAGAAAGATTCAATTCTTAGACAGAATCTGGCCCACTTGCCAGGGAGTGTCTGCAAAGTATCCAACATTCTATCCTAGAGGTTGAGAGTTCAAAATACTTGGTTGTAAGCGCCTTACCCGGGCGGACCGGGACCGAACCTGGGAGTACTTTTTATATCCCTCGTTCCCAGGCTCCAGCCTGGGGACGTTTTTCTCTTGCGGCTCAGCCGCTTCTTTGAAATGTGGATAGGAGCCACAAAAAAAGGTATAATAGCCTTAACACGTTAAAGATTGCCGCGCTCGAAGACTCGCTCGCAATGACACTTGAATTGTCAGGGATGTAGTTGTTGAAAACCTGTCACCCACGAGGGAGCCTAAGCGACCGAAGCAATCTGCATGGTAAAACCATCACCTACCCTCTCGCGCCCAGGGAGGAGCTTAGAAGTAACTACAATCGTTTTGATAATAAAATCAGATGGTTACAATTTTCATATTTTTACGTTTTTTGCTTATGATTGATGGACATTTGCCTGAAAAATTCCGTCAAAGATGGGAACTTTACGCCTGGCACAGGGACTGTCCCTCGCTGTGTAAATTTTATCATTAAAGCAAATTTCTTCCAGGAACCAATGCAGCATCAGTCTTGTTTTGTAGCACCTCGCGGGGACTGTCCTAATTTCCAAATATGGGACTGTTCTTCAATGTGGAGGCGGCTTCCAGCCGCCTGGTCTTTAATAGCCTGCAGGATGCAGGCTCCACTCTAAAGACAGTTACTCACAAGTTCGGTCCAGGTCCGCCCAGGTGAGGAGCTTCTAAGCAACTGTAGAGAGTAACTAATGCGGAATTGAAAATCGCTGTAGACTTTCTGGAACCCACCAGTCTTTAAAATTATACATAATCCCTGAAGGCGCAGGTTCAATGCCCATAAATCTGGCATGAACTATGGGCAAGGCATTCTGGACATACAAAAACATATACGGCTGCTCATAATGCAGAATTTCCTGGATTTCATCGTATGCCTTTTTACGCACCTCCATATCAAAACTCTGCCTGCCTTTTTCCAGCAGCTCGTCAACACGATCATTCTTGAAATACACAAAGTTCAGGCCGTTTTCCACAGCCTGAGAAGAATGCCATACATTGTACATGTCGGGATCCTGTGGAGTTGACCAGCCTAAAAGTACAACATCAAAACGCCCTTTATCCACAAACTCTCTGATAAAGGTGGCCCATTCGACTGTTCGAATGCGCACTCTTATACCTATCCTGGCCAGACGGTACTGGATTATGGTCGCTGTTCTGATGCGCAAGTCATTGCCCTGATTGGTCAGAATCGTAAACTCAAAAGGAGTTCCGTCTTTTACCAGAACATTGTCAGGTCCCATTTCCCACCCGCTCAGGGCAAGAAGTTCCAGAGCCTTCTGAGGATCATATTGATAGTCCTGGATACTATCGTTATAAACCCATGTACCCGGCATATAAGGGCCAACAGTTGTTAATCCTTCTCCCAGCAAAACTCCCTTGACCAGTTCCTCCCTGTCAACAGCATGGGCCAGTGCCTGCCGCACCCGGACATCAGTAAAAAAAGGATGCTTAAGGTTATATCCGAGATAGGTATACCCTGAAGCCGGATAACTGAACTTCTGAAAATTTTGCTGCCAGAAATCATCATCAGTCTGAAACAGATGCTGTTGCGGGGTCATATTCATCATATCTAAGTTGCCTGCCTGAAGCTCGAGAAACATGGTGGCCTGGTCCGGTATTATCCTGTAAACTATCTCATCAATATGGGGTCTGCCTTCGAAATAGTCATGGTTGGCCCGAAGTACAAGCTGCCTGCCTGCATCCCATCGATGCAGTCGGTAAGGCCCGGCACCTACGGGGTCGCGAATATATCTGGTACTCAGCAGGTCTTCATCCTCAAGAATATGTCTTGGCAGAACAGGCAAAGCCCATGTCACCAGTGATCTGGCAAAGGGTTTTTCATAACTTACTTCAAAAGAATACCTGTCAAGAACCTGAAAATCGCTGATGGCCAAATAGTCCTGGGCATAGGCCGTAGGTGTCTCAGGATCAATCATTAACTCATAAGTAAAAAGTACATCGTCAGCTGTCAGCTCTTCACCGTCAAACCATTTAATATCAGGCTTGAGCCTGATTAATATTTTTTGCCCACCGTCAATAATTTCCAGTTCTTCAGCAGCCCATTTTTCCAGCTCAATATCCTTGTTATAGCGCAGCGGCGATATGTAAATATGATTGTTGATCTCGCTGGAGGCTGAATCTGAAGCAAGGGGCGGAATAAGATTACTTGGCTCTCCGGTAATGCCTATGACAATACGCCCCCCATGTAACGGTTCTTCTGGAAAAGCATTCTGTTCCTGCCACCGGGCAGGACTCTGAGAAGTATCTGACAATAAGTGATCACTCTCGGTTTCACAAGCTGCAATAAACAGCAGACAGAAAAGCATTAAAAATATTGATTTATGAAAAAACATGATTAGTCCCGGCTTATATTGAAATTTAGAATTAAACTTGCTTTAACCTTGACCCGGAACCTGATTCAGGGTCCAGTGTTTTTTTAGCTGCTTAGAAGCTCCTCACCTGGGCGGACCAGGACCGAACGTGTGAGTAACTTTAAGACTCTGTCACTTTTCTGGAAATTGGGACAGTCCCCGCGAGGTGCTATAAAAAAGATTGATACTGCATTGGTTCCTGGAAGAAATTTGCTATAATGATAAAAAATACACAGCGAGGGACAGTCCCTGTGCCAGGCACAAAGTTCCCATCTTTGACGGAACTTTGCTGGCAAATGTGCATGAATCATAAGCAAAAATCATAAAAATGTAAAAATTGTAACCATTTGAATTTATTATCAAAACGATTCTAGTTACTTGTAAGCAGGCAGACATACTATTATATTTTTTTTCCTTAGAATGAAACCCCCTTTGCCTTGCGTTATCTTCCGGCAGAACGTTACATTCATATTGTGGATAATAAGGCAAGTGCAGAACCAGGACCAAGGCCGAAAGCACCGATCTCTGGATATTAGACTTCAGACTTCCGCCTTCAGCCTTCAGCCCCCCGACCTCTGACCTCTGACCTCTGACGTCTGACTTCCGCCCCCAAAACTTCTACCCCCGGGCATCAAGTCGGGGACCTCAAAACAATTTTTCAAAAAATATCTTTTTTCACTTGAAAAAAAAATTAACTTTGTTTAAATGAATCAATCTCATTTCGCCTGCGCAATTCCAAAGTCGCAAGGCTTCTCAGAAAAACAGGTAAAGTAATGCTTAGTACAGAAGAACAAAAAGTAAAAAAAATCGTCCAGAGTTTTGTTAATGAGAATATACCTGAATATATTCTCGAAAACGCCAAAAACATTTTCTCTGAAAATGGCGCCCATAAAATCAGCATCAAAAAGAGGGACCATTACTGGGATCTTGAAGGCAGGATACAGGGAGATGACTTTCAGGTATACAATTCTGAACTGGGTCTTAACCTTGAAAACGACACCATCAATTTTTACTGTAACTGTCCTGACTCATTTTCAGGAGTCTGCAAACATGTTGGTGCAACAGCTTTAAAATTTCTGGCTTCCTTAAGCGAGGATGATAAGGAAGAACTCCCCAAAACCAGAACCGACTGGCGACATAATTTCAGGCTTTATTTTGCTACCGCATTAGAGCCAGAACCAGGTCAACATTACTTAGTCTACCGTTTTTATCCTGAACCAGGCAGACTTCAGGTTGAATTTTTCAGGGCCAGGCAGAACAAGACAGGCCTTTCCACTGTGCTCAATCCCGTCACTCTGGAACAGATCATTCGCAATCCCAACTGGTGTGAAACTTCTCCAACTCTGCCCGATGTGCTAAGACAAATCGGCCACTCTCTTGATTATTACGGACAGAGAGTGGAAGTGCCATTTGGCCTGATTACCTGGCTTTTCTGGGCCATCAAGGACGAATACTATCTATTTCATGAAGACACAGAACAGCCCATAAGAGTTGAAACCACCACCATGCGTTTACAGCTGAGTCCCCGGCTTTCCGAAGACGGTCTTAACTTTGACATCATGCTGGGACGCGAAGGCAAGCTGCCCTTTTCCATTTCCGGACAAAAGGTATACTTTTATGGTCAACTGCCCCTGTGGGTCTGGTGGAAAAACAGTTTTTATCCTGTGCAGACAGGCCTGCATCCCAATCTCGTCCAGGAATTAGTTTCTGAAGCTCCTATCATCCCTCATGGAGAAATTTCTGAATTTCTGGATCGAGTCTGGACCAGTCTTCACGCTTCAGACCTTTTTGGTCAGGAAGAGTTTCTGGAAAGAATGTCTCCTATTTTTGTACCTGCAGAATTTGATCCTAAACTGTACCTTGATGAAGAAGGAAGCCTGCTGACACTGCAGGTTCAAAATGTCTATGAAACAGAACACGGAGAAGTTACTCTGTCAGGTCCGGACCAGGATCTCCAGACCGGCAGCTATCAATTTGAAGGCAAGTCTTTTCTGGTACGCAGGGATCAATTAAAAGAAGAAGAACTGCTTAGCAGTCTTGTGGACATGGGCTTTCAATCAAGAAGTAACACCATGTGGTTTCTTGAACCTGAAGAGGCCATCAATTTTCTTCTGGACTCCTATCCCAAGCTGGTGGAAAAATATCGGGTGTATGGAGAAAAAAATCTGACCCGCTACCGCGTCAGATTGAGTCCACCCAATGTTGTTGCCAAGGTCGAAGCTGGTGAAGATGACAAGTGGTTTAATCTGGACATTTCTGTTGAGTACGATGATATCCGGGTCCCCATAGAAAAAATATGGAAGGCATGGACCCAGGGCAAACGCTATGTACAACTAAAGGACGGTTCCTATACAAGCCTGCCGGAATCATGGATCAAAAAACTTGGGCATAAACTGCAAGCCATGGGTTATGATCCGGAAAAACCTCCCAAACAGAAATATGAAAACCACGAAGTCCCGGTACTGGACAATATTTTAGATGATATCGAACAGGTTCAGTCCGACACATTCTGGACTGAGTTAAGAGAAAAAATTCATTCCTTCAATCACATCAGGCAGGTTGACCTGCCCGTGAACCTTAACGCAGAACTGCGTCCTTACCAGCATCAAGGAGTCAGTTATCTCAATTTCCTGAAAGAATATCGTTTTGGAGGCATTCTGGCTGATGAAATGGGCCTGGGCAAGACAGTACAGACTCTTACCTTTATCCAGCTCATGAAAGAAAAAGGTGCCAAGGGTCCCACCCTGATCATTGTTCCCACTTCAGTATTGCCCAACTGGGAGCGTGAGGCTGAAAAATTCGTACCCAACCTGTCCAGACTGGTTATCTATGGAGCAAGGCGCTCCAGTATGTTTCGAAAAATCAAGGATTCAGATCTGGTGATGACCACTTATGCATTGCTCAGACGGGACCTTGAGGAACTGCTGGCACATGAATACAGTGGAATAATTCTTGATGAAGCTCAAAACATCAAGAACCCCAACACCATAACAGCCCGATCAGTACGCAGACTGAAGTCAGAATTCCGTCTCTGCCTGTCAGGCACCCCCATAGAAAATAACCTTTTGGAACTGTGGTCATTGTTTGAATTTCTGATGCCCGGTTTTCTTGGCTCGCAACATGCCTTTCAGAAAGGATTTGTTAAACCCATCAAGGACGGTGACGAGGAAAGCCTGGGCTATCTGCGCTCCCGGGTCAAACCATTTATTCTTCGCAGAACCAAAAACGAAGTAGCCAAAGATTTGCCGCCCAAGGTGGAAAACGTTTACTACAGTGCTCTGCTTGAAGAACAGCACGACCTGTACACAGCTCTGGCCAAAAAGCTCAAAGAGCAGGTTATGCAGAGAGTTGATGAAAAAGGTCTTGCCGCAAGCCAGATGTCTATCTTAGATGCACTGTTAAAATTGCGTCAGATCTGCTGTCACCCCAGGCTGCTGAAAATGGACATGCCGGGAGTAAGCACCAACCTGCCATCCGGAAAGTTTGAAGCTTTTAAGGATCTGGTGACCAATATTGTTGAAGATGGGCATAAAGTGCTGGTCTTTTCCCAGTTTGTCCAGATGCTGCACATTATAAGATCCTGGCTGACCATGAACAAAACCCCGTTCGCATATCTGGACGGGTCCAGCAAGGACAGGTTTGAACAGGTGGACAGATTCAACAACTCCCCTGATATTCCCATATTCCTGATCTCTCTTAAGGCAGGTGGAACTGGCCTTAACCTGACCTCTGCCGACTATGTAATTCATTATGATCCCTGGTGGAACCCGGCTGTGGAAAGCCAGGCCACTGACAGAACACACCGCATTGGTCAGACCAGACAGGTATTCGCTTACAAGATGATTTGCGAAAACACTGTTGAGGAAAAAATACTCAAGCTTCAGGACATGAAAAGAGGTGTGGCAGAAGCTGTAATACCAGGACAAAATGCCTGGAAAGGACTGACTCGCGATGATCTGGAAATGCTCTTTGATGTTTAAATAAAATGCAGATCGTTTTATATCAGCCCAGAATTCCGCCCAACACCGGCTCCATAGCCAGGCTTTGCGCGGCCACTGAGACACCTCTGCACCTTGTGGGTCCTTTGGGATTCAGTATTGATGACAAACATTTGAAGAGAGCAGGACTTGATTACTGGCCCTATGTTGAAGTACATGAGTGGAGCAACTGGTCTGCATTTATCGAGAACCTTGTTCCCGACTCCAGACTGATTATGACCAGTGCCAGAAAAGGCAAATGTTACACAGAACATGACTATCAGTCAGGGGATATGCTGGTGCTGGGTCCGGAAACATGGGGCCTGCCCGAGAATATTGTCCAGCAGGGGCATGTCCTGATTACTATCCCCATTTGGGGTAAGGTTCGCAGTCTGAACCTGGCAACAGCTGCAGCTGTAGTGCTTTACGAGGGTTACCGGCAAACCGGTGGCTTGAAACATTTTACCAAATAATGATAATGAACTGCTAACTTTTTAACTCTCAAGATAATATTATGACCACACAGAATTTCCAACCAGTCATTACAGCATTTTTATGTAAGTGGTGTTCATACGCTGCAGCAGACCTGGCCGGAGTCAAACGACTGCACTATCCACCATCCATTAGAATTATCAAGATTCCATGTTCCGGAAACATGCATCCTGAATACATTCTGCAGGCTTTCAGGGAGGGTGCTGATGGAGTATGGGTCTCGGGATGTCATCCTGGCAACTGTCATTACAACAGCGGCAACCTCATTGCCCGCAGACGCTTCGCTGTCTTTAAAAATCTTCTGGACTACATTGGGATTGAACCTGAACGAATCCGCTTCAGCTGGATTTCCTCCTCAGAGGCTGCAAACTTTCAGGCAATGGCTGAAGATGTGGTGCAAACCATCACCAGGATGGGCCCTGCCCGCAGACTGGTTAAAAATATCATCCCGGAACAGGGATCTTTTGCCGGGAGTTCAATATGTCAGAAATAAACCAGATACTAAGAGAAGCCGCAAAAAAACTGCTTCAGGACAAGAAAGTCCAGTCCATAATCGGTTTCAGAAAGGGTGTGGTTCCCATGCGTGAACAGCCTTTTTTTGCCAGAACAATCAGTGAAGCAGACCAGCTTGTGTGGACAGGGTTTTGTACCAATAATCCTGCAAAATTCCTGATCAATGCTGATTTTCCTGTAGCTGTCGTAGCCCAGGGGTGTGTGTCGAGAAATATCAACATTCTCATCAGGGAAAACAGAATCAAACGTGATAATGTTCATATCCTGGGCGTTCATTCACCAGGAATGCTTGACAGGTTTAAAATTGCTGCAGAGTTTCCAGGCCGCTATATCCATGAAGTTCAGGAACATAATGAAGACATTTATGTTTCCGGACCCGGCTTTGAGGAAAATCTGAATCGCAGACGATTCAAGCGAGACAACTGCTACACCTGCACCCACCGTAACCCGGTATTGTATGATCAAATGCTGGGCACTGAAGGTTCACATCAAGGAGGCGGGAATATTGACAAAGTTGCAGCACCCTGGCTTAATAAATCGTCAGAGCAGCGCTGGGAAATGTTTAACGAAACTTTCAAAAAGTGTGTTCGCTGCTATGCCTGCCGGGATGCCTGCCCTTTGTGCTACTGCAAAACCTGTTTTGTGGACAATTCCAAACCTCAATGGTGCGGTAAAACCATTGAGGAAACTGATGTGCACACCTTTCATATTTTGCGGGCCTTTCACTGTGCAGGCAGGTGCACGGATTGCGGAGCATGCGAATCTGCATGTCCTGAAGGAATCAAAATGCGCCGCCTTACCAGCAGACTTGAACTGGATATAAGGCAGATGTACGGCTTTTCTCCTGGTCTCAGCCCAGATGAGATAAACCCCTTAAGCACATTCAGCCCTGAAGATCCTGAAGACTTCATAGGATGATTTTCATGTCTCAAAAAATTACTTCCAAAGAAAAATTTCATGAGCTCTTTGAAAAAATTATCAGTAATCATGAAATATACGCCCCTGTTAGAGATGGCATTGATGTTGTCTGGACCAGAATAGAGAACGCCGATAAAATTGACTGGGATTTTTTGAACTCTGATTTGTCTCCCAAAAATTTCTTCCTGCCTCAGACTCAATGTATTTTAGAATTTAAAAATGACCATTCAAGTAATGACGGCATGATCTTTACCGAGGCCCCTGACTCACATAACCCTGTGGCCCTTATTAATATGAGGCCCTGTGATGCCATGGCCATGGCTATCCTGGACAAAGTGTTCCTGCAGAATCCGCAGGCACCTGATACCTATTGGAAGGCTAATCGGGACAGTACCCTGATTATCGCTCTGGCCTGCAACTCTGTGTGCCCGACCTGTTTCTGCACTTCTGTTGACTGCGGACCGCATCATACTGAGGGTGTTGATATTCTCATGACTGATCTTGGCGAAACTATTTTGTTTAATTCTTACACTGAAAAAGGCCGGGAACTGATTGAAAATCTTGATACACCGGCACCGTCAGACCTTGAGAAAGCCCAACAGCTGAAAGACAGTGCCCACAAAATGATCCAGACTTCTGTGAAGACTGACAATGTCAAGACTGCCCCACTTCTTGAACTGTATGACAGCCCCTTGTGGGAACGGGTTCATGAAACATGTCTCAACTGCGGCATCTGTACTTACTACTGCCCTGCCTGCCACTGCTTTGATATTCAGGACGAGGTACAAAAGGGTTATGGACGCAGAGTTCGCAACTGGGACACATGCATGAGCAGCCTGTTTACATTGCATGCTTCAGGTCATAACCCGAGGGGTTCAAGGATGAGTCGGGTGAGACAGCGCTTCATGCACAAGTTCAGATACATGCCTGAGAAGCTCAACCAGGCACTTGGCTGCGTTGGCTGTGGAAGATGTATTCAGAAATGCCCTGTCAGCATTGACATCAGGGACGTTGTCATGCAGATGAACAAAATGTAATCGGCAATGGTCATCAAATGCTGCTCCAATAATTATAACCCCAAAGATTTTTATGAAAAATCCATATCTTCCGCTACCTGTAAGAATTAAAGAAGTAATCACTGCCACTGAGGATAATTCCTTAAAAACCTTCAGATTGGAATTTTTACACTCAGAACATGCCGAATCATTCCAGTTCAAACCAGGTCAGTTTGCACAGATCAGTGTTCCCGGAGCAGGTGAAGTACCCATAGGTATAGCTTCCAGCCCACATGAAGGCCCTGATCTTCTGTTCACAATCAGTAAGGCGGGAGTTGTGACCACTAAGCTCCACAGCATGAAGGCCGGAGATCGCCTTGGAGTCAGAGGGCCACTGGGGCATCCCTACCCTCTGGATCAGGCAACTGGGAAAAACCTCGTAATTCTGGCAGGCGGCTATGCCGTTACAACTTTGCGCTCTACCATGATTTGGCTGCTGCACCCTGACAACCGTTCCAACTATGAACGTATCACTTTTATATACGGAGCGAGAACACCAGGCATGCTGCTCTACCTGGAAGATATTGTGCAATGGGAAAAATCCGGCCAGGCTGATATTCACCTTACTGTTGACAATGAGGCACCCGGCTGGGAACGTCTCGTGGGTTTTGTACCCCAGATCGCACAGCAGGTGGCCCCGTCTCCTGAGAACAGCATGGCTCTAATCTGCGGCCCCCCAGTTATGATCAAGTTCACCCAGCCGGTTCTGGATAATTTGGGATGGAAAAGCGAACAGATCATCATGAGTCTTGAGAATCGCATGAAATGCGGCATAGGAATATGCGGGCGATGCAATGTGGGGCCTTACTATGTTTGTAGTGACGGACCTGTTTTCACCAAGGCTGAACTTGATGTTTTACCTGCAGAATATTAGTAACTTACTCCTGAAACCCTGTCATGAAAAAACAAGAAGTTGTTATCAGTTAATAGTTAATTGTTGAAGAACAAAAGCCTGAATTCACTGCCTTACCCTGATAACAAATAACAGATAACAGATAACTGGGTTGCGGGTACAGCCCGCATTAGTCTGTTAATATATCTTTTTTTTGGGTTTAGGGTGAAGCCAGCCTTAAAGGAGTTTAAATGAATATTCTGGTAACCGGTGGTTGCGGTTTTATCGGCACAAACTTTATATATTTCATGCTGCATGAAAATAGCCATGTAATCGTCAACCTTGACAAACTTACATATGCCGGAAACCCTGAAAACCTGATCTCTGTAGAGGAGAGATACGGCGGCAAAAACTATTTTTTCGAGAAGGGTGATATTTGTGACCGTGAAACAGTCCAAAATATTTTAAACAAATATGACATTGATATCATTGTCAATTTTGCAGCTGAATCTCATGCTGATCGCTCCATAAGCGCTCCGGATCAATTTATTGATTCCAATATACATGGCACCTACACACTTCTCGAAATGGCCAGGAAATCCGGGATTAAAAAATTTGTGCAGATCTCTTCCGACGAGGTATACGGAAGTTTAGGGTCTGAGGGTGTTTTCCAGGAAAACTCAGCTCTTGCGCCCAATAGTCCATACGCTGCTTCCAAGGCTTCTGCTGATCTTTTATGCCGTTCATTTTACAAATCCTACAATCTCCCTGTTTCCACCATCAGATGTTCCAACAATTATGGTCCTTTTCAGTTCCCGGAAAAGCTTGTGCCATTAACCTTTTTAAGGGCCAGGGAGGACAGATCCGTTCCTGTTTACGGCGATGGATCCAATATCCGGGACTGGATTTATGTTTCTGATAATTGCCGGGGAATTTATTTATGTATTGAAAAAGGACGTCCCGGAGCTGTGTATAATCTGGGCGGCGACGCTGAATACAAAAATCTTGATGTTGTTAAGAAAATCCTGGATGTAATGGGCAAGTCTCATAAGCTCATCAAATTTATCCAGGATCGTCCCGGACATGATCATAGATATGCCATTGACCATTCCCTTGCTGCAAAGGAATTGGGTTTTAAGCCAGGAGTGAGATTTACCGAAGGCCTTGAACTGACCATCAACTGGTACCTCAAAAATGAAGAATGGGTTGACGGCATCAAGTCTAAAGAGTCATCTGAACTAATGCAAAGCTGGTACAGGTAGGTGGATATGATGCAGACCAGAAACGCTTTAATCTTGGGAGGCAAAACAGGTTTATTGGGGCAGGCCCTTGCCCACGTCATGAAAATGCCCCAATGGCAGGCTTTTTGTCCCGGACGAAATGAACTTGATGTCTTTGATTCCTCAGAAATAAAAAAATATATTAAAAAGCATAACATTGACACAATATTCAACACCATTGCTTATACTGCTGTGGACCAGGCAGAAGATGATCCCGAGCAGGCACACACCCTTAACCGAGATTTGCCCGCCCTGCTTGGCAAGATATGTCAGGCAGACAGCATTTCTCTGGTTCATTACAGCACTGACTTTGTATTCAACGGAAGCAAGACCACTCCATACACCACCGAAGACCAGGCTACCCCGCAATCAGTGTACGGTAAAACAAAACTCCTGGGTGAAAAGGCGCTGCTGTCCAATACCTGGGACAAACTGATCATTATAAGGACTGCCTGGCTTTTCGGACCGTTCAAAACTAACTTTGTGGATAAAATCATTTCTCTTGCGAGAGAAAATAAATGCCTGAACATCGTCCATGACCAGGTAGGCTCCCCCACTTACACCATAGACCTTGCAAAACATTCGCTTAAACTGGCTGAAACTGACAGCTCCGGAGTATTTCACCTGGCCAATAAGGGTCAGGCTTCCTGGTGTGAACTTGCTTCCGAAGCCATCAAATGTGCAGGCCTTTATTGCAGTCCCACACCTGTTACTTCCAGCGAATATCCTCAAAAGGCGAAAAGGCCGCCCTACTCTGTACTGGACTGTTCAAAATATTCCATGATCACTGGATGTAAACCCAGAACCTGGACTCAATCCCTGCGTGATTATGTTTACCATTACCAGGAAACAGATTGATAATATTCAAAGTCCTGAATCTGAAGCCTTCCACCTTCAGCCTTCAGTCTCCCCCCTTCCCCTTTCAGCCTTCCCTCTTCAGTCTTCCCTCTTCCTCCTTCAGCCTTCAGCCTTCAGTCTTC
>NZ_KN882175.1:331735-619135 GCF_000934755.1 Desulfonatronovibrio magnus
CTCCTTCAGCCTTCAGCCTTCAGTCTTCCCTCTTCCTCCTTCAGCCTTCCCCCTGTATCTTCCCAACAATTCAAAATCCCACACCGCTTTAACACAGCCACTCCTATCGCGTGCCTTGACAGACAGGGCAAGCGTTGTTACTTCATTAGCACTCTGTAACATAGAGTGCTAATGAGGTAAAACCAATGACTCTGAATAAAAGACAAACTGACGTACTGCTCACTATAATCAAAAACTATATTATGACAGGCCAGCCTGTGGGATCAAGGACTGTTTCCAAAGACTCAACCCTGAAACTGAGCCCTGCTTCCATCAGAAATATAATGGCCGACCTGTCAGACGCAGGCTACATTGAACAGCCCCACACATCAGCTGGCAGAATTCCCACGGCAAAAGGATTCAGAATATACTTGGATTCCAACCTTGAAGTGGAACCTGTTTCTTCGGAGATTCAGGAAAAAATAAAGGCCACGCTGACCAGTGTAGGCCCTGATCTGTCCCAGACTCTCAGTCAGGCCTGTAAACTGCTTTCTGTTCTGTCCAACCAGATCAGTCTCATCATTACTCCAAGTCATCAGCTCATAAGGTGGCAGCAGATTGATTTTGTTCTGCTGCGCCCTGGACTGGTCATGTCCATCCTCATCATGGAAGGAGGAATGATTCAGAATAAGGTCATCAAGGTAGACAAGGAAATATCATCTGATGATCTCATCAGGTTCAGCAATTATCTCAATGAGCATTATCAGGGCAAAACACTGCAGCATGTTCGAGCCGGAATTCTGGACCAGATGAAAAACGCCAGACAGCAGTTTGAACATCTTTATGAAAACGCCCTGAAACTTGCTCAGGAGTCTTTTCAAAACACCACAAGAAAAGTTTTTGTTGAGGGCACTCATTATCTCTTTACAGGAAATGAACATGCGGACATCAACAAAATGCGCGAGCTTTTCCGAATGCTGGAGGAAAAGTCCAAGCTTCTCAAACTTCTGGATCAGACCATAGAAAGCAGAAACCTGAATATCATTCTGGGCCAGGAACAAAAAATGGATGAATTAAGTGATTTTTCATTAATTTCATCACCTTACAGCTTACAGGACAATATCGGCACGGTAAGTATCATCGGTCCCACCAGAATGAACTATTCAAAAATAGTTCCGGCTGTTGACTTAACAGCAAAAATTCTTAGTCAGTTCCTGCAGGAAATATACGAAAATTCAGAAGCAGAATAGTGTCACTGAGTTGCAAACGTTCCGCCCCGACAAACCGAGACCAATCCTGCGAGTAGCTTAAAGTGAGTCATCTCTCTTAAAATTGAGACACTCCCTGTGCCAGGCACAAATTTTTGATCATTAAACGAAACTTTTTCGGTAATTGTTAATGGATTTCAGGAGAGCCCCCAAAAATTTCGAAAATGCATAGTTCTTAGCGGGTTTACCCACTACAAAAAATACTCTGGAGGTTAGGATATATGTCTGAAGAAAAAGACAGACTGGATTTTGAAGAATATGAGATGGAAGGGCAAGATGACCCTCAGGAGGAATTGGAAGAACACATAGAAATATCCTTTGATGAACTCAGATCTCTTTGTGAAGAAAAAATTTGTCCTGAATGCAGATTGCTCAAGGAAGAAAAAGATAAGGCGCTTAGAGCTGTGGCTGAGTCTGATAACTACAAGAAACGACTCAACAGGGAAAAGGAGGAATTCTGCAAATTTGCCGTATCTTCTTTTGTTGAGGAAATAATTCCTGTGGTGGACAACCTTGAACTGGCTCTCGAGCATGGCAGAAAGAATGATGCCTGCAAGGAACTTGTCAGCGGTGTGGATATGACTTTGTCCATTTTCAAGCAGATCCTGGAAAAAAACAAGCTTGTTCAGGTCGGCTATGTGGGAGAGCCTTTTGATCCGAACTTCCATGAAGCACTGGCTCAGGAAGAACGAGATGACATGGATCATGAAACAGTATGTCATGTCATGCAGAAAGGGTATGTCCTCAACGACCGCTTATTGCGGCCTGCAAAAGTCATGGTCAGCAAAAAATCTTGTTAAAATGTTTAATGCTGATCTTTACAACCAGAATATTATAATTATGAAAGGATTTATTTAATTTTTTAAAAATTGTATTTGTTTATAGTTTTCAAGTGTGACGGAAATCTGATTCACTTCAGTTGCTTTATTTTTCACACACCTGATGACATTTTCTTGTCTGCCGGATGTGGCTGCTGAAAATCAGATTCTTGTACTGCACTTGAAAACCCTGAACAGATACGACAAATTAAGGAGGCTCATAAATATGGGAAAAATAATCGGAATCGACCTTGGCACCACCAACAGCTGTGTATATGTCATGGAAGGCAAGGAGGCAAAGTGTGTAAGTAACCCTGAAGGAGGCCGCACCACACCTTCCATTGTTGCCTTTACAGACAAGGAGCGACTTGTAGGTGAAATAGCCAAAAGACAGGCAGTTACCAATTCGGAAAAAACTATATTTGCGTTCAAACGACTGATGGGGCGTCAATTCAATGATCCGGCACTGACCGACTGGGTAAAAAGCTGCCCTTATATAATTACAGAAGGCTCAGGTGGCGATGCGCACATTCAGGTAGGGGACAAGAAGTACAGCCCGCCGGAAGTGTCTGCAATGCTTCTGCAGAAACTCAAAAGTGATGCTGAAGCCTATCTCGGTGAAAAGGTAACAGAAGCAGTAATCACTGTACCTGCTTATTTTAACGACAGTCAGCGTCAGGCTACTAAAGATGCAGGTAAAATTGCCGGACTGGAAGTAAAGAGAATAATTAATGAACCTACTGCCGCATCTCTTGCGTATGGTGCAGACAAAAAGGCCA
The DNA here is from genome assembly GCF_000934755.1 of Desulfonatronovibrio magnus. Taxonomy (NCBI): domain Bacteria; kingdom Pseudomonadati; phylum Thermodesulfobacteriota; class Desulfovibrionia; order Desulfovibrionales; family Desulfonatronovibrionaceae; genus Desulfonatronovibrio; species Desulfonatronovibrio magnus. Next base: position 334,580 of record NZ_KN882175.1, read on the forward strand.
ATGAAAAAATCGCGGTCTTTGATCTTGGCGGCGGTACATTTGATATTTCCATCCTCGAGGTTGGAGACAATCTTGTGGAAGTTCGTTCCACCAACGGAGACACCTTTCTTGGCGGCGAAGACTTTGACCATAAAGTAATTGATTACCTCGTCAGCGAATTCAAAAAAGAAAATGGCATTGATCTTTCCCAGGACAAGATGGCTCTGCAGCGTCTGAAAGAGGCTGCAGAAAAGGCCAAAAAAGAGCTGTCCACCACCATGGAAACAGATGTCAACCTGCCTTTTATCACTGCTGATCAAAATGGTCCCAAGCATATGAATATCAAGTTGACCAGGGGTAAGCTGGAAAGACTGGTGGAAGATCTGGTTGACCGGACCATCGGCCCCTGCAAAAAGGCTTTGAGCGACGCCGGGGTTTCAGCTTCAGAAGTGGACCAGGTTCTGCTGGTTGGCGGCATGACCCGTATGCCTCTCGTACAGAAAAAAGTAACTGAATTTTTCGGCAAAGAACCCAACAAAAGCGTCAATCCCGACGAAGTTGTTGCCATGGGAGCCGCCATTCAAGGAGGAATCTTTTCCGGAGATGTCAAGGATGTTCTTTTGCTTGATGTTACTCCTCTGTCTTTGGGCATTGAAACCATGGGCGGTGTTTTTACCAAACTCATTGACCGCAACACCACCATTCCAACACGCAAAAGCCAGATTTTTACCACCGCCGCAGACAATCAGCCTTCGGTTTCCATTCATGTTCTCCAGGGTGAAAGACCCATGGCCAATGACAATATGACTCTTGGAAGGTTTGAACTTGCCGGCATTCCCCCCTCACCACGCGGGGTTCCTCAGATTGAAGTTACCTTTGATATTGACGCCAACGGTTTAGTTAATGTCTCAGCCAAAGATACCGGAACAGGTAAAGAGCAATCCATTCGAATTACCGCTTCCAGTGGTCTTTCAGAAGATGAAATCAACAACCTGGTCAAGGAAGCTGAATCTCACGCTGAAGATGACAAAAAGAAACAGAAGCTCATAGAAGCCCGCAATCACGCTGATACCCTCATCTATACTACTGAAAAATCACTGAGAGACCTTGGTGATAATATTGATGCTGAATTGAAGGCTGAAATTGAAGCCAAGTCCGAGGACCTGAAAAAGGCCATGGAAGGAGAAGATGAGGCTGAAATTCGCAAGGCCACTGACGAGCTGTCCCAGGCATCCCACAAACTGGCTGAGAAACTTTACTCTCAAAAGACTCAACCCGGAGGAGATCCCGGAGCACAACAGCCAGGTCCTGGTCCTCAGGGGCAGGCAGGTGCAGGTCAGAAGGGATCATCAGGAGATGATGATGTAGTCGATGCTGACTACACGGAAGTCAAATAAACCTTGACAGCATCTTATGCACCTTTCTATTCTAGCCCGGTTCAAGTTTGAGCCGGGCTTTTTTGTATTATTTTTAAACTGAATTCTAAGGGAAATTCTGTCAGATGCATGTAATTAAATCCATTCTGATAATATTATGTCTTCTTACGCTTTGGGCCTGCGAAAAACGCATCATGCCTGAACCTGAAGCTCCGGAAGCACCCTTGATGCGTCAGGCAGCATCCTACTGGGACAGTAGGGACTATGCCATGAGCCGGAGCCTGTACAAGGAGCTGTCTCAGATTCCAGATCTGCCCCGCAGACAGAAAAACATCATTTTAAGACGCCTTGCCACCAGTTCGTATTACCTTGAAGATTATGAAAGTGCCGTTAACCAGCTTGAAGAATGGTCCAGAATTGATCCCTCAGCTGTAAGGTTGTGGTCCTGGCACGAGATGTATGCCGATTCTCTGAAAAAGGTTGTAGGCGAACAGCGATACTATCAATATTTTTCAGAACTGATCCGGGACAGACTGCTGCCTGCGGAGATACGCACGCAAGCAGTCATGGAGCTGACCAGGATTGATTTTGCCCGCCACAACTTTCAGAATGCAGCCCTGAATCTGCAAACACTCTATGCACAGCTTGAGACATTCCAGAGCAGAGCATCACTTGAAAACAAGTTCATCTCATATCTTGTATCTCTTCCTGCCAGCAAGCTGAACCAGGCTGCGCAGGCCCTGATTCCCATGGATCAGACAGATTTTCCCTGGAGTGTTTTTGCATGGCATTATCATGCCTTAGTGCTTGAGCAGACTCCTGGGATGTGGAATGATCTCCTGCCCAAGTTCCAGGCTCTTATTAAGCGCGGACAATTTGCCGATCCGTCCCCGTATCAGAATCAACTGCAGGCATGGATGGATAAATTTGGAGTTCCAGCCAGGGAAATCGCACTTCTACTGCCTTTAAGCGGCAATTTTTCATCAGCAGGCTGGAAAATAATGCGCGGAGCAGGATTGGCTCACTGGCAGTCTCTTTCTGACAGCAACCCCATAAAAATAAGATTCATCAATACTGATGAAGAGGGCTGGTTAGAAAAACTGCAAAACATGAACTCCGTATCTATGGTGGGTGGACCTGTATCAAGGGCCCATTGGGATGATATCCAGAGAGCCGGTCTTAACTCAGACAAAACGTTTTTTACTTTTTTGCCAGACATAAATGATGAAGGGCGCTCAGGCTGGAGATTTTTCACCAGTCACAGAGATCAGATACGTTCCCTTCTCATGAAGACAACTTCAGGTTTGAATTTTACCAATTTTGCACTTTTTTACCCTGAAGAAGAATTTGGAAGAGCTTATGCCCGAATTTTCCTGGAAGAAGCAGAAAGGCTGGGGGTAACAGTAAGTAATGTCAGCAGTTACCCGGCAGACGACCCTCAGCGCTGGAACCGCATCGTTGCCTCACTTTTGGATATTACCAACTTCAGCAGTCCTTACTTGCAACCCTCACCTGACTTTCAGGCAGTTTTCATACCTGACAGCCTTTCCAGAGCCAAGGGCATGCTTCCCCAGTTCTTTTATCACGATCAGAATCAGCTGGTCTTTATGGGGCCTATGCTCTGGTCGGAATCCCATTCACCAGGCTTTACTGAGCACCAGTACTTTTCTCTGTCCATGTCCCCGGGTCCCTGGGATGCGCAAAGCTCTAAAACAGCCTCCATTGATCTAATCCATGGCATGGAAGAGAATCTTCAGGATGAACCGGACTTCTGGGTGGCCTTAGGATATGATTTTATCAATTTTGCCATGCATACAGGTGAGTTGCCTGCCCCATCTCAGTACTATAACATTAATCAAACCCTTCATTCCAGCACTTTCAATCACTGGAGCATGGCCCCCATCACCTGGGACATGGAAGGAAATGCTTCACAGGACCTGTACATTTTTCAGCTGGAACGTAACGCATTATCCCGTGTAGATCTGGATTACTTTGACTCTCTGATTCAGATTCGAGAGCAAAGAAAAATTCACTGGCGGGACGAACTCTGGCAAAGACGGCAAAGCCAGGAGAATAACTGAATTTTAATCTCTCATTGAAGTTAAACTGTCAATGGTCTGTCTTTGTCAGAAACAAAATATTTAATTTGTAAAATGGAGCAAACAAGCATGGATATATCACCGCAGCAGATTGCAAAGATTGCCAGCCTTGCAAGGCTAGAATTAAAAGATGACCAAATCCTGAAATTCGCTCAGCAGTTTAATGATATCATTGGTTATATGGACAAAATGAACTCATTGGACACCCGGGGCATCGAACCTATGTATTCTCCATGTGAGAATACTTCTGTAATGCGTCCAGATGAGGTCATTAATGAACATGAACGCAGCAAACTGCTCAGCAATGCTCCCATGCAGGATGGCAAGTACTTTATAGTTCCCAAAATTATCTAATGCGAGCTGTGCCCACAACCCGGTTATGAGTTATCTGTTAATTATTATCAGGGTAAGGCTGTGGATTCAGGCTTTTGTTATTCAACGATTAACAATTAATTATTAGCTGATAACAATTTCTTGTTTTTTGCTACAGAATTGAAACGATAAATTTCTAACCTTCAAATACATATCAAAATCAGGATATATTATGACGGATATTGTGAAAAAATCCCTGCTGGAAATTAGAGAACTGCTGAAAAGAGGCGAAGTCAAAGTATTAGATGTGGTTAACAGCTGTTTTGATCAGTTAGAAAAGTCAGAACCAGTCATCAACGCCCTTGTAAGCTGGAATAAGGAAGCCTGCCAGACCATGGCTCAGGAAATGGACAAAACAGGCCCGGATAGTCAGAAGCCATTGTGGGGAGTACCAATCACCATTAAAGATGTCATCTGTACAAACGATTTCCCAACCACCTGCGGTTCAAAAATTCTGCAAGATTACAGACCATGCTATGATGCGACCCTGGTGGAAAAACTGAGGCAGGCCGGTGCTATCATCATGGGTAAAAACAACATGGATGAATTCGCCATGGGATCATCAACAGAGAATTCAGCTTTCAAAACCACGAAAAATCCATGGGATATCCAAAGGGTGCCCGGTGGTTCAAGCGGTGGCTCTGCTGCCAGCGTTGCTGCCTGGCAGTGTTATGCATCCATTGGTACTGATACCGGCGGCTCCATCAGACAGCCCGCTTCGTTTTGCGGCATTAACGGATTAAAGCCCACCTACGGCCGTGTCTCAAGGTTCGGGCTTGTAGCTTATGGTTCATCCCTGGATCAGGCCGGGCCCATGACCAGGAATGCCCGGGATGCAGCTCTTATGCTGAATGTAATCTCAGGCCATGATCCCAAAGATTCCACTTCTGCCCCAAAACATGTACCTGATTTTTTACAGGCTACTTATCAGCAGACCAGCCTTAAAGGCTTGCGCATTGGTCTTCCCAACCAGTACTGGAAAGGTCGTATGAGCCAGGAAACCAGCCAGTGCTGCACAAATGTTCTAAACGCTGCCCGGAACGCAGGATGTAAAGTGGTTGAGGTGGACATGCCCCATGCTGATATGGGCATTGCCGCCTATTATATAATTGCCATGGCTGAAGCCTCATCCAATCTGGCCAGATATGATGGAGTCAAATACGGGGTAAGGGATAAAGACAGCAAAGATATCCTGGAAATGTACCGTAAAACCAGATCCATGGCTCTTGGTGAAGAAGTACAACGCCGGATCATGATCGGCACTTATGTTTTGTCCGCTGGATATTATGATGCCTATTATAAAAAGGCAGCACAGATCAGACGCCTTATTCTTGAAGATTATATGCGAGCTTTTGAGTCCTGTGACATAATATGCGCTCCTGCGTCTCCATCCACTGCTTTTAAGATTGGAGAAAACATTCATGATCCCTTGCAGATGTATATGACGGATATTTTCACAACCTCACTTAACCTTGCAGGACTGCCTGGCATGACAATTCCAGCAGGGCTGGGCAATGAAAGCGGCATGCCCGCAGGTATTCAGATATTTGCCCCTGCTTTTCAGGAAGCAACCATTCTAAGCACTGCCCACATTCTGGAAAGCGCGCTGCCTCCACTTGGCATTCCTGCGGGGCTCACCGCTTCCTGATATATGAAAACTGCAGTGGCCTTAAGCGGCGGAGCTGACAGTCTTTATGCCTTACTCTCCCTTCATGAGGCAGGCTGGAAACTGATGCCGGTCCACGCCAGATTTTTTAAGACTGACCATCAAAGTCATGAAACAGAAAAACTGCTTGCAGATTTTTGCTCCACCATAGGTTTGCAATTGACAGTACTGGACCTGGCTAAGAAATTTAAAACCCTGGTCATGGATCCCTTTGTTCAGGATTATATTGACGGACTTACTCCTAATCCTTGCGTTACCTGCAACCAGCGGATAAAGTTCGGGCTCATCATGGATCATGTCAGATCTCTCGGAGCTGATCAGCTTGCCACCGGGCACTACGCACGAATTGATTCCAATAATGATATTCCAGCACTTTTTCGAGGGCAGGACCCCTTAAAGGATCAAAGCTATTTTTTATCCCTGGTTCCAGTTAAGGTCTTAAACCATGTAGTTTTCCCCCTGCAGACATCAACCAAGAAAAACATTTTAAAACTTCTCGGTGAAAAAGGAATCACCCCTCCGGTTCCCGGGGAAAGTAATGAAGTTTGTTTCATTGAAAATGACTACAGATCATTTATTCAGGAACAGAGACCAAACCTCAAAACCCTGAAAGGCCCTATCATGACCACCAATGGAACAGTGCTGGGACAGCATCAGGGACTATGGCACTACACTCCAGGTCAACGTAAAGGACTGGGCATAGCCTATAAACATCCACTATATGTCATTGAAAAAAACTTTCAAAACAACGCCTTGATTGTAGGCAATGCTCAGGAACAGATGAGCAGAGGGTGTGAAGCCAAAGATATCAATATCCACGTAGCTCCAAAAAACTGGCCCGAAACAGTCATGGTACAGATTAGATATCGTTCCAGGCCTCATCCAGCCATAGTGACCATCAATAAATCACGCATGACTGTCAAATTTTTAAACCCTCAGGATATTGCTGCTCCAGGTCAGATCGCAGCTGTTTACTCGCAGCATGGCCAGGTTCTCGCTGCAGGCATAATAACTTCTTCTAAACCATGAACTTCCACATCATCACCCTGGGATGCAAAATCAATCAGTATGAATCTCAGGCCATTACTGAATCCCTGGCCCGCAGAGGCTTAAACTGCTCCAGCACTCCTCAGGAAGCAGAGATCATTATAATTAACAGCTGTGCAGTAACCACGAGAGCCGTCAGGGATCTTAAAAAATGCTGCCGCAGAATGGCACGACAGAATCATACAGCAAAAATAATTGTCACCGGGTGTGCAGCACAAGTTTTTGAGCAGGAACTCCAGAGCCTTGATGAAGTGGCACAGGTAGTTGCGCAAACACATAAAACCAGATTCCTCCAGGGCCTTGAACAATTGGAAAGTACCTCCTGCCAGGAACAGGATTTTTTCATCTCAGACTTTTACAGGTCACGGGCCATTGTCAAGGTACAGGATGGGTGTGATCACAATTGTACCTATTGCATAGTTCCTCAAACCCGGGGGGTACCGAGAAGCAGGGAACCACAAATCATTCTCCAGGAAATAGAAGGTCTTTTGCAAAAGGGGTTTACAGAAATTATTATGGGAGGGATTAACTTGCGTCTTTATGGCAGAGATTTAAGCCCTCAGAAGGATTTCTGGGATCTCCTGGCCTTTGTTTGTCGCCAAACCATGGCTGCACCTGAAAATTTTCGGCTGCGCATGAGCTCTCTTGAGCCTTCAGAACTTAATTCCAAGGCGCTTGACTGCCTGAACAGGTATAATCAAATCTGTCCGCACCTGCATGTATCATTACAAAGCGGCAGCCCGGCAGTTTTAAAAAAGATGAACCGGTCTCACTGCAACCCTGCAGAACTGATACGTTTTTGCAATGACCTGAAATCCATCTGGCCTGTTTACGCTCTTGGCGCAGACCTATTAACCGGATTTCCCGGAGAAACCCATGAAGACTATCTTGACACTTTCAGGATTATGAACCAACTTCCCCTTACTTATGCGCATGTCTTTCCATTTTCTCTAAGACCGGGAACGCCCGCAGCCAGATTCTCAGGCCAGATCAGTTCTACTCTGAAAAAGGAAAGAGCAGCCTCTTTACAAGCAGCAGCTCTATGCTGCAAACAGAAGTTTCTGCAAAAAGTTCTCAGTCAGCCCAAGCTGCAAGTGGTCATAGAAAATGAAAACAGAGGAATGTCAGAATACTATATTGAATGTACTGTGCTTGATACTTTTCCTGAACTCCCCCCGAGAAGCATGATCCAGGCTCAGCCACTATCAGTGCAGGACAAAGGGCTTTGTGTAAAAGCACTGTAACTTACAAGCTCTTCACCCGGGCGGCCCGGGACCGAACATGCGAGTAACTGAAAATGAGTCTCCTCTATGGACATTGGGACAGTCCCCGCGAGGTACTATAAAAAAGATTGATGCTGCATTGGTTCCTGGAAAAAATTTGCTTAAATGATAAAATTTACACAGCGAGGGACAGTCCCAGTGCCAGGTGCATATTTCCCATCTTTGACGGAAATTTTCTGGCAAATGTTCATGTATCATAGGCAAAAATCGTATAAATGTGAAAACTGTAAACGTCAGATTTTGTTGATAATTTGGTTTTAGTTACTTAGAAGGATGAATAGAACCAGGAATAATGGACAGGGAACAAAAATTTTGACTACCAGCTACCAGCTACCAGCTATCAGCTACCAGCTACCAGCTACCAGCTAAAAACTACGAGCTAAATATCCATGAGTACACCCAAAATTCCTGAACCTGGCAAACTAATCCTGTCCATACTCAGTTCTAAGTGGTCGCACTTCTGGCCTGCACTTCAGTCAGACTTAGAAATTGAGTTTGGACCTGTTGACTACATTACAGATATCATTGATTTTACCGAAACCAGATACTACGATCATGAGCTTGGTGTACCCATTTTTCGAAGAATACTAACCTTTTCACCCCTGCTCCCATTAGACAGACTGGTTGATACCAAATTATTCACCAACACTTTAGAAAACAAACATCTTTCCAATGGCAAACGAATTTTTAATCTTGATCCAGGACTGATCACCCTTGAAAGGTTAGTGCTGGCCACAGGCAAAAACTTCACTCATCGCATATACCTGTCTCAAGGCATATGGGCTGATTTGACCATGATCTACACCAAAGGAGACTGGAAAGCTCTGGACTGGACATTCCCTGACTACGCATCCTCCAGAATAAAGCATCACTTGCGGATCATTAGAAATAACTATTATAAACAACTGAATATGGGCAAGGAAAATTAGCATGGCAATAAGCATGACCGGTTATGGTTCTAAAACCATGACCCGACCGGACTGGACAGTTACCTGGGAAATTCGCAGCGTAAATCACAGGCACCTTGACATCAAATGGAGAGTTCCACATACCCTTTACTTTTTGCAGCAAAAATGGGAAAAAATCATTCGCGCACATGCGTTACGCGGCAGACTCGATGTAAACCTGCACCTCAGAATCAACAACCCTGAGATACTGGGAATAGGCTTTGACCAGGCCATGGCCGGGGCCATGCTGACCCAGCTTGAAGACTTTGCAAGAAGCTCGGGTCATGACTTTGCACCGGACCTGAATCTATTTCTGAGAAACTCCTCATTATGGGTGGAGGAAAAGTCAGGCATTAACCCTGAAATGGAAGAAGATCTTGCTCTGACGCTTAAAACCGCTTTGAAGCACTGGAACGAGTCAAGGCAGACAGAGGGTCAAAACATGCTTAATGACATCGTCTCCCGCCTGGAAAGCCTGGAATCATTGCTTGAACATATGGAAAGTTTTGTTGCAGATAATACAAGCAACCGCTTCAATGATCTCAAGGACAAACTTTCCAGAATTATGAATGACTTGAATATTGAAGCAGACGAAAATCGTTTTCTCCAGGAGTTGATCATTATGACCGACCGACTTGATGTATCTGAAGAGATAACCAGGCTCAAAACGCATCTTAAGGCCATGCGCCAACTCACTGATCAACACAGTGAAATCGGACGCAAACTTGATTTTATGCTCCAGGAAGCATTTAGAGAAATCAACACCTGTGCCAATAAATGCCAGAATACAGACATCAGCCGGGTGGCTGTTGATTTCAAGGCAGAGCTGGAAAAATGTCGTGAGCAGGCCCAGAACCTTGAGTAAGTCAGATTAGCAGGAATATACTAACGCGGGCTGTACCCGCAACCCAGTAATCTGTTATCTGTTATCTGTTATTTGTTATTTGTTAATGATTAGTGGTTAATTGTTATCAGGGTAAGGCAGTGAATTCAGGCTTTTGTCTTCAACAATTAGCTTTAACTATTTTTGATAACAATTTCTTGTTTTTTATGACAGGGTTTCAGGAGTAAGTTACTAATGCAAGATAACAAACTTAATCTTTTAAATATCGGTTTTGGCAATTTTGTTGTCAGCTCCCGGGTTGTGGGCATTGTCAACCATGGTTCGTCTCCCATGCGCAGGCTCAGAGAAGATGCCCGCAATGCCAACATGCTTATTGACGCTACCCAGGGTAGAAAGACTCGGTCATTGATAATTACTGACTCCAACCATATCATTCTGTCAGCCATTCAACCTGAAACTATCTCCCAGCGTCTTGAAGGGACCAGGGGTAAATCCAATGAATAAAGGCATCCTGTTAATTATCAGCGCTCCATCAGGTACAGGTAAAAGTACTCTTATCAACATGCTCATCAAGGATTATCCTGACATTGGCTTTTCCATTTCATATACTACCCGAAAACCGCGACAGGGGGAAGTACATGGACAGAATTATTACTTTGTCACAAGAGATGAATTTCTAAATCTTCGAGAAGAGAATTTTTTTGCTGAATGGGCTGAGGTACATGGCAATTTTTACGGCACCCCTGCCAAAGAAGTAACCAGGGCCATTGATCGCGGAAAAAGCCTGATCTTTGATATTGATGTTCAGGGAGCTGCTCAAATCAGAAAAAATCTGCAAAAAGGAGTATTGATCTTTATTTTTCCTCCTTCACTGAAAACTTTAGAACAAAGACTTTCCCGACGCGCGACTGATTCGTCAGATATCATTGCCCGCAGACTGAAAAATGCTCAGGACGAAATCCTGCAAAGCACCATGTTTGACTACTGGATAATTAATGATGATTTGCATCAAGCATATGAAGATCTCAAGTCCATTGCCAGGGCTGAAAAATTAAGACCTTCGTGCCTGCCCAGTCTGCCGGAGCGTGTTGTAAAGTATGATTCCATACACACTGGATAGTAATTTTTTTTAAAGGTAGTGCAACAGCATGAGTAAAATTATCATTGCCTTAGACTTTGCTGAACCTGTCCATGCCTTGGATTTTGCAAAACAAATCCAAAACAAGAATGTATGGGTAAAAGTCGGGCTGGAACTTTTTATTAAAGGCGGGCAGCATATCGTATCCAGCTTGCGTGAAATGGGCTTTTCTGTTTTTCTGGATCTTAAGTTTCTGGATATACCCAACACTGTAGCTGGAGCTGTCAGGTCCTGTTCAGCCTTTGATGTTGACATGATAACCCTGCACATCTCGGGCGGCAGGCAAATGATTGAGGCAGCCATTGATGCTCGAAATTCATGTTCCGCACTTGACAAAGCTCCCCGGCTGATAGGAGTTACTCTGCTCACAAGCATGGATACCAGAGACATGCCTTTTGTTGAAAATATAAATGCCGGCCAGATTGCCCGTAAACTTGCCCTTGACGCTTATGCCTGGGGGCTTGACGGCTGTGTGTGTTCAGGACTTGAAGCAGCAGACATCAGAGAAAGCACGGCAACAGATTTCAAAATCGTGACTCCAGGTATTCGCCTGCAATCCATGGGCGATGATCAGAAAAGAACAGTAACACCGAATGAAGCAGTTAAGGCAGGCTCAGACTTTCTTGTCATTGGACGCCCGGTTACCAGAAGCTCTGATCCTCTACTCGCACTGCAAAAAATAATTTCTTCGATTCAAAGCTCAAACAATTGAGTATCTATGAACCTGATTTCATAAACGCAAAATACTCGCCATTAATTATGTTGCTAACAAAGCATTTTTAGAGTACTCTGAAAAAAGTAATCAAGGAGTAATACTCATGTCTACCAATCCTGAACAAGATATTCTCAAAGATCTTGAAGATGACAAAACCTTAATCACCGGAGTTTTTTCATCCCAGAGCTTAGTCAAGGTCGGCACCGGAACAACTCAGAAAAAAACCATCCAGAAAACCTACTGGTTTGTTAAAGAACTCGAAGACGACCAGGTGGAAATCCAGCCGTTGAACATCAACTATGTTCCATCAGGCCCCAAAAGTATTATCTCCAAGGATGATCTGCTGGAAAAGTTTTCGCCAGAGCCTGAGTACTACACCTATACTGTATATCCCAAGATGCGGGAACTCAACAAGACCATTGCCAGGGCAGACAGACACAGGCAGAAAGGTGAGAGTTTCAGCGCAGAGTTTGAATATAACAACGCCCTTAAGGTGGATGAAGAAAACATAAGAGCCAACTTCGGACTGGGACTTACTTATCTCGAAAGAGGCGACAAGGACAAGGCCAATAATATTTTTGAAAGACTGGTAAAATTAGACGCTGCCTTTGAAAAGGAACATAAGCATCTTTTTAATGATTTTGGCATTAACCTGCGCAAACAGGAGATGTATGCTCAGGCTTTGGAATATTATCAGAGAGCACTCCAGCTTGTAGAAAATGATGAAAACCTGCACTATAATGTTGCCAGAGCGTATTTTGCTTTTAAAAAATATCCCAAGACGCTGGAGCACCTCAAAAAGGCCCTGCAGTTAAATCCTGATTTTCAAGAGGCCATTAAGTTTGTCAAATACCTGAAACAAAAAAAACTGGTTAAATAAATTTTACCGACCGGAAGCTTTATCATGGACTTATACAGTGCGGAACAATTCATGGTTCAATTATCAGAAGTCGGCAATGAACTGCCGGTTTCTCCTGATATACTTGGAGCCCTTTTTCAAAGCACTTCATCATATTCCTATATGAGCATGGATGATATATCCATGCTCATATCAAGAGATCAGGGTCTCACAGCCAAAATCCTCTCCAAAGCCAACTCAGCCTATTACGGTTTGCAGGGTCAGATATCCTCAGTTTCACGGGCCCTCAATATTCTGGGCATGGCAGAGTTGCGAAGAATCATTTTGTTTATTGCCTTGAAATCCATGGGTGCCAAAATTAAAAATCAGGTCATTAATCTTGATGAATACTGGGATCACCAATGTACAGTGGCTGTAATGGCCGGAGAGATATGCTCCATGTGCGGACGCAATGACTCTGAAGATCTTTTCACCATGGGCATTCTGCATGATATGGGCAAGCTCATGATTGCCATGTGTCAGCCATGGACCTGGTCAGCCATCACAAAAATTGCCCGTAACTCCGGGATGAGTATTTATGATGCAGAACAGGATTATTGGGGAATTGACCATGCCATTGCCGGATCCATGGTTTTAAGACGCTGGAATCTCCCGGAAAATCTTACCGAAGCTATCAACTGGCATCATATCCCTGAAAAAGCAGCGGAAAAATACAAGGATCAGGCACGAATTATTTTTCTGGCCGATACATTGAGTCATCACCTGACCAACAGTGCTGAGCCATTAGACAACCAGGCTTTTGCCCGCTTAGATCTGGACCCCGACGAAACTTTGGATATAGCTGCCAATATATCTACTACTTCGCGCCTGACTAACCTCAAAAACCTCTTTATCAACTAAGGTCGTATACCTCTTTGACACTCCTTGTTAGATAATACCGGCAAGCATGTGTCTGAATGAGTCCATAACGGCCTGCCTGAAAATTATTCCGGACAAAAAACCTAAAATGCATTCCCATGTTTCTCAGAATACACTTAAATGGCGTGTTAAAAACACCGAAGTTTCAAAACAGTTTATATACGACCTGTCCAGGCGCTTGGAAATCTCACCCGTCTTGTGTCTCCTTCTGCACCAGAGAGGAATGACCACCTACGATGACATGCATTTTTTCCTGAGTCCGGGGCTCCGTTATCTTCCTCCTTTGCATGAATGGCCCTGCCTGGAAGAAGCCGCCCGTATCCTTGCAGCATCCATCGAAAACAAGGAAAAAATCGCTGTATGGGGTGATTATGATGTGGACGGAATCACATCTGTTGCACTAATTAAGGATTTTTTTAACCAGCGAGGTTATGAAATAACCCCCATCCTGCCCCATCGCATGGAAGACGGCTATGGTCTGAACATGCATGAAATGGAAAGCCTGGCAAAGGAGGGTGTCAAAACTCTCATCACTGTTGATTGCGGCATATCCAACTTAAAAGAAGTTTCTAAGGCCAGAGAGTTGGGCATAAAGGTGATTCTTACTGACCACCATCAACCTGGTCAGGAACTGCCCCCGGCCAACGCCATTATAAATCCCAAAATCAGCGGACCATGTCCGCATCCCGAACTGGCAGGAGTCGGCACAGCTTTTTTTCTTATGGCTGCACTAAACAGAATTCTTCCGGGAGATCAGCTTGATATACGCAATTTCCTTGACCTTGTAGCCTTGGGAACCATTGCTGACCTGGTCCACCTGGACCGTACCAACAGAATTCTGGTCAAGAATGGATTATTGCTTCTTGATAAGCATGAAAGGCCAGGCATAAAAGCCTTGAAAGAAGTAAGCGGCATCAATGGAAACAGCAATATAGGAGCTGGAGAAGTCGGGTTTGCTCTGGGGCCGAGAATCAACGCTGCAGGAAGGCTTGACGATCCAGCCATTGCCCTGGAACTTCTGCTTACATCTGATCACGACCTTGCTCTAAAACTGGCTCACAGACTGAACAAACTCAATGAGCAGCGCAAAAAAACAGAACAGATCATCTTAGAACAGGCCCGGGAAATGGCCTTAAAGATGATGGATTACAATAGTTTTGTGCTTTATCATCCAGAATGGCATCCTGGAGTTGTCGGCATTGTAGCCTCAAGAATTGTTGATGAGTTTCATAAGCCCTGTTTTGTTCTAACGCAGGACGGTGACTATTTAAAAGGCTCTGGACGCAGTATTGAAAAATGCAACCTCTATGAAAGTCTTTGCGCCGTCAGTCATGTTCTGGAAAAATACGGCGGCCACAGCCAGGCTGCCGGCCTTTCCATTGCCCCGGACAATCTTGAAGAATTCCGGCAGCTTTTTGATGAACAGGTTGTTAAAGCTCTTGGCCCAGGCCCGGTTTCAAGAGAAATTATGCTGGATGCTGCACTTAACCTGGATGAAATAAACCCTGAGCTCATTTCCGAGCTGGAACTTCTTCAACCTCTTGGTCCCGGCAATCCCCGTCCGGTGTTTCTTTCACCCGAACTTACAGTTCTGGACCAGACTTTATTTGGAAATGACAAACACATCCGTTTTCATCTCAAGGATGAAAATAGCGAAGTAGCCCTCCGTGCCCAATTCTGGAGAAAAGGCGATACATGGGGACAAAAATCCATTAAAGGCAAAAAAGTAGTTGTGGCCTATACTCCTGCTATTAATCACTACCGCGGAGTAACGAGCATCCGCTTGAATATCAGAGAAATTCTGAGCGTAAAGTAACAGACAGGCGAATTTTACAACCTTACTGGAACAAGGATCGACAGGCTGGAGTTTTGAGTTTTAAGTTTTAAGTTTTGTGTGTTAAGTTTTAAGCTTTGAACTTTAAGCGTTAACCTTTGAGCTTTAAGCTTTAAGCTTTAAAACATAGGCAGCCTGGATGAATTTACATTATACTGATTGCAATCAATCTCAGCAATTAACACTTACCCATAGAGGAGATATTTATGAACAGGCTGTTGTGGGTTTGGATTTTTTCAGGGTTGTTCTTTTTTATTGTTTCACCTGTAATGGCGCAAACTTTTAAGTCAGATCCAGATCGTATTTCTCTTAAGGCAGAAACTCAGTACAGGTTTAAATCAGGCATCAAAAACAGCCGTACCGATGTTTCCAGCACCAGATATAACATTTCAGGCTCATACTCATACTTTACTCTTGCATACGAACATACTCACTACTCGTGGGACCATGCAAACCGGTCTGAAATAAGCGATGCAGACAGTACTCCGTGGACCGGACTGCACCAGGTCACTCTGTCCGGAAGAAAATCATTTTTTTTGAGCCGGCAATGGATGATCAATGCAGGCTTCAGCTCTTACAGCGCATTTGAAAAGGAGCTTTCCAAGTCTTTCGGAGGTTCTGCCGACGTTTCTTTCATTCGAATATTTCCCAATGGATGGTCTGCCGGCGTTGGTGCAGTAGGACTTTACCATCCTGTACGCAGCTTTTTCCTTCCAGGTATCCAGGTCAGTTATGCGCCAACAGGAGAATCAGGTTTTTCTGCCCGTCTGGGGTTGCCCAGATCTCAAGTCAGATACGGATTTAACGAAAAAATTGCAGCTCAGGCATACGGATCACTGGCATCAAGAGTTTACAGACTCAAAGACAACAGCCCTGTAAGTTCCAAGGGCTACTATTGGGATAGATCAATCAAGCTGGGTCTGGAAATGGAACTCAAGCCTCTGGAGCAGATGACCATTAACTTTGGTCCATATATTCTGGTGGACAGGAAGTGGAAATTATATACGAGAAGCGGAAAACGCATCAGCACGGAAAAACTGGATAACACTCCGGGGGTACGTGCATCAGTGAACTGGCGATTTTAAGACAAATCAAATCAACCAAGAACTAAGAACCAGGAACTTTGAAATCTCAAGATGCAAGGCTATTTTAAAATAACCATTCTGTTAATGATTCTTGTAACAGGAATAGTCTTGCAGAAAACTGAGATTATCGACCTGAAAGATGCCCTGTCAAACCTCGAAATTCTGGCGGAATCATGGTGGCTGCCCCCCATAGCAGTGCTTATCCAGATAATCCTGTATATGCTGGCCTTTCCAGGTTCGCTGCTTATGTGGACTGTTGGAGTAATATACACTCCATGGGCAGCAACCTTGATTGTAACAGCTGGAGGACTTTTCGGCAGTCTTGCCGCCTATTACTTTGCATCACGCATGACTGACGGAGCGCAAAGGTTTCAGAAAACAAAAGTTTACAAAATCATGCAGAAAAATTCCGGATTTCTTCAGCTTTGCGCCCTGCGCTGTCTGCCGGGTTTTCCTCATTCCTTCATCAATTACAGTGCCGGTATTCTAAAAGTAAGGATGATTCCTTTTATTATCAGTACAACTCTTGGTTTTGCCTTTAAAGGATTTATCTATTGCTCAGCCATCTATTCAGCCCTGCACCTTGATGATCAACAGCCCATAATCACCATGAGCACTCTGCTGCCCCTCATTGTTCTGGTCCTGTTCTCCCTGCTGGGGGTTGTCATCCAAAAAAAGTACTTTCAGGCAGACACTCATAAGACTTCCGGGTAAAAAAAATTACAATAGTTGTTAAAGATTACTATAATATAACGATGACACTACAAATTATAAACAACCCATGTCAGCTTTTTCCTGACAACTGTTGAAATTGGAGAGGTGATCATAGTGCGTTACATAAAAGAACCCGCCTTCGTCAATCGGCAGGGCGAGCTGGATTACCTGAATTCCTGGATACAAGAACGTCCGGAGCACATTCTGTTCCTTTATGGTCCCAAGTCCAGCGGAAAGACGACGTTGATTTATCGGTTCATTGAGCGGAACCTGTCCCAGAAAGAATACGAAATCAAGCATTTCAACCTGCGCAGATTGTTGCTGGTCAACTATGAGAGCTTTTTGCGGGCCTTTTTCGAGCGCAAGAACAGCGAGCAGGTCAAAGAGACCCGACAGTATGATCTGAAGGTGTTCAAGCTCAGCGTGGAAACGCTCAAGGGGCTGGAAAGCAAGCAGCTGGATCCGTTCATCGTCATGAAGCGGGAATTGGAAAAAATCGCCAGGAAAGGCAAGCGCCCGCTGATCATCATCGACGAGTTACAGGCCCTGTCTGAGATATATTTCAACGGCGGCCGGGAGCTGCTCAACGAGATGTTTAACTTCTTCGTGGCCATGACCAAGGAATCACACTTGTGCCACGTGCTCATTGCCAGCTCGGACGGGTATTTCATTGAAAGGCTGTACAACGACAGCAAGCTAAGAAAAACCAGCGAGCTGTTTGAAGTGGACTACCTGCCGAAAGAGGATATTGTTTATTGGTTGAACAATCTGGAAAAAGAGTCGAGTATCACCGATTTTACCTTGACCAGTGAACAGATTGAATACGTCTGGGAGCATTTCGGGGGCAGTATCTGGGAGATATCCACCGTACTCGGGCAGTTTTTGAAGGTGTGCCGGGATGGAATGGTACCACAAAAAGAAATGGAGCGTGTTGTGGCCAGGTATGTCTTGCAGGCCATGAGCTATTTTGAGGAGTATGCCGCCCTGGATACTCCCAAAACGGAATTACTAAGGGAAATACTGAAAAACGTTCAGTTCATGGGATATGCAAAGGAATCCCGGATGGGACGTATTCTCGAGGAGAGTCACTTTCCGGACAAGGAATCCTTGCAGGAAGAACTTCATTACCTGGTTCAGCAAAATTTTCTTTACTACAACCCCACCCGGGGGGAATACAGGCTCCAGGGCAGAAGCATGGAGATCGGGCTCGAGATGTTTTTGCGGGAGATAGATGCGCAAATGGGATGAGAGCTGGGCGGTGATGATAGTCGGGGATAAAGGGCGAACATATGGTTCGCCCCAGTAAAACAACTAATCTAAATCTTAAACCTCTAAGCCACCCAGTCATCATCCTCTTCTATGGGAGCAAAACCTCTGCGCATAGTGTTCTCTGTCACGCATCTCGGGTCAAGGAACTGTACAAGATAATCAGGCCCGCCAGTCTTGGATCCCACACCTGACATTTTAAACCCGCCAAATGGCTGCCTTTCCACAAGCGCACCAGTGCTGCCCTTGTTAAGGTAAAGGTTGCCCACACGAAAATCTTTCCTGGCCTTTTCCAGGTTGCTGGGACTTCGACTGAATACAGCACCGGTCAGTGCAAACTGGGTGGAATTGGCCCATTCAACAGCCTGATCAAAATCTCTGGCTTTCATTACCGCCAGAACCGGACCGAATATTTCCTCCTGAGCTATTCTATGCTCGGGAGTTATACCGTCCACAATGGTCAAAGGAACATAAAAGCCTTTGTCCGGAACTTCAGAACTGTAAAGAATACTGCCCTCCTGCCTGGCCACATCAACATACTCCAGAATCTTTTCCTGAGCAGATTTATCAACTACCGGCCCCATATAGCATTGCGGATCTTCAGCTGGCCCAATTTTCACAGATTTGGCTGCTTCCACCAGTCGGGTAATAAACTTATCGTAAATATTTTCCAGAACAATAACTCTCGAGCAGGCAGAGCATTTCTGGCCCTGGAATCCATAAGCTGAATACAGCACTTCCAGAACAGCCTCGTCCAGATCAGCATCATCATCAACAATTGTGGCGTTTTTACCACCCATTTCAGCGATAACTCGTTTTACCTGCAATTGGCCCGGATAAACAACTGAGGCCTTGTTTACAATGCGCAGACCAACTTCCATGGAACCAGTAAACGCAATCAGGCTGACATCAGGATGCTCAACAATATAGTCACCGATAATTCTGCCTCGTCCCGGTATATAGTGAAATACTCCATCAGGTATGCCTGCCTGGCGGTATATTTCAGCCAGACCATAACCAATCACAGATGCCACTCCTGCAGGTTTGTATAATACGCAATTCCCTGTAACCAGGGCCGCTGAAGTCATTCCGCAACTGATGGCCAGAGGAAAGTTCCAGGGCGAAATAACCGCAGCAATGCCTTTGGACTGATAAAAAAGATGGTTGACCTCTCCAGGTGCCCTGCCCATGCGCCTGGGCGTTCCCAGTCTTAACATTTCCCTGGCGTAATATTCCATAAAATCAATGGCCTCACCCACGTCAGCATGAGCCTGATTCCACTGCTTACCCACTTCAAGCACCTGCCAGGCTGAAAGCTTGAAAATATCCTTGCGGGCAATATCAGCAGCCTTGAACAGGTAGTTGGCTCGATCTTCAGGACTCAAATCACGCCACATGGGCAATGCCTCTCTGGCACCATTGAGTGCCTGGTCAACCTCCTGCCTGGAAGCCTGACATACGTGTCCAACCACTTCATCAGGATCAGCTGGATTCACTGTAGTAAGCCGATCATCGGTTATGACCTCTTTATTGTTAATTATCAGAGGATAAACACCTCCCATTTCGTTTCGAACTTCTTTAATGGCTGCAGGAAAGGCTTCACGTTCTTCCAGCAAGGTGAAGTCAGCAAAACTCTCATTGACAAATGGAGGCACCTTGCCCTGAGGCTTTTCCTGAGGTGGTCTGGCTGCCTTTTCATTTTTAGCTGTGATCACTGGATCTTCAAGAAGTTTGTCGGTATCAGTGCCTTCTGCAAAACTCTGGCGCAGAAATGACTCATTGGCGGTATTTTCAAGAAGTCTGCGCACTAAGTAAGCCATGCCCGGCAGAATCTCCCCGTAAGGAGAATAAAGTCTGACCCTTTTGGCCACATTAAGCAGCCCCTTACGCACAGGTTCAGCCATACCGTAAAGGACCTGAAACTCATATCTTTGCTCAGGAACATTCAACTCAATGGCGGTCTCCATGACAGCAGCAATGGAGCGAATATTATGAGAACCGCAGGCATAATAACATATATCACTGTTTTCCAGAATCTTTCTGGACTGCCTTTCAAAAGCAGCATCAGTTTCAGCTTTTACAACATAAACAGGAACTTTCCAGCCTGACTGTTTGGCAATGACTGTTTCATAATCCCAGTAAGCCCCCTTGACCAGGCGAATGGCTATGGGCAAACCCTGCTCACGCGACCATGAAAGAAGCTCTTCCAGATCATTGTCTGTATCCACAAGATAAGACTGCAGCACAATAGCCAGCTCATGAAAATCCTTGAGATCTGCATCAGCCCGCAGCCTCTTATAAACCTCAATGGTAATATCCTTAAACTTGTACTGCTCCATATCAATACAAAGATGAGCGCCAATTTCTTTGGCCTTGAGAGCAACAGGTTTGAGCCTTCTGCATATTCCCGCTACTGATCCGGCAAAATCCGAGGGTCTGGCCTGAGAATAAAGAGCGGAAGGCTTAATGGACACATTGATCTTAGGCGCATACCCCCAGTCCTTATCACCCTCAGCACCAAGAGCTTTCCAGCTTCCCTGACTGGAAGCCAAACCATCCAGAAGTTCCAGATAGCTTTGCTTATACTGTTCTCCTTCAGCCTCACTGACAGTTGCCTCTCCAAGAATGTCTACAGCAAAGGCAAAATTATCCTTGCGCAGCTTGTTCAGACTTTTCTGAGCCTGCTTAATGTTTTCACCAATGATAAACTGTTTGGCCATGCTCTCAATATTGGATCGAATGGATTTGGCCATTAATTTTCCAGCAAGGCCGCCACCCCAGCCGGAACTTTTGGCACCCCACTTCAGAACCGAAGGAATATCCTGCCCTTCACCTCCAAAATATTCCTGGATATGCTTAGTCAGAGACTCTGAAGTATTCAGATATGGAAGGACATCCACAAATCGAAACAGCTGAACCTTAAAATCTTCATTGCGCATTGCCCAGTCCATTACTTTACCGGTCCACCAGCCTTTATTGAAAATTGACGGAGCCTCGCCACTGATGCTTTTAAAAAATTCCTGTCCTCTGGCTCTGATTTTCACATTCAGCTCATCGCTGTTCATTGGATATCCTCCTCTTAAAAAAGTTATCAGGCATCAGTTTTACGCCTGAAGCTGCTTGATCAAATAAGAATCTATTTCTTATGCAAGCGCGGTTCAGCCTGGAGATATAAACCCGCGCTTTCCTTAATTGTATTGAGAACAAAAGTAGTTCGAGTATCCCTTATACCCTGAACCTCACCCATTTTCTGCAGTAAAGCGGTCAAAGCATCAGTATCAGCCACTCTTGCCTTGACCATATAAGAATATTCACCGGCAATAAAATATACTTCCTGTATGTGCTGAATTTCAGCCAGTTCTTTGCCGACCCTGGTTGAACCTACATCTTCATCAGTCTTGATCAGGGTAATTACTGTCAGGGTCAGACCTATTGCCTTGGGATCAATCCTGAGCTCATAGCCCTTGATTACTCCTTTTTTCTCCAGCTTGCGTATGCGCTCCAGGATTGCCGAAGGAGCCATACCAAGACGCCTGGCAATTTCCGCATTGGATACACGGCAGCTTTCTTGAAGCAAGTTCAAAATCTTTATATCTTTTTCGTCAATCATTCTGTTTCTACCTGCTTTTTGTACACTATTATTCAAAATATTAGGCACGGTCAAGAACTTTCTGTTTTTTTTATAACTAAAGGGACAATTAATAAGGGCCTTTCATCCAAACAACATGAGGATGTTTGCCACCAAACTGTTGGCAAGGGACAAGCACATCTGTCTACCTTTCGATTACAAAAAAAAGTCATTTTATGAAATTTACAAAGAGTGTTTCAGCCAATACCGGTTACATAGCCATGAGCGAGAAAATCCAAAAAATAGAATCCCAGGGTCTGCCAAAAAATCTTGAAAAAATAGAATACCTTTTGCCTGAGCTGGAAAAACAATTTGAACTTTGTATGCTGGATATAGAAAATCACCTGAAACCTGAACAAAGAAGCTTTAAGAAGTGTGTCCGTATGACAAGATAAGTGCTCTGTCTACCCTGTCTGCCTTTTGAAAAAAGTTATAGCTTGTCAAGATGAAAAAAATTTGATAATGATAAGTTACAACCTCTCATGTTATAATCTCCTTGTCTGTTCACCAAGCTTATTTTTTCTCACAGGTTCGGTCCCCGACCGCCCGGGTGAAAAGCTTCTAAGTAACTAAAACCAAATTATCAACAAAATCAGACGTTTACAGTTTTAATGTTTTTACGATTTTTGCATATGATTGATGCACATTTGCCTGAAAAATTCCGTCAAAGATGGGAACTTTGCGCTTGGCACAGGGACTGTCCCTCGCTGTGTAAATTTTGTCATTAAAGCCAATTTCTTCCAGGAACCAATGCAGTATCAATCTTTTTTATAGTACCTCGCGGGGACTGTCCCAATTTCCAGAAAAGTGACAGACTCGTAAAGTTACTCACAGGTTCGGTCCTCACCAGGGATGCCTTGGGCCAAAGCTGTGAGCAACTTATACCCCTCGTCCCCCTGGCTAAAGCTGGGAACAAGCGCAAATATACTGAAGCTTGTAAGTGCCTGAATTTATATTTTATATAATTCTATGAAGTTATCGTAGAAAGGTGATGATCAGGAAGGTGGCGGATATGGTCAATCCCAAAGCCCAGAACATGAATCGGTCAAGGCGACGGTTTAAACCCTCGAAACGTTTATCCATGGCTTCAAAACGCTTATCCATAGCTTCAAAACGTTTTTCCATGGCCTCAAAGCGTTTATTCATGTTTTTTTGCATTTCTTCGAAGCGCTTATATGAGGCATCAAAACGTTTATCTATATTCCTTTGCATTTCCTCGAAGCGCATATTTGTCTGTTCTAACAGAGATCTGGTCAATTGCTCATGGGCGCGCTGGGCTTCTTCAACTCGGACTATACGCTCAATAAGCGAGACATGACTAGCTCGTTTTTCCTGAGTTGCTATGAAATCTGCCAGGATATCGGACAGTTCTTCGCGGACCATATTCTTGAATTCCGGACTGGAAAGGTAGTCCAGAGAATTATTTGAGGGATTGCTTGTTGAGGCTGTATGAATGTCCATAATTTTTTTCTTAATACGCCGAATAATAATCGTCCATACGAATTGCGTTACATGCAATATGACCTCAATTCTTTTTTGACAATTTTGAAGTAAAGGGAAAAAAACAGGGAGGCAAGTACTATCCTGACACCAGTATTATGCGTTTTAAGGTTTCAGGATCAGAAAACTTCAGCTGATAATCAAGGCAATAAGAGTAAAAAAGGCTGCATAAATAATTGAACTCAGCACAATAAGGTTTATGAGTTCATCAATCTTGGATTTTGAATAAGCATTATCACCACTGCCTATTTCCGGCTTGATGCGCGTCTTGCCGAAATAAGAAGCAGCTCCGCCCATGCGCACATTTAGAAGATGAGCAGCAGCAGACATTGTCCAGCCAGCATTGGGACTGTCTGTTTTGCGGGCATCCCCGGCAATTCTGGACCATGATACTGAACTTTCAAGACGCAATATTCTACTGGCCACCAGCATTGACAAGGCACCTGTTCTCGCCGGTATCCAGGCCAGAATATCGTCAGCCTTAGCCGCCGCATAACCCAGATCCTTCCAGTGCGACACCTTGTAACCCCACATGGAATCAAGAGTGCTGACAAATTTATAGGCCCAAACCCACGGAACTCCAAGAAGACTTAAATACATAAACGGCGCACAAAAAGCATCATTATAGTTTTCAGAGACTGACTCGGCAAGGGCTTGATAGAGCCCCTGCTGATCCAGATGTTCTGTGTCCCTGCTCACTAAACAGGCTACAGCCTCCCTGGCCTGCTGTATATTTTTGCCGGCTATGAGTTTTTGGGCTTTACGTGTTTCATGGATCAGACACCCAAGGGCCAGAGATGCGTAACCGAGATAAAGGGAGATGACCAGACCGAAAAAGGGAAGAGAAATACAGAGAGAAACAAGGAAAAGAATGAGAAAAACACCCAGGAAAAGAACGATAAAGCCGCATTTCCTGAGGCTGAAACCGGTTATTCTGCACTTATGCTCGATAAAGTTAATGGCTTTGCCAAGAACCTTGACCGGATGTGGCCAGGAGCGAGGATCACCGACGATCAAATCAACAATATAGCAAAATAAAAGAAAAATAATTATGTTTACAAACACTTATACGCTACTTTATTTCCTTGAAAAAGCGCTGTGAAAGTACAAAAAAGGGCCTGTTGAAAGCAGACCCTTTTTATAAAACTAAAAAAATGAGTGAGTTAATGACTCACAAGTATAAAAAACATCACGTACTACGCAGTCCTCAGAGCTTCAAGCTTCTGCCTGTCTCTTTTATTTTTTCGGTACTGATTTAAAATAACCAAAGTTACAAGGGAAATACCTATTATATCCTTCACAATATCAGGGCTGAAGCACAGATAAGTTCCAACACCGAAGACGATCCATTCGATAAGTGTGGTTTTCCTGACAAGATAAAACATGGACCAGGCAGAAAAGGCGATGGTACCAATGGTGGCTGCAAAGTAAACCATGGCAATTTCCTGAACACTGCCCTGCAGCACCATAGCCGGCTCATAAGCAAAAAGAAACGGCACAACATAAATCAGCTTGGAAAACTTCAATGCAGTCCAGCCCGTGCGCCACGGATCAGATCCGGCAATGGCCGCACCAGCATATGCAGCTACGCACACAGGTGGAGTTACGTTGGAGTTCTGACTGAACCAGTAGACTATCATATGCGCGGCAATGAGGCTTACGCCCAGCTCATGCAGGGCCGGCACTGCAAGCACAGCTACAATGAGGTAAGAAGCAGTAACTGGAACGCCCATGCCGAGAACAAGGGAGGCAAAGGCAATAAGAATCATGGCAATCAGCAGGTTTCCACCAGAAAGAGAGATAATCAGATCGGAAAATTTCAGCCCTATTCCACTCAAGGAAATTGTACCGACAATAATACCAATAACACCTACAGTTGCGCCAATGACCAGTGTATTACGAGCACCAACTACTATGGCTCTCCAAATTTGACTGGGACCCATACGATATTCTTTATCCACCCAGCTGATGACAACACAGGAAATAGTGGCCCAGAAAGCCGCCATGCCCGGAGAATATCCAAACAACATCATGGCTACAATAATGACAAGTGGCATGGCCTTGAACCAGTGCTGTTTAAAAACTTCTCTTGCTTTGGGTGAATTTTCATCCACAATGCCGCGAATATTTTGTTTTTTGGCCTCAAAGTGAATCATGACAAATACAGAAATAAAATAAAGAAGGGCAGGAAAAACAGCAATGGCCATGATCTGAACGTATGGAGTATTGGTCATCTCAGCCATTAAAAATCCACCCGCTCCCATAATGGGCGGCATAAACATACCGCCTATGGATGCGGCAGGCTCAATGGCTCCTGCCACATGCGGTCTGAAACCGGCCCTTTTCATCAAAGGGATGGTAAATGAACCTGTGGAAACTGTATTGGCGATGGCTGATCCGGAAACTGAACCAAAAAAACCTGACGCTACAACTGATACTTTAGCCGGACCACCAAGACTTCTGCCAGCAAGGGCCAGGGGCCAGTCAATAAAAAACCTGCCCACTCCTGACTGCTGCAGAAAGGAACCAAAAAAGATAAATATAATTACATAAGTCACCAGAACATTACACATGACTCCGAAAACACCGTCCTGAGTCAGGTACAAAAAAGTTGCCAGACGCTCAATATCAAATCCTCTATGCGCAATGATGCCGGGCATGTATGGACCAAAATAACCATAGACAAGAAAAAGCAGGCCTCCAATGGTGATGGACCACCCCAAAACCCTTCTGCTGACTTCAAGAGAAAGCACAATACCGACAATACTTACCCAGATATCCATCTGAGTCTCTGCACCCATTCTGTAGGCCAGATTTTCAAATTCCAAAATCCAGTATCCAACAACAAATATGGACGTAAGAGCTAGACCAATATCTACTATTGTCGGGCGATGCATGTTGGATTTGGACCAGAAGGGAAAAGAGATAAAAATCATCACATAGGTCAGCAGCACATAAACACCACGATGGTATTGGTCACTAAAGGGCTGTACACCTGCGGAATACAAGTAAAAGAATACCATTGCCGCACCCAACACACATACCAGTACATGCCAGAACGGGGTCAGCCTTCTACCAAACTTGGATTCCTTGGCCTTTATTTTTTCCAGCTCTTGTTTTTGTTCTTCTGTAAGGTCCTTGATATCCGACATCTCGCCTTTACACCTCATATTTTAAAAATTTGACAAAGGGGACACTACAGCGACATTCTGTGTAAATTATTGTCTGGCCATCGGGAACAGACACTTTTGCCGGACTCAAACCGTAAAACCCGGCGGCAATAGAGCCAGTCATCTTTACAATTGGTATCTGTTTAGCGCTTTTAAGGAAAGCAGGGGACAGGCACTCCGGGACCCACTTGATCATCAATTTGTGCTCAAAATGACTCATTTTCGGGATAAGCGGGTCCCGGAAGAGCAGTCCCCCTCCGGGCTGTATGCCTCCGGGCAGGAAGCCGTGCCACATGCAAAGCGCTAAACAGATACTACCATTGAATAAAGTATCACTGTAGTGGTAATAGTTTAGTAACTTACCGTTTCAATCCTGTAGAAAAAAAACAAGAATTTTTTATAACCTTGAAAGAGCAATGATGCCCAAGATCCTTATTCTTCAGCCTTCAGCCTGAAAAGTAAGGTTATCGCCCAAACTTAACTATTCTTGTTTAAATTGGGTCGTGGGCACAGCCCGCATTAGACCTGAAAAAAAAGAGAACCGGACTAAAAAATCCGGTTCTCTTAAAAAGATCATTACTTTACGGCTTCAAGTGCTCAGGAATATCAATACCCTGCTCGCTCCAGAAGCGATATGCTCCAGGATGCAATGGAACTGACGCACCCATAATGCCGTTTTCAATGCTCATTTCCCGGGCAGCACCGTGAGCTGTACGCATATGCTGCAGACCGGCTTCGGAAAAAATGGTTTTTACAGATTCATACACTATGTCTTCATCCACTCCTGCTCCGGCGCACCAGAATGTTGAGTCCTGAAAGGAGTACACATCGTTTTCCTGACCGCGATATGTTTCGCCGGGAATAACAACTCTCTCATAAAATGGGTATTCATCATAAAACCCGGACTCTTCAGCATCAATATGCAGATTGACAAGATCAATTCTGGTCTGGGTGGCAGCTTCAATAACCGAGGCATTGGGATAACCCACAAGCACCCAGAAAGCATCAATATTACCATCTCTAAAAGCAGATGCAGCAGGTGAGTAGCCTAAGAACTGAGGTCTGATGTCATCCCATATTCCAATGTGCCTGAAAAATCTTTCTGCAGACAGTGCAGCACCTGATCCGGCATTACCTACGGCCACTCTCTTGCCTACAAGATCTTTGGCTGAAGAAATCTCATCTCTTGCTCTTACAACCAACTGGGCAGGAGCACCGTACAAATAGGCCACAGACATTACATTTTCGTATTTCCTTTCGTCATTGGGAAGCAGCCCCAATCTGCCAAGGTAAGCATCCCCTGAGTAAACAATACCATAATCTATCTGACCGGCGTTGATTCTTCTAAGGTTTTCACCAGATCCTCCAGATCCCTCAGATGACATTTCAAGATTAGGCACGTGCCTGCCAAGATATATGGCCATGCCATTGGCAAAATAGTTGAATGTACCGCCGGTGGGACCGCCGCCAAAGGCAAGAAAAGCCCTTCTCTGAGCATCTGCCTTGTCAAAGCTCAAGCAAAAGGACAAAGCCAGAAAACCGGCCAGCAAAAAAATTAAACTACCCTTTTTCATTTAGACCTCCTAAAGTCTGGTTGAGTTAAAAAAGCTCTAATCTTATTTTGTTACATAATTAAAAACCTGAAAACGCTGTTTAAGTCAAGATTTTTTTTAAATATAATAAATTATTATATCAGCGTGCTCCATAAAACTCCGGGAAGTTACTGCATCATCCACTAAGACAAAATAGTGCCAACCCTTTATGAGCTTAACAAGATCAAGCCGAAAGCCTTGACTCTCAGACTGTCTCCATATTTTGGGAAGTGCTGCAAGGCTCCACACAAATGGCAATACCCTTTAACGAAGCAAATCTTGAAGCTTTCCACCCTATTATGTATGAACATCTTATCGGTTTCTCAAAAATTTTCAAGTTGTTCTTTTTTTCACTTTATACCGGTCATTGGAGGGAGTAATGGTAAGGGGTTGAAGGATGGAGGCTGGGGATTTAAGGTTATTTCCTAAGAAGCTCCTCACCCGGGCGGACCGGGACCTAACCTGTGAGTAACATAAAATAGCCTTAACGCGTTAGAGATTGCCGCGCTCGAAGACTCGCTCGCAATGACACCTGAGCTGTCAGGGATGTAGTTGCTCAAAACCTGTCACCCACGAGGGAGCCTAAGCGACCGAAACAATCTGTATGGTAAAACCATAATGCTGTGAATTTATTACTAATTTGGTTTTAGTTACTTGTAAGCTCTTCACCCGGGCGGACCGGGTGAGGAGCTTATAACTAAATAAAGTGTCGCTGTAGCGTTAAAGGTTTATCAATATTGCTACATATTGGCTTTGACCTTTTCCATCAGCCTCAGAAACTGATTGCAGAAACCGGCCTCATTGTCATACCAGATTATAAGCTTGACCATGGTTCCATTCATAACTGTGGTGGAAAGGGCATCAACTACACCGCCGTGAATGCTGCCATTGTAATCAATGGAAACCAGAGGCTTGACAGTATACCCCAGAGGGCCTTTCATGGGACCTTCGGCAGCAGCCTTGAGGGCATTGTTCACATCTTCTGCACTGGTGCTCTTTTCCACTTCAGCCACAAGATCAACAAGCGATACATTAGGTGTAGGAACCCTTACTGCCATTCCATCCAGCTTGCCTTCTAAGGCTGGAATTACCTGACTGACTGCCCTCGCCGCTCCAGTAGTGGTAGGGATCATGGACATGGCCGCAGCCCTGGCCCGGCGGATATCCTTGTGAGTTCCGTCCAGAATGCGCTGGCTCATGGTATAAGCATGAATTGTAGTCATAAGACCATGCTTGAAACCAAAATTATCCACCAGAACCTTGGCTGCCGGGGCAAGACAATTAGTGGTGCATGACGCGT
Organism: Desulfonatronovibrio magnus; assembly: GCF_000934755.1. NCBI lineage: Bacteria > Pseudomonadati > Thermodesulfobacteriota > Desulfovibrionia > Desulfovibrionales > Desulfonatronovibrionaceae > Desulfonatronovibrio > Desulfonatronovibrio magnus. The sequence continues at coordinate 363,912 of NZ_KN882175.1, forward strand.
TGGAAACAATCCTATCATCTGCTTTGAGAGTAGAATCATTTACTCCCATGACAATGGTTGCATCAGCATTTTTACCAGGAGCACTGATAAGCACCTTTTTGCCTCCGCAGCTTAAATGCTTCTCGCAGCTCTCGCGATCAGTAAACTTTCCTGTTGTTTCAAGAACCATGTCCACACCAAGATCTTTCCAAACCCACTCGCCAGGACCTTTCCTGGTCACCTGAACTTCCTGGCCGTCCACTGCAAAACCGTTGTCTGTGGGGCTGACTTCCTTACTAAAAGTTCCATGGACTGAATCAAACTGCAGCAGATGAGCCAGTTGTTCATTATCTGCTCTGGCATTGACTGCCACAAGCTCCATTTCCTTATTTCCGGCCAGAAGCCTGGCCATATACCTGCCGATTCTGCCAAAGCCGTTCATACCTACCTTAATGGCCATTTATATCTCCTTTATATCTTGTTTGATGATCCAAGAACAGTTTTGATTTTGTGCTGCACCATATCCTTGACTGCCTGGCGGGCGGGTTTAAGATAGCTTCGTGGATCAAATTCCTGTGGATTTTCCTTGAAAAATTTGCGAATAACAGCAGTCATGGCCAGACGAATATCTGTGTCAATATTTATTTTACACACACCCATGGTTGCAGCCTTGCGCAGAAAATCTTCTGGCACTCCCTTGGCATCAGCAACCTGTCCGCCGTATTCATTGGCCATGGCAACAAATTCCGGCAAAACCGAAGAAGCACCATGAAGAACTAAGGGATATCTCGGCAACATGGAGGATATTGTTTCCAGACGGTCGAAATCAAGCTTTGGCTCTCCTTTGAACTTGTACGCTCCATGGCTTGTGCCAATGGCAATAGCGAGAGAATCGCAGCCCGTACGTTCAACAAATTCCGCTGCTTCATCAGGCACTGTATAGACATTTTCTTCAGAACTTACTTCATCCTCTACACCTGCAAGCCTTCCAAGTTCAGCTTCAACCCATACATTTTTATCATGGGCATATTCCACAACCTGCTTAGTCAGCGCAATATTCTCCTCAAAAGACAGATGAGAACCGTCAATCATGACTGAGGTAAAGCCCCCGTCAATAACTTCCTTGCAGATTTCAAAGGTCTGTCCATGGTCTAAGTGCAGGACAATAGGCAGATCAGCTTCCTCAAGAGCTGCTTCCATGAGTTTAATAATGTATCCCTGGCCGGCATACTTTCTTGCACCGGCAGAGACCTGCAGAATCAATGGTGATTGCTCTTCTTCAGCTGCTTTGATGATTCCCTGAATAATTTCCATATTGTTGACGTTGAATGCGCCGATGGCATATTTACCATCATACGCCCGATCAAACATTTCTTTGGGTGACGTCAAGGGCATAACAGAACCTCCTTATAGTATACAATGGTTTGTTTGAAGCTTAAACCGTTTCCTGAAATCCGGCACCGGTTTTCAGGAAACGGTTTACATCTAAGTCTCTATATACCTGCCCGACCATAGTCAGCAGATTGCCATGACTATCTTCGAACCAGCCATGATAAATCAACAGCTGGAATGACTAATGCGGGCTGTGCCCACAGCTCAATTTAAACAAGAATAGTTAAGTTTGGGCGATAACCTTGCTTTTCAGGCTGAAGGCTGAAGGCTGAAGAATAAGGATCTTGGGCATCATTGCTCTTTCAAGGTTAAAAAAATTCTTGTTTTTTTCTACAGGACTGAAACGGTAAGTTACTATTAATCAGTCACAAATATCGCAAGAGCCTTATATCAGGGCTTTCCCCTGCCGTGCAGAAGGTTGTACCACCTTTAACACAGGCTGTTGTGTTGATTGAAATTAAGACATACTAATCGATTGAACAAGTTCTTGCAACTCATTCATGGCAGCAAAGTTGGTAAGTTCAAATCTAAGAGGAGTTAAAGTGATATAATCCTTGCTAAGCAGTGCCCGATCAGCTCCAGGATCAACCTTTTCCATGGGAATTTCCCCGCCCAGCCAGTAGTATGGTCTGCCTCGCGGATCCTTGCGGCAATTATAATAATCACAATAGACAACATTGGTCTGAGGGCAGACCTTGACACCTTTGACGCTACTCAACGCACAACTTGGAAAATTCAGGTTCAGAACATTTTGCGCCGGAAGCCTGTCCCATGGAAATTTCAAGAGCAGTTCAGCAGTCCAGGCTGCCTGGGCGCTCAGATCTGTCGGCCTGAAATCATCTATGGATACTGCAAGAGAAGGAATTCCAGCAAGAGCGCTTTCAGTTGCTGCGGACACAGTTCCTGAATAAAGAACATCAATACCCACATTGGCCCCGTTGTTGATGCCGGACACCACAAGATCAGGCATTTTATCAAGATAGGCATTCATGGCCCATTTTACGCAGTCCACAGGAGTTCCGCTCACTGCCATGCCCTTGTATCCATCCTCAGAGATTTCCTTAACTCTCACAGGAGAGAAAATTGTCACTGAGTGACCTACAGCGCTCTGTTCAGTGACAGGGGCCACCACACGAACAGTGTGCCCGGCCCCTGTCAACGCCCGGTAAAGGGCCTTGATGCCTACAGCATGTATGCCGTCATCATTTGTCAGGAGAATGTCCATTTTTCCGGAGCATCGGGGTAATCTCTCTTGGCCTTGTTAAACCCCGCATTATAAGCTTTAAGGTTAATATCAATAATTTTCGCCGGCAACGTGCTTTTAAGGCTTTTGCGCACTGAAGCAGGCTTCATAAAGGGCAGAAAATGAGTCAAAGCACCCAGGGTCACAATATTTGTAGTCTGCACCAGTCCGACCTTTTTGGCCATATCTGTAAATGGCAGGCCCCAATAAATATTTGTCGGAGTCTGAGCCACCATGGAGGTGTCTACCACCAGAAAACCGCCATTTTTCAGGTTGGTGAAAAACTTGTTGCACGCCTCCTGACTCAGAGCTACGAGAAGGTCTAAGTTTATGGTTTTAGGATAGCTTATGGTGGAGGAACTGATGACCAGATCTGACCGGCTGGCCCCCCCTCTCGCCTCAGGACCATAACTCTGAGTCTGGGTTACGTAAAAGCCGTGATCCAGAGCCAGCGCCTGGCCCATGATTTTTCCAAGAGTCAGAATGCCCTGCCCTCCAAGACCGGACAGGCGAATTTCAAACCTGTTCAACGGAGTATCTTTGATCATTTCCCACCTCCTGTAAGCTTTTGACGCGCCTCAATATATCTCTGTTCAAGTCCTGCGCAGTCCTTTTGCACAAAAATACCCGTTGAAATCCTGTCTTTCTGTTTTTCAGGGGGAAGTTCCCTGTACTTTTCGATGGGAGTGGCGTTTTTTTTCAGCCATTTATACATATCAACAGTGGTTTTATATTTGTTCTTGCGCCCAAACTGGGTATGACAGGGAGTGATAAGCTCGACAAGGTTGAACCCGGGATGCTCCAGGGCGGTGGAAATAAGTCTGTCCATGAGATTGGCCTGCATTACCGTGGCTCTGGCCACAAAGTTGGCCCCGCAGGCTCTTGTTACTTCAGCTATATCAAACTCCTTTTCCATTTGCCCGAAAGGTGTTGTGGTGGAATAGCAGCCAAAAGGAGTAGTGGACGAACTCTGACCTCCGGTCATGCCGTAAATATGGTTATTGAGGACCAGAGTAGTCAGCCCGATATTTCTGCGCGCAGCATGAATCAAATGGTTCCCACCAATTGACAGGGCATCTCCATCACCCATGATGACAATAACCTTGAGCCTGGGATTAGCCAGCTTGATTCCTGTGGCAAATGTCAGCGCCCGGCCGTGTGTTGTATGAACAGTATTAAAATCAACATAAACCGGAATCCGTCCTGAACATCCAATTCCGGCAACTACCACTATATCATCCTTGGGGATGTTCATGGAGTGAACACTTCTAATCAAAGAACCAAGTACAATCCCATGTCCGCATCCTGGGCAGAACACATGGGGAAATTTCTTGGTGTGCCTCAAATAATTATGTATGAGTTGAGTTACTTTTGCCATATCTTATCCTTTAAGGATTTTTTTAAGTATTTCGCCGGGCGTAATGATCTGCCCGTCAATTCTGTTCAAAGTAAGGACCTTGGTCTGACCATTGTTTACCCTTTTTACCTCACGGGAAATCTGCCCCATATTCATTTCTGGAACAAGAACCGATGAACACTGTCGGATCATCTTTTCCACTATTGGCCTTGGAAAAGGAAACAGGGTCCTGAGCTTGAGAAGACCAACCTTTTCTCCCTGTTCTCTGGCCAGCTGCACAGCAAGCTCAGCCGACCTGGCCACACAGCCGTAAGCAATTATGCAGCAGTCAGCATCCTCGCACTGCACTTCGTCCACCAGCTGTATATCATAAAAGAACTGGTCAATCTTGCGAAACAGGCGGTAAACAAAGTGCTCCACCTCTTTGGGTTTGGATGTTGGATAGCCGTGATCATCATGGGTCAGACCGGTGACATGATATCTGTAGCCAGTGCCCACTGGAGGCATCGCTGATACGCCCCGCATGTTGTCTTCAAAAGGCATGTACCATTCTGGGGGCATACTGGGCAGAAGCCTGGAATAGATGAATGCATCTTCTGGATCAGGAATAGAAATCTTTTCACGGGTGTGGGCTGTTATCTCATCCAGCAGAAGAATAACAGGAGTTCTGTATTTTTCAGCAAAGTTAAAAGCAGTAACAGTCATTTCCAGGCATTCCTGAACATCCCCGGCTGAAAGAACAATAATGGGATGATCCCCATGAGTGCCCCACCTGGCCTGCTGAACATCTCCCTGGGCCGGACTGGTGGGCATCCCTGTACTTGGTCCTGCTCTCATTACATTGACAAGCACCAGGGGGACTTCTGTAATGCACGCATACCCTATATGCTCCTGCATCAGGGAAAAGCCCGGACCTGAAGTGGCGGTCATGGCTTTTCTTCCAGCGAGAGAAGCACCGATTACTGTTCCTAAGCTGGCAATTTCATCCTCCATCTGAATAAAAACGCCATTTTCCAAAAATGGAAGACGTCTTGCCATCTCTTCTGCAATCTCAGTGGATGGGGTGATGGGATAACCCGCATAAAAATCACAACCTGCCAGTAAAGCGCCCTCGACAACCGCTTCATTGCCAAGAGCGAACACTTCATTTTGTCGTTTCTTTTTTGCTTTTGGTGGCATATTTTTTCCTGTAATTTATTGTTTTGTTATAGCAGTGCAGCCCCTTGTAAATGTCTGGGTGACTGAATTCTCCTGGGCATATGTTCTAAACTGGACAGTCAAAAATTCTTGTGCAACACTTTGGATTTATTGCCATTTTCCAAACTTTAGACATCCAGACGTCCTCAAAGCCTAACATTTGAAATCATAATGATTTTTATTCAACTAATAACAGTTAACTGATAACTTTCAACTCTCAAGTTCTGAAATACCAACATAAAATACCAACATTAGTGCAAAGCAGCCGCAGATAATCCAACACCCTTATTCCCTTTAAAGACTGCTGATAAGTAATCAGCCTTGCGAGGCAGCTGGCTGAGGATTGTCCGGTGTTGGAACTGCCTCAGGTTTTGCTGATTCATCTTCTCCGGCAGCAAATTGCCCGGCATCAGCACCACAATTGTTTGCATCCTGATTTTTGGGATAAACCATGATGGCAAAATCCGGACAGTGCACCTCACAGAAACCACAGTTTATGCACTCCTCCTCATTAACAACTTCTGCCTTGCCCTTTGGGCTGATTTTCAGTGTTTTGGTGGGACAAAAAGCTGCACATATTCCACAGCCTTTACACCAGTCCAGGTAAATCTTTACCCTGCTTTCTCCCTTTTTTTTAGCCATGTTCCATCCTTTTGTAATTATATCAACGTTTAAAATAATCAGTCCCGCCCTCCCGGGACTGACCTGCCATTTTGTTTTATCCTCTGACACAGGTAAAATCTATTTCGCCTTTTCATGCAGCATATATCCAGACTTTTACAAATATTCACTTATACATTGAGAGCATTACGCGTTTTCTTAAGTCTATAAATATGAGGTGATTGTTTAGCTCCCTGGGTGTGGCACTAAGGACTGTCCCCAGCCCATTATACAAAAAAGCCCGTAATAGTTTAGCCCTTTTCTAAGGTAAGCAGGGGACAGGCACCCCAGCCCTTGTTTTTTGTTGATGTAAAACACAGATTTAATAAAACAAGGGCTCGGAGAGCTATTCCCCCTCCGGGCTGTATGCCTCCGGGCAGGAAGCCGTGCCACATGCAAATGGCTAAACTGTTACAAAAGCCCAATATTCCCGGTACAATTTCTGCTGCAGCCATTTATGGGCTTTATTTCAATAAAAATCAATGATAATAGCAGTTCAACGTTACCTTCTTGCCGGATCCAGTAAAACAAAAATGATTCATACCCCGTAAGAACGAGCCCATACTTCAAGCTTAATTATTTGACAACAGTATGAAAGAGAAAAATTTATTTATTCAGGATATCCAGGATGGAATGAAAGTCCATGATCTGTTCATCGTAGTTGAGAGCAGGCTGGACCAGGCCAGAAACGGTCCTTACTGGCAAATGACCCTCCAGGACAGCAGCGGCACTATTCCAGCAAGAATCTGGAGCCCTTTAAGCCGCAACTTTGAACAGATCGCTTCAGAACAAATTATTGAAGTAACTGCCGCTGCCCAGAGCTTCAGGGATCAGCTTCAGTTGAATATTGAAACATTGAATTTTGTACCCCCTGAGCAGACTGATCTTTCTTTTTTTCTGCCGGTTTCCTCCATCCCTCCAGAGGAGCTTTACCAGGATCTGATGCGTCTTCTGCATCAAAAAGTAATATTCCCCCCCTGGACCAGGTTCTACAAAAAAATCCTGAAAAACAATGATATTCGTGAGGCCCTGGTAAAAACTCCCGGTGGCAAAACAATACACCATGCCTACATGGGAGGTCTTCTGGAACACACCCTTTCTGTATGCAGAATATGCGACAGTATCTGTGATTTGTATCCTGCCCTTGACAAAGATATACTCTTAGTCAGTGCAGCATTGCACGATATTGGCAAAGCAAGAGAAATTTCAGCGGGTGTTTCCAGAGAATACTCTACTGAAGGAAAACTAATGGGGCATATCTTTCTTGGTCTGGAAATGATCAATCCTTTTTTGAGCAAAGCACAGAATCTTTCACCAGAGCTCATCATGCATTTTAAGCATATCATTTTAAGCCATCACGGAGAGCTGGAATATGGTTCGCCCAAAAGGCCTAAAACACAAGAAGCCCTGCTTCTGCATTTTGCAGACAACCTTGATGCCAAGATGAATACCATTGATAATGCTCTTGACAACCCATCAGACAATCATGACAGAGCAGGACATTGGTCCCAGTTTCAGCGCAGCATGGGACGTTTTTTATACAACCCGCACCGTACACCAAAACCCGAGCAGCCTGAACCAGAGCCCAAACCTTCGCATTCATTGCAGAAAGTACGAAAAACTATAGCTCGCCAGCCTACTCTTGCAGCCGACCCAGATTTCTCAAGCTCTGACACGGATGCCAACTCTTGAACATGTATACAGAAAACTGCCGCTATGCCGGATTTGCTTAAGGAGGTAATGTGTTTATCAGTTTTGAAGGTATTGAAGGCTGTGGAAAATCCACCCAGGCCCAATTGCTCGCCGGGCACTTAGAAGAAAATGGTATTTCAACAATTTTGACCAAGGAACCTGGAGGAAGCAGGCTGGGTTTAGAGCTGCGCGACATCCTGCTTTCCATGGAAAGTACTGACCTTGTACCGGAAACAGAGCTGTTTCTTTATCTCGCCGACAGAAGCCAGCACGTGCATACCCTGATCAAGCCTGCCCTTAGTAAGGAACAGGCAGTCATCTGCGATCGCTTTGCTGATTCCATGATTGTTTACCAGGGGTATGCAAGAGGACTTGATATTAATCTGCTGATCCAACTGAATCAGGCCGCTGTGCAGGGAGTCGAGCCGGAGCTTACAATATTGCTGGATCTTCCTGCTGACGAAGGACTGAAAAGGGCTCTAAGCCGCAACATTCAGAAAAAAATGACCAAATCAGAAGGCAGATTCGAAGCTGAAAGCCTGGAGTTTCATGAGAAAACCCGCAAGGGATATCTGGAATGGGCCGGCATCAACCAGAACAGATTTCATATTATTGATGCCCGGAAGGGTGTCAGTGAAATTCATGAAAATATAGTCCAGCAGGTAAAAAAAGTTTTTTTCCAAAAATATTAAAAAAAAGATTGACAACCTGTTGCAAAGTCATTATTCATCTTTTTCTCGCATCGGGGGCGGGTAGCTCAGTTGGGAGAGCATCGGCCTTACAAGCCGAGGGTCACAGGTTCGAGCCCTGTTCCGCCCACCAGATGTTTTTCATATATGCGGGGCCGTAGTTAAGTTGGTTATAACGCTGGCCTGTCACGCCAGAGGCCGCGAGTTCGAGTCTCGTCGGCCCCGCCACAAAAAATACAGTGCTGTCAACACTGTTAGTTAAATAAATATTTTTGCACTGCGCAAACAAAAAAACCTCAGAACTCATTGTTTCTGAGGTTTTTTTATTCTGGAAAGCATCAACTGTGAGCCCTCCTGAAAATCAAAACCCGGACGAATCAAGCCCAACCTGCTCTTTATGTACCGGAAAATCACGACTATTTTTTCAAGGCTTTAATCGCAGCTTTTATATTTGTAATGTCTGCCAGCTGGTCTTTGTACCCCCATGGGAACACCTTACCACTGCACAGGAAAAAAAGAGATATCTCCTTCATAATAATGATCCCCGGGACAAAGGGTATCAGAATTTTTTAAAACCTGTCTGTCAGCAAGTGATGTTGCACCACAAACTGCCTGCTTCAGGTATGGATTTCGGCAGCGGAACAGGCTCTCCCCTTCCCATGATGCTGCAAAGCCAGGGGTTTAATGTAAAAGTATTTGATCCGCTTTTTTCACCAGACCATAAGTTACTGCACAAAAAATATGACTTTATCACATGCACTGAGGTTGTAGAACATATGCGCACACCAGGTCAGGATATCCTGACCATGTGGAACTTGATTAAACTTGGCGGATCACTTTATATCAAAACTCAATTTCGTCTTCCAGAATACGATTTTGGCCAATGGGCTTACATGAGAGACCTGACTCACGTCTGTTTTTACTCTAAAAAAACCATGTACTGGCTGGCCACATTTTTATCGGCAAACCTGCTCCTCCCAGGCAGCAACATCACCATCCTCAGTAAAAAAAAGTAATATACGCCAACGCCAAAGCTATCTTTTGATGCGCAAGGCAGTCAGCAGGGAGCATTGCGCGTTTCTGAAAAGTCAATTTGGGGACAGTCCCGAAGCCGGGGACAGTCCCCGTGCCATGCAGTTAAAATTAGATTTTAACCCCAAAATAGCTATGACAAACAGCTCATTTTTTATGTTTTCAGAAACGCGTAATACGCAAGGCAGTCAACATACGTCTGCATTTAAACAAAACAATCAAGGACAGCATGATGACCCATTCAAAGCCTGCCTTTTGAGTTGAAGCCACTGTACATCCACCTCCGGAACTGCTGCTGTCAGCATGGATGCAATCATCTATGCCGGTAACTTCTACGATCCAGTCGCAGTAATTTGAAAGCCGCACATACACTCCGTACACATCAGGCGTTCCGCATTCAAGACCCCAGCTTGTCACTCCCACCAGCACAAATTTACCCCTGTCATACACCACAAGAGGCCCTCCGGAATCACCATGACAGGTATCCACTGAACCGTCTCCTGGCCCTGCCCCTATCATATTGTCTGTAACCTCATTTACCCCTATGTACGCTTTGACAAGATCTTCCTGGTTGACCAGAGGAGTACTGGCCTTTTGGAGGTCTAAAGGGTATGTTCTATCTCCATCAAGTGCCCCCCAGCCAGTTATCCAGGCCGTGTTGCCTGGTAAAGCCCTGCTTAGAGGATCGCCTGATTCTATAATTGGTATATAGCCCCAATCCGTGGCAACATCAGGTGGATATTCAATATACAGCAAAGCAAGATCAGAATCATAATTATACGGATCATAGCCGGGATGCAGCACCTGCTTCTTAACCGGAATCATCTGGCCTGCTTCGTCCCTCAAATTACTTCGCCCGGTAAGCACAAGCATATCTTCGGGGGCGCGTTTCAAGGTGCCGCTCATATCCACAAGGCAATGCGCGGCAGTAATGATCCACTGCGGTGAAATAAAGGTACCACCGCAAAAATGAGCTCTATACGGATCACGCACATTGGCATTGAGCAGAGCTATGTTCCAGGGCCAATCAGCAATATCAGCATCCTCTCCACCTTTTATCTTTGGCAGTACTGACTCAAGCTCTGAATTTGCTTCAACATTCAGAGGCAGGATGGCAAAAATAAAAACAAAAAAAATCCGGAAAAAAATACTCATTGTGTTTCTCTTTATCACTACAGCTACATTATGTGTTAATTATTGCCCCGGACACCAGGGACAGGAACTTGTGGCGACTTCAAACCGCAACACAGATGGACTATCCAGCGGCAAAAGAGCCAGTCCATTGAAGCTAAAGTAAAGTGTAGCTGTAGTTTTACTGAACTCCACAATATTTTCTAAACACTCTCTTAAATTCTTCAATATTTACCGGCTTTGCCAGATAATCATTCATTCCAGCCTTTAAGAAGCTTTCTTTGTCTCCAGGCAGGGCATGAGCAGTAACCGCGATAATGGGAATATTGCTCTTGGCTCCCAGTTCTTGTGATTCTCTGACAGCTGCTGTTGCTTCCAGACCATCCATTACAGGCATCTGCACATCCATTAATACAAGATCAAAGTCATTGTCCATTATCAGCTGAACAGCCTGCAAACCGTCATTGGCCAGGACTATCTTGTGCCCCATGGTCTCAAGCATTTTGGAAATGATCTTCTGGTTTACAGGTTCATCTTCTGCCAGCAAAATCTTCAATGATGTCTGCCCGGTGTAAGCATCTGCATCGATAGTGTCATCTTCGCGACTCGCGTGAGACGTTTGAAAGGTCAGTGCCACATGAACTGCAGTGCCATACCCTTCCTCACTTTCCACGGAAATATTTCCGTCCATCATCTCCACCAGCCTGCGCACCAGCCCCAGACCAAGTCCTGCGCCCTCATGACGGCGCGAATATGATCCATCTGCCTGAACAAAAGGTTCGAAAAGCTCATCCAGCTTTTCACCGGCAATACCGGGTCCGTTGTCAACCACGGAAAAAAGAACTCTGCACTTATCCGGTTCCAATTGAGACAAGGTAGTGACAGACAGCTCAACCTTGCCCCGGGAAGTAAACTTGATGGCATTTCCCACAAGGTTAAATAAAACCTGCTGAACTCTTGTCTTGTCTCCAATTAGAGTCTCCGGCAGGTCAGGATCAACATGGCACTCATACTCAATTCCTTTTTCCTTGACTGAAAGCATGAACAGGTCGTTGACAATTGAAGTCAACTCTTTGGGGCAGAAATGTTTACTTCTGATGGCCATTTTACCGGATTCAATGGTGGATAGATCTAGAATATCTGAAAATAGACTGGCCAGTCTTTTGGCAGAAATGTTTCCAAGATCAATCATTTCCTTCTGATCGGGATTCATTTCCCAGGTGGACATTATTTCCATGATTCCGGTTATGCCGTTGAGGGGAGTTCTGATCTCATGGCTCATATTATTAAGAAATTGTGACTTGGCCAGACTGGCAGCTTCTGCCTTTTGTTTGGCCTTGAGCATTTCCAGCTCAGCTTTTTTCTGAGCAGTTATGTCTCGGCTTATGGCCAGTACAGACTGAATTTCACCTCTGGCATTCTTTTCAGGGAAAAGTCTCAGATCATGAAAAACAGGTTTGCTTTCAGAACCGAGAAGCATCTCTCTTTCCACGCGTTCACCTGTTGCAAAAACCCTGGATATAACTCCTTCCCAGAACATGCACATTGCTTCAGAAAACCCCAGTTCTCTATGCGTTTTGCCAATGTACTGTGCAGCATCAAGGTCGCTGATCTCTGAAATTCCGGAGGAAACAAACTGATGCCGTGCGTTGCTGTCAAAACGCATGACCACATCGGGAAGCTCTTCAATGAGCACTCTGTTGCATTCCTGACTCTGATGCAGCAATCTGCTCAGCCTGAGGTGAGTCTCCACCCTGGCATCCACTTCTTCAGGCTGAATTGGTTTGGAAACATAATCAGCACCTCCCACAGCAAAGGCACGAACCTTGTCTTGAGGTTCACTCAGGGCACTGATGAAAAGCACAGGAATATCCTTGAGTTTGTCATTACTTTTGAGCTGTCTGCAAACCTCATATCCATCCATTTTGGGCATGACAATGTCTAAGAGGATCAGATCAGGAGGATTGTCTTCTGCTGCTGCCAGGGCATCAGGTCCATTTAAAAAGGCTAAGACTTTGTAACCTCTGTCCCGCAGCAGGTCCATCAGTAGTTTAAGATTTCCAGGTGTATCATCCACCAGCATGATGTTACCGGTTCTTGGCATGCACTTCATTTATCATTCCTTCCTTGGTTGAGTGCCTGCTTATCCACAAGCACTGGATCATGTTCCTTTTTCATTTCACTCACCCTGCTTAAGCAACTGCCTTATCCCGGCATAGTCAAAATTTTCAGCTTTGGAACGTAATAATTGGGCACCTGCTTCATCTTCTAAGGCAGCATCATCTATCAGTTCCAGAAGACGGAATATATCACCCTGAGAAAGCACCTCAATAATGGATTTGCGCATTGTTTCTGAAAATTGAGGAGTAAAAGCAGATGGCCTGTCCGGACAGGGGATTGAGTCATGAGTCAGGGTATGCTTGTCCGGCAAAAGATATTCCAGATTCCATGCAGGGCGGACTGGTACTTTTATAGTGAACCGACTGCCCTGACCAGGAGTGCTTTCTACATGAATATTGCCGCCCATAATTTTAATATACTCTAAGCTGATGGACAGCCCCAGACCTGTGCCCCCTGCTGAAAGACCCTTTTCTGTCTGATGGAACGGATCAAAGATCTTTGAGAGCTCATGTTCGTCAATTCCTGGACCTGTGTCTTCCACCTCAATAATCAGGGTCTTGTCTGTCTGATTTTCCTCATGGGGCTGATCCATTATCCGGCATTTGAGTTTAACATGACCTTTATCAGTAAATTTAACCGCATTTCCCACTATATTGATTAAAATCATTCGTAATTTGGAATAGTCTGCCCGAACCTGTACGGGCAGTTCAGGAGACTTTTCAAGGCGCAGTTCAATACCTTCGGCACCGTGTGAGAACATTTTCAGAATATCGTCCAGCATTTCCGGAAGAAAAAAATCATCCTCATTCAAAACAAGCTTGCCCGCTTCTATTCTGGACATTTCAAGAATATCATTGATAAGGCGCAGCAGATGTCCGCCATTGTCCTGAATAAGTTTTATATAGTTGACATTTTTCCTGGAAAGCGAGGAGTCGCGCAGAAGGACATGGGTAAAACCCAGCACAGCGTTCATGGGAGTTCGGAGTTCATGACTCATATTGGCCAGGAATTTACTTTTGGTTAGATATGCTTCCTCAGCCCTTGCAGCCATTTTTCTAGCTTCCTCCATAGCCGAAGCAAGCCGCTGATTGGCTTCCATGATCTGTTTCTCAGCCTTTTTGCGCTCATAATTGGAATAAAGCTGTGCAATAATGGCGGCCACAGTAGTGGCGAAAGCTTCTTCATCAGGATGCCATCTTCTAACCGAACCTGCATGCTCAAAGCAAACAACCCCTTCCATTCGGCCTTCGATAAATATTCCGGCATCAAGCAGTGAGCGGACCTGCATTGGCTCAAGATATTCTTCAGAAAAACATCTCGTACGCGGATCTTCCAAAGCGTTCTCAACTGCTATCCTGTTTTCTCTGGCAATGGCTTCAATGTACTCTGAACAGTTTTTCGTCTGTATTGCCATATTAAATTGCGGTATGTTTTGAACACTGGAGAACTGCCCAACACAATTAAGCCATGCCTGATCATCAGAAAAATTCCACACACTTACGCGTCTGACATCTGTAACTCTGGTACTGACTTCAAGAATCGTTTCCAAGGCATTCTCAAGATCTCCTGAAGTTACGTAAGGATCTAAGGCAAGCCTGGCTATGGCTTTTCTCTGGGCAAACGCCCGTTGCTCGCTCAGGGCAAGAACCTGTTGCAGCTCCTTATGTTCCTGGATTTCCCTGCGCAGCTTTTCTGTACGGTCCTGAACCATAATTTCTAAATGATCTCGACTTTCCTTCAGAGCATTTTCAGCATTTTTACGTGCGGTAATGTCTACCACAGTCAATTGGCAATCATTGCCGGCACCTTTTGCGCAGAGATTCATGGTCACATGAGCCCAGAAATGCTCTTCCTTCTGCGGAGAAATCCTGATCTCCATAGACTGCTGCTGCCTGCTTTTGTAGAGCTTGTTGAATGCACGGACAAATACACTCTGATCCCCGGCCACGACAAAACGTACAAGGCTTTTTCCCAGCAAACCTGCACGGGGGGCACCCAGCATCCGGGACATTAAAAGATTGATTTCTTTTAATACTCCTTTCTCATCAACAGTACAATAACCAACAGGAGCAAGATCAAAAAGATCAAAATATTTTTTACGGACTGCCTCCACCTCCTGCTGCGCCTGGCGAAGTTCTTCATTCTGTGTGTCCAGTTCCACCTGATGGATCAGCAGTTCATTTACAAGTTTTCGAGCCTCTTCACCCGAAAGCTCTTTAACATCACTAAGGTCTCGAAGGTTATACGTCCTTGCAGGTTTAGAGCGGAAAATACTTAGAGCATGATTAGCGGGCAGATCACTTGAATTTATATTCTCCCTGGATGATATTTCCCAGTGCGGTGGTTTGCTTTTGTTTGTCATGGCAATATGGATGAAGTGCTAATCTGAACGTAAGGCCTGGATGGGAATAAGGTTGGCAGCTTGTCTGGCAGGATAAAACCCAAAAAAGATACCTACCGCTGCAGATACTCCCACACCTATAAATACCGCGCCGTAAACAATCATGAATTCCCATCCGGAGAATTTTGAAATTCCAAATGACACAGCTATTCCAATAATAATCCCCAGAAATCCGCCCAGCAATGACAAAATTACAGACTCCATAAGAAACTGACTTTGAATATCTTTTTTCTGGGCTCCCAGGGCCCGGCGGATTCCAATTTCTTTTTTTCGTTCGGCCACAGAAACCAGCATGACATTCATTACACCCACTCCGCCAACAATCAGAGAAATGCTCCCTATGGCCCCAAGCAGCAATGTAAACATCTGCATCTGTTTTTCCATATGCTCAATAATCTGCTCTGCGCTGCGCACAGTCACAGATTCAGGCCGTGACAGATTTTCAAAGTAATCCTGCATTCTTTCCTGAGCCATATCATGAGTCAGGTTAGAGTCCTTTACTACCATAACTTCTCTGATTGAACTGCTTTCACTCATGCGCAAGGCTGTAGAAATGGGTATCATCAAGCCTTCATTGCTTTCCCAGGGCCGCATGGGACCAAAAGCTACAGGTTCCAGTTCACCTACAACAGTGAACATGCGATCCTCAAAAAATATCTGCTGCCCCACCAGCTGTTCCATACCTTCCTGCCGCAGATTGTTGGCCAGTCCACCACCAATAACAGCCTGATACATGAGATAGTCCAGGTCAGAGATGAACCTTCCTTCAGCAACACGCATCTGATTAATATCAATGAATGACTGTGTAACACCGATGGCTGCTACATTAAATCTCTGTCCTTCCACCCTCAACACCCCATGCGCAGATGCATAGGGAGCAGCACTGGAAATACCTTCTATGTAGTATTCCAGATCCGTGACATCATCTAAGCGAAACCCTGTATTTTGTTCGCCCCTGCGCATATCTTTCTGCACCTTTAAAACATCTGTTCCCATTTCCATAAACTGTTTCATGCTCTCACGCTGAACAATGGTTCCAGTGGAAACAAGAGCAATCACTGAGCCAATACCGATAACAATCCCAAGCAGGGCCAGTATTGTGCGCTGCTTGGATGATGCCAGACTGCGAACAGCCTCTTTGATATTTGCCTTAATCATAATAAATTACAGCATTACGCCGTCGCGCATGCTCATTTTGCGACCGCACTGGGCGGCAATTTTGGGATCATGAGTGATGATGACCATAGTTATATGGCTTTTGCTGTTGAGTTCAAGAAACAAATCCATGATGTCCTGGCCGACTTTTGTGTCCAGAGCACCTGTAGGTTCATCAGCAAGGATAATGGCAGGATCAGTACTCAAGGCGCGGGCAATGGCTACTCTTTGCTGCTGTCCGCCGGAAAGTTCGGAAGGTTTGTGCTCACGGCGTTCATCCATATCCACCAGTTTAAGAGTGGCCCTGGCCTTTTCAACCTGATCCTTCTGCTTCATCCCCCGGTAAACTAATGGTACGCAGACATTCTCTAATGCAGTCAGTTTGGGCAGCAGATTGAACTGTTGAAAGACAAAACCGATCTTTCGGTTTCTGATCAATGACAGGTCATAGTCATTGAGGGTGGAGGTTTCCCTTTCTTCAAAGTAATATTTTCCTGAACCGGGAAGATCCAGAAAACCCATAATATTCATCAATGTTGACTTGCCGCATCCTGAAGTCCCTACAATGGCCGTCAATTCTCCGGCATGAACTTCCATGTTGACACCCTTGAGCACTTCCACATTCACTGGCCCCATTTTGAATGACTTGAAAACATCAACCATCCTGATCAGTGTCATATTAATCCTGTTGTCCCGGTTCTGTGTTAGTACCTGTTTTACCATTGAGCCAGTCTCTGACCAGCCTCGACTCCGGAAACAATTTCCACATCCCGCAACGTAGTGATTCCTGTTTCTACTTCCCTTTCTCTAACCTGCCCATCAGGCCCCACCAGCCTGACAAAGGACGCTCCCCGGACAACTCTTACAAAAGACAAGGGCACCATCATGGCATTATCGTTTTCATATACCACCACCTCGAGATCTGCAGACATGCCCACCCTTATATATTCGAGACTTTTCTCATCCAGCTCTGGAAAAGTAACTCGGACATCAAAGGTGGCACCCTGACGTCCAGAGCCTGCAACGGCCTGTGCAGATATATGTGAAACCTCTCCCTGCAAAGTTACGCCCGGAAACGCATCTCCCCTGGCCCTGACACTTTGTCCTGGAAAAATTTTTCGTACATCAACCTCGTCCACCTTGGTGCTCACGGTCATTCCCTTAAGATCGCCGACAGCAAAAAGACTTGTTCCAGCACTGACTCTGGAACCTCTCTCCAAAGCAGTCTTTTTGCCATCTTCACCAACAGGCTGGATTACGACACCGGAAACCGGGGCTCTAACCTTTCTTTGCTCGATTTGAACTTCCAGCTTCTCAAGGTTAACCCTGGCATTTTCCAGCTCCATTTCCACCAGCTCGATATTTTCCCTGCTGCCCTTTTCTCTTACAGTTTCAAGTTCATCCCGGGATGAACGTACCTCATCTACGGCATTCTGATGCTGTCGCTGGGCATTTTCCAGTTCCTGACCCGGTATAACCCCTTTTCCAAATAAAAGCTCAGCTTCCTCCAGTTTTCGCTCCTGCAATTCCAGCGAATCCTCAGCTCTGACTAAACTTCTTCGGGCTCTGGTCATTTCCAGACCTGTATCCCAGTTAAGAATTTCATTATAACGCTGCCTGGTTTTAATATAATCACTTCTTGCATTCCGAAGATTTATCTCCAAGTCTGAAGAGTCAATAAGTATGAGCACTTCACCCTGCTCCACCATTTGCCCGAAAGAAAAATTACGCTCCAGGATCCTGCCGTCAAACGGCGCTGTAACAACAATCTCTTCAAGGGGTTCCAAGCTTCCCACCAGGGAAACCGAAGTAGATACAGGGCGCGTGGAGACAGTTACGTGTACAGTTTCATCCTGTGATCTGGTAACATCATCGCTTCTTGCGCTCTGCACAGCCTTAAGCAGATTATCGCCTTGAAAATGATATATACCAATGCTTAGAAAAAGGCCGATGATGAGTAATGTGGAAACAAACCTGACAACCTGAACCCTTTTCGCTGCTTTTTGAAGCTCCTCATTTTTCTGTTCCAGATCCTGATAGGCCTTGCCAAGCTTGCGGGCATCTTCCTCCTGCCTGGCCTGCATCTTTTTCAACTCAGTGACATCTGAAAATACAAGAATAACACCTTTTTTATCCTTATCGTTTTCACTGAGATATGAAGAGCGTACTGACAGGGTAACAACCCTTTTATCGTATCGAGTAAAGTCAACAGTACTGCTTAACCCGATTCCCTGTTCATATACTGCGTCCAGGACCAACTGGTTAAAGTCATCATTTTCGTCCATCCCTGTTAGAAAGACCCGGGCAAAAGTATCATTGATGATTTTTTCAGGAGCCAGACCCAGCATGTCACCGGCAGCTGTGTTGAACATTATGATCCGACCCTGAAAATCAATAGCCATGACACCATCAGCCATATTTTCCAGGATATTTTCAAAAAAATCATGTTTAGACATTCAACACTCCAATGACTGTTGACGATCATCTGTTATCTGTTATCTGTTAATTGTTAATTGTTATTTGTTATCAGGTTAAGGCAGTGAATTCAGGCTTTTGTTCTTCAACAATTAACTATTGATTTGCTACAAGTAACTACAATCGTATATGTAATAAATTCAAAACATTATGGTTTTACCATACAGATTGCTTCGGTCGCTCAGGCTCCCTCGTGGATGACAGGTTTTGAGCAACTACATCCCTGACAGCTCAGGTGTCATTGCGAGCGAGTCTTCGAGCGCGGCAATCCTTGTTGCGAGCGAAGCGAAGCAATCTCGTGTTAAGGCTGATTTTTTAGTTACTCACAGGCTCGGTCCCAGGCTGC
Organism: Desulfonatronovibrio magnus; assembly: GCF_000934755.1. Lineage (NCBI taxonomy): Bacteria > Pseudomonadati > Thermodesulfobacteriota > Desulfovibrionia > Desulfovibrionales > Desulfonatronovibrionaceae > Desulfonatronovibrio > Desulfonatronovibrio magnus. Next base: position 382,782 of record NZ_KN882175.1, read on the forward strand.
CCGGGTGAAAAGCTTACAAGTAACTTCAAAAAAAACTGGACCCCGGATCAAGTCCGGGGTGACGGTTGGAGCAAGTTTTTTACTCTTTACCGTCATTCCGGCGAAAGCCGGAATCCAGGTTTTGATTAGTGTGAGTTGCTCTTGTTCCTATGCTCCAGCTTTGGAACAAGAGGAAAAGTTCCGTCAAAGACGAGAACTTTGCGCCTGGCAAAGGGACTGTCCCTCGCTGTGTAAATTTTTTCATTTAAGCAAATTTTCCCAGGAACCAATGCAGCATCAATCTTTTTTATAGTACCTCGCGGGGTCTGTCCCAATTTCCAGAAAAGTGACAGACTTGTAAAGTTTCTCACACGCTCGGTCCCGGTCCGCCCGGGTGAGGAGCTGCTAATCCCCCAGCATCCAGGTTCTGTTCCCCAGAAATTCCTGCTCCAGATCAGCCCTGTTGGGTGTGAAGTCAATTTCCCAGGTATCTAAGGTAGTGGCCAGCAGTTGATCCAGCATGGTCAGAGAATTTTCATAACTGATAATGGCCTGGTTCAATGCTAATCGATCATCGCGCAGCCGATCCTGGTCCCTGACATAATCCTGGTTTGAAATGCGTCCCATGCGAAACTGGACCTGGCTGACTTCATAATTTTGCTCTGAAAGTTCCACAGTTCTTTGAGCCAGTTTAACTCTTTTTAAACTGGATTCTACACTGCGTACAGCATTTATCACCCTGTTCTCAAGATTTTCCATCTCATTGCTGATTCTCAAATCAACCTTTCTCAGGTTGATTTGTGCCGAAAGCTCAGCTGATTCATGCCTGTATTTTGGCTCTCCATAAATGGGAAGTGGAACTCGCAGGGAAAGACCAACATTCCACTCATCCCTTCTGTAGTCAGGGTCCTGCCTCCTGGAATGCCAGCCCTGCCTGTAGCCGGCATCAGCTGAAAGTTCCCACAATTTCTGATTTTTCGCCTGCATCAGGTCAAGTTGGGCAATTAGTTTCTCATTAAGCACACTAAGGTATTGTGAATTTCGCTCAAAAGCTATTCTGAGACAGTCATTAAGATCTGGCTCAACAGCCCTGAATTCTACCTGTTCTGTGGGAATGATTGTGATATCCTGTCCAATATTCAGTAAGCCAAGCAGGTTAAGCTGGGCATCATCCAGGCTGGCTCTCGCTGATTCAAGAGCAAGTTCCTGTCTGGCCACATTGGCTTCAGACTGGACAATTTCATTGGCTGCTCTTCTGCCTGTGGAAATAAGAAGTCTGGTCAGTTCCATCTGCTCCCTGGCCTGCTCTAAGGAAGCTTTCTGGATGTTCAAGTCCTGATATACATTCAGCAGGGTTCTATAGCTGGTAATAACATTGGTAACAGTATTTATGACCTGGTCCCGAAGGGAACGAACTGCATTTTCCTCACGAATCCTGGCCTTTTCTAAGGAAGCCCTGTTGTATTCAGTTCCACCTCCCTTAAGAAGAGGCTGTCTGATATCCACACCCCAGGCTGAATCCATGGGCTCATTTCTCATGGTATCCATCCTTGATGAACTTCTTGCTCTTTCAGCCCGGTTGTCCCAGATAAAGTTAATTTCTGCTCCTGTAGGTATTCTCTGCCTGACCCTGGTCTCCACGGAAGCACCAGACCTCCTTGACGAAATCCTGGCATCTTCCTGGGCACTGCCTCTATATCTTAGTTCATCCTCAGTATATTTGGTATCAGCCAGCAAATTGACCTCAAGATCAGGGTGAAACTCAGTGAGATCCCGGCGCAAGTTAAACCTTGCCAGCACCCTGTCCAGATAAGCACTCTCAAGATTTCGATTATGGCGAAGGGCCATAAAAACCGCATCAGTCAGGGTCATCTCCATAACCTGTGGATAGCCGGGACTAAAATCTACCTCCCAGGAATCATGAGCAAGGACTAAACCTGATAAAACAAATAATAGAAAAAGGAGAGAAGCAAGAGTGCAGCAAAGTTTTGTACCAACTCTAAAACGAATGTTTTTTTTGTCCTTTGCAAGCAGGGGCCCTAAGGGATTCAGGCTTGTGAAGCATGCCTGATTCACATGAGATGTATAATGCTGTTTACCGGGCATTATTGCAAAAATGAGTTTATTATGCATAAATAACGATAAGTTTAGTCAAACAGGATAGTTTGGTCATGGCTCAGGCCCCTTTAAGCTCTTTAACATGGGCCGCGCATGAAGCAGTCAGACCGGGAAGATCATAACCACCTTCCAACACAGAAACAACTTTGCCCTGAGCATACTGGTCAGCTATATCTAAGGCAATCCTGGTCAATACACTGAAATCCTCCACATCAAGTGCCATTCTGCACAAAGGGTCTCCACGCAAGGCATCAAAACCGGCTGAAACCAGTACAAGCTGAGGTCTGTAATTCTCCATGGCAGGAACCAGTCTGTCCTTGAAAGCAGCAATAACTTCACTGCCGTCAGTTCCGGCCGGGAAAGGAATATTCATGGTTGTGCCCTGCCCTTCTCCAGTTCCGGTTTCATTATAATTACCGGTGAAAGGATACCACATGGACTGATGGGTACTGAAGAAAAATACCTCTTTATACTCATAAAAAGACTCCTGAGTCCCGTTGCCGTGATGGGCATCCCAGTCAATAATCAGTATTCTGTCCATGCCATATTTTTCCCAGGCATACCATGCACCAATTGCAATATTGTTGAACAGGCAAAACCCCATTCCAACATTGGGGCGGGCATGGTGACCTGGAGGACGAACAGCACAAAAGGCATTCCTGCATTCACCGCCAACAACCAGGTCAATGGCATCCAGAACTGATCCAGTGGCTACAAGAGCTGCATCCCATGACCCAGAGCTTACTCCGGTATCAGGAAAACCAAGTGATGAATATCCACCTGCAATTCTCTCCTGCACCAGTTGCACATAAGGTCTGGCATGATTGTAAACAATTTCCTCAGACAGAGCCTTGCGTGGAACAGGATAGAGCAAGTCAGAAAAGTGTTCATGATTTTTCAAAGTATTCATGATTGCCCTCAGCCGGTCCGCGTTTTCAGGATGGCCTGGACCGGCTGAATGGGTCAGAAATACTGGATCATAAAATATTGCTGTCTGAGACATTGTTATTCCTCATCATAAGACTAATGCGGGCTGTCCCAAAACCCAGCTGACACCGGGATCGTCAGGGCACGGGATAACAGGACATTTTTTGTTGTAAAGATAAACACTCAAAGACTTTCATATTAGAAAAGCAGGCCCAACTCAATATTTTTTTATCATAATATTTTGAAATTGGTATCTGTTTAGCGCTTTGCATGTGGCATGGCTTCCTGCCCGGAGGCATACAGCCCGGAGGGGGACTGGCTCTTCCGGGACCCACTTGTCCCAAAAAATGAGATATTTTAAGCACAAAATGATGTTCAAGTGGGTCCCGGAGTGCCTGTCCCCTGCTTTCCTTAAAAGCGCTAAACAGATACTGAAGTTGAACTTTGTCCTGACTCTGGAAACCCAGCATCTCAGCAACAGAAATAATATAGTCCACCTACAGGGAATAAGTTTCGTAGAAACAATATAAAAACTTGAGTATTGGCCCTGATTCTGTAAAAATGATCCCATTCAGCACTTTGGAACTTGAGAATTCAAACATGAATATCCTTAAAATGAACAGAGCCAGCCTTCTGCTTGAAATGTATCAGGCCATGTACGACAAGCTTGGACCCAGCAATTGGTGGCCGGGAGAAACCCCTTTTGAGGTGGCGGTAGGCGCCATCCTTACTCAGAATACAAACTGGAAAAATGTAGAAAAGGCCATTCTCAACCTCAAATCCCGTCAGATGCTGGAACCGGATAAAATGTTTTTCATGACTGATGAAACCATGGCCTCACTTATCAGGCCTGCAGGATATTTCAGAATAAAAACCCGGCGTCTTAAAAATTTTCTCCTTTTTCTTCACAATGAATGCGGTCTGAATATTTCCGTATTGGAAAAATACAACGTTGATGCTGTTCGGGAAAAACTATTACTGGTCAAAGGAATTGGACCTGAAACTGCGGACAGCATTATTCTTTATGCCCTGAACAAACCAAGCTTTGTAGTGGACACTTACACGCAGCGCCTTCTAAACCGGCACGGCATCATCCACGAAGATGCCGGTTACGACGAAATAAGAGAAATGTTCATGTCTAACCTGCCTGAGGATACTTACCTGTATAATGAATACCATGCCCTGCTGGTCAGGGTAGCTAAAAAGTGGTGCAGAAAAAAACAACCCCAATGCGCAGACTGCCCGCTTGAAAGATTTCTCAGCGACAATGCAGCACTTCATACTCCATGATTAAAGCAACCTCTTTTCAGCGTATAGTGCTAAGCCTGAGTCTGGTCTTGATTTTTCTGTGTACAGGTTCCACTGATATGGCGGCTGAAAACATTGAGTCACAGATTGAACAGCGCCGTCAGGAACTTCTCAGACAGCAAAGAACTGTGGAAAGACTGTCCCAGCAGGAAAGAGAAACATATTCAAGGCTGGCCCGGGCAGAAGACCGGCTGGATAAGCTTGCTCACGACGTAGCCTCTCACGAAAAACGGTTAGAAGAACTGGCTGAGCGTGAACAGGAAATACGCAATGAATATGAAGCTCTGTCATCGCAACGAGCAGAAACAAGAGATGAGCTGAGTCTTATGCTCCAGAATATCTGGCCCATATTCCTTGAAAGTCGTGGATCAAGTGCGGCAGATATGCTCAAATGGAACGAGCTGGACCGGCATATATCATGGTTGCGGGCAATTTACGATGCTGCCCGTGAGCAATACGCTCTCTTGCAGACCCAGTCAGCTGACGTTGCCTCCAGTCTGGTCCGTCTTCAGTCCATGCAGGAAGAACAAAAGAATCAAATGCAGCGTACTGATGCAGTCAGAGGGCAAATGCTCAATGAAAAACTGGCTTATTTAAATGAACTGCAGGAAATACGGGCTCAAAGGCTTGCCGGAGAAGAGGTGGTCAATGAAATAATGCAGATCATCGAAAATCTGCGATTTCGCCTCCAGGCCGTTGAGGACAGAGAATTTCCAACTTTGAAAGGTACTTTGTTTCCCCCGGCTGAAGGCAATACCATTGCATCTTTTAATGCTTCTGCAGATCCCCCGCACAATGGACTTAGCATAGCTCTGATGGAAAACGCGCCCGTGCATTCGGTCTCCTGGGGCAAAGTGGTACATAACGGCACATTGCGCGGCTTTGGAAGAGTGGTTATAATACTACATGGCAATGATTATTACAGCCTGTATGCTTATCTCGCAGACAGCCACCTGCAGGTGGGCCAGGATGTGGAAAAAGGAGAACAGATCGGGTTGGCTGGATATTATCCTCAAATAAACTCCCACGGTATTTATTTTGAATTGCGTTTTAAGCAAAAAGCCATTAACCCTGACCCGTGGATAGCAGGCCGCTGATAAGAAGTCTAAACTGTTAATATAAATCTGCCACCATGAATTTTACCAATAAAGATCCCAATAAGCTGGAGGAGATAATGCGAGTCAACCATTTAATAGGTATTTTTGTAATTCTGTTTGTCATAATGATTCTGCCCTGGACAGGTCAGGCCAGAGAGGATCAATATGAAAGCCTGAAAAGATTCAGTCAGGTCATGCACCTGATAGAAGAAAACTATGTCCACGAAAAAGAACGGGAATATCTTCTGCAGGGTGCCATTGAGGGAATGCTGCAAAAGCTTGATCCCCACTCAGCTTATGTGTCCTTAGATGAACTGCGCATGATGCAGGAAGACTTTTCCGGAGAATTTGGAGGTATAGGTATTCAAATCGGCATGAGAGAAAATCAGCTCGTGGTCATTGCCCCCATTGAAGACACTCCTGCTCACAAGGCCGGCCTGCAGCCCGGAGATATGATTCTTGAAGTGGATTCCAAATCCACACAGGGCATGAGCTTGACAGATGCTGTTCGACTTATTCGCGGCCCCAAAGGTGAGGCAGTTGTGCTCACCATCTTGTCGAGAGAAGACAATAAGCCCAAAAAAGTGGAAATTGTCCGCGATACAATTCCCGTGCATTCCGTAAGAAGCTTAGAGCTGGAACCTGGCTATATTCAGCTGCGCATCACTGATTTCAAAGGCAATACTACTGATGACCTGCGCCAGGAAATTGAGAAGTACGCTTCTAACCAGATACTTAAAGGGCTGATACTGGACCTGCGCAACAACCCCGGAGGACTCCTGGATCAGGCTGTATCCGTAGCCGATCTTTTCATGGATCAGGGCTTGATAGTTTATACCCAGGGCAGAGATGAAAGGCAACGCAAGGACTACACAGCTGGAAGAAGGTCAGCTGATGCCACAACTCCCATGATTGTACTTATCAACGCTGGTTCAGCTTCTGCATCGGAGATTGTGGCCGGAGCGCTCCAGGACAGCAACAGGGCGCTGGTCATTGGTGAAAACACATTTGGCAAAGGATCAGTTCAAAGCATCATACCCTTGTCTGATGGATCTGCCATAAAGCTGACCATTGCCCTTTATTACACCCCCAGTGGAAGGTCCATCCAGGCAGAAGGCATATCCCCGGATCTGCGCATACCTTTTGAGCGAAAGCAGGTAAGTGAGGAGGAAGGCTCACAGCATCCGGCCCTGCGTGAATCCGGCCTGCAGATGCATCTGAGAAATCCGGAAATGCGAGATCAGGAAGATTTAGATCAAAGTGAGGAAGTAATGGAACTCTTGGCCCAGGATAATCAATTGCGTCTTTCTCTGGAAATCCTGAAATCAATGCCCAGAATAAAAGAGCTTACTACGACAAGATAATCCCATCATGGCCTCAGCAGCAAAAAAAGGAAAGAAAAAGAAAAAAACCACGTCCTCCAGGAAACGGACTCCACTTCTCGGAGTCCGTTCCCTGTTGTGGACTGCGGCTTTTGGTACAACTTTGCTATGCCTGATTGCCATCCTGCTTCTGCCTCATAAGCAGGACCCTGTGACAACCCATACTGTAAGCGAGAAAGCTCCAGCCCCGACATACAAGCAGCCTGAGCAGTCTGTTGCAGTTCGTGAACCTGTAAAGCCCGAACCTCCGGAGCCTGCTGCACCCAGACCTTTCATGTATGAAGAGCGCATAGGTGCCAACTTTGACCTCAGGGTCTGGGAGGCGGATATGGCCCTTTTACAGACCATGTCCCTCACTGATCAAACCAATGATCTCATGGTACACAAGAAGGTTGAGAACAGATTTTTTTACGGCACACCATATCATTATCAGGAAATTGAAATTTATACAGCAACCCCGAGGGACGAGTTCATTGGCAAGCTGGCCAATTCTCTGAAAAGATTTTTGTCCAATGCCACCCTTGAGCAGGGCCTTAATCCCAATGTCTGGAACATAAACATTGACGGCAAAAAGACCCATAAACTTTTTCTTGAAAAAATCATAGAAAAGCCCCTGCCCGGATCTGGCAAGATGGCCATTATTATCGACGATCTCGGAGGCAGTCTTGGATACGCCCGGCGGCTTGACCAGCTGGATTTCCCTGTGGTTTTTTCCATTTTGCCGTTCATGGACGGCACCCGCAGTGTATCTGATTACGCCAGGGCCAATAATGTTGAAATCATGCTTCACCTGCCCATGGAACCTCTGGGCTACCCCCAGGGTATTGAACCGGGCCCTGGAGCCCTTTTTGTGGGCATGGACTCCAATGAGATCAGAAAGAGAGTTCTGGACAATATCGAGCAGGTGCCCGGAGCCATCGGGGTCAATAATCATATGGGATCAAGATTCACCCAGGACTCGGATGGCATGTCAACAGCCTTGGAAATCATTGGCAGCAAAGGCCTTTTTTTCCTTGACAGTCTTACTACACCTCGCAGCGTAGCCAAAGATGTGGCAGCCCGGAAAGGAGTGGATTTTCTCAAGAGACATATCTTTCTGGACAATATCCAGGACAAACAGGCCATACTTTTTCAACTGAGCAAGGCTGAAAATCTGGCCATCAAACAAGGTATGGCCATTGCCATAGGCCATCCCTATCCTGAAACAATCCAGGCTCTTCAGCACTGGAGTAGAATTCGTAACAGCAATGTTGAGGTTGTCAGAATATCCGAGCTGCTTTCAGCCCAGAAATACAGTACAGCCACCCGCAATAATGCAGGCCGGATCAACTGAACCAGGCCATAACAAAGCCCTTCTCTTTATGGGCAAGAAAACTTTAATAAAGGAGTGACAATGACCCAGCAAACCCTGTCCATCATCAAACCCGATGCCACACAAAGAAACCTGCAGGGAGCAATCCTCAAAATGATTCAGGATGCAGGACTCAAAATTACTGCCATGAAAATGATTCACCTGAGCAAAAAACAGGCTGAAGGTTTTTACGCGGTTCACAGTGATAAACCTTTTTTTGACAGCCTGACCGATTTCATGTGCTCAGGACCAGTGGTGGTAAGTGTTCTGGAAGGCCAGGACGCCATAAGCAAATACCGGGAAGTTATGGGAGCCACCAATCCGGCCAATGCCGATGAAGGAACAATCCGCAAGGCATTTGCGCTGGATATTGAAAAGAACTCGGTACATGGTTCAGATGCTCCGGAAACAGCAGCAACAGAAATCGCATACTTTTTCAATCAGCTGGAGATAGTAAGGTCATGACCATTAGTATTGGTTTCATCGGGGCGGGCAACATGGGCGGCGCAATGATCGCCGGGCTTGCCCCGGGCAAGGATCTGCAAATTCATGTTTTTGATCCGGATCAGGACCGAGTTGGTGCTCTTGTTCAAAAGTACGGTATACAAGCCGCGTCAACCCCCATGGACGTTGCTGACAAGAGTTCGTACATTTTTTACGCAGTCAAGCCCGGGCTGATGAAATCGGTAATCCAACAGACTTTGCCTCTAATCAATGAGACAAAATGTATACTGTCCATAGCCGCAGGAGTGCAAATCAGGAACCTGATTCTGTGGTCGGACAACAAATGTCCGGTAGTTCGAATCATGCCCAACACTCCGGCTCTTGTGGACCGGGGTGTCTTTGCGCTTTGTCTGGAACACTCCCTTCTTGGTTCAGATCAAAAAGATTTAATTACTGCCCTGCTCAACCGTCTTGGGCAGACCTTCATCCTTCCGGAAAAATCATTTGATGCTTTTACAGGGCTTATCGGCTCTGGTCCGGCCTATGTATTTTATTTCATGGAAAGCATGGTGGAAGCAGGTGTGCTGGAAGGGCTGGATCGCAAGACAACAACAGCCATGGTCAGGGAGTTGTTCGCAGGTTCTGCCCAGATGACCTTTATGCAGGATACCTGCATTTCCGGACTGAGGGAAATGGTCACATCTCCTGGCGGAACCACCATCCAGGGTCTTAAAACCCTGGATAAAAGAGCGGTCAGGGCTGCCATTATGGAAGCCGTAGAAAAGGCAACTCAAAAAAGTGCTGAACTGGGCAGGGATTCATGACTTGCAAACCCAGCCCCACAGGACATTCAAAGGACGCAACTCATAGTAAATGATTGACCGGACCGTCACCATGTCCCAGATCAAAGCTGGTCTCAAGGGCCTTTTGCAGATAATCTCTTGCCTTTTGCACAGCAGCGGTTATGTCCTGTCCCTTAGCAACATTGGCTGTTATGGCAGCAGAAAGAGTGCAGCCTGTGCCATGGGTATTTCTGGTGCTTATTCTGGGTCTGACAACAGATACAGGATCAGCGCCGGCAATGCCCAGCCAGTCCACCATTTCATCCTGCACTTCAAAATGCCCGCCCTTTATCAAAACTGCTTTGACCCCCATATCCATCAAAATATTCATGGCCTGCAGCACATCTTCCATGGAATCAATGCTGATGCCGCACAGCAGTTCCGCCTCAGGCTTGTTGGGTGTGATTAGAGCTGCCAGAGGCAGTATTTCTTTTTTAAGTGCCTGCACAGCATCATCTTTGAGCAGTTTGTGACCTGTCTGGCTGACACAGACCGGGTCAACTACAAGGGGCAGCTGCTCGCTGCGCAGGACACCGGCAACTTCCTCAATAATCTCTGAAGAAAAAAGCATGCCTGTTTTGGCTGCTTTTACCGGAAAGTCTTCAAGAACCTTTTCAAGCTGCAGGGCTACAAAACCTGGATCAGGCACATAAATTCCATGCACTCCCATGGTATTTTGAGCAGTCAGCGCCGTTACCACAGAGAGCCCATAGACATGGTGCATTGTAAATGTCTTTAAATCGGCCTGAATACCGGCCCCACCCCCTGAGTCAGAACCTGCAATGGTCAAGGCACAGCTCACAGCTGCAGTCATATTTTTATCATTTTTCATGCTAAACCTACACTAAATTCTTACCGGAAGGAAAAAGGTATCTGTCTTACTTTTGTTTCTTAATCTTGGCCCAGGCATCACGCAAGGTCACTGTGCGATTAAAAACCGGATTGCCTGGCGTAGAATCCCTGTCAACACAGAAATAACCGAGTCTTTCAAACTGATAGTTTGTACCTGGATCAGGATTTTCCAGTCCGGGTTCAATGCGGCAATCATCTATGACTTGCAGGGAATCCGGGTTGATATGCTCTGTAAAGTCAATGCCCTTTTTCTCATCTTCAGCCGGGTTTGGCTTTAAAAAAAGGCGGTCATAAAGTCTGACCCCGGCTTTTGCCGCGTGCCTGGCTGATACCCAGTGCAGAGTTGCCTTGACCTTTCGTCCATCTGGAGAGTCTCCCCCTTTTGTAGCCGGATCATAAGTACATCTTATTTCAACAATTTCATTGGTTTGCGGATCTTTAACCACTTCCTGGCAGGTTACAAAATAGGCATATCTGAGTCTGACTTCACGCCCCGGAGCCAGACGGAAAAACTTTTTGGGCGGATCCTCCATAAAATCATCACGTTCAATATATAGTTCCCGGCAGAACGGAACCATGCGCGTACCCATAGCAGAGTCTTCAGGATTGTTAATGGCCTCAAGCATTTCATGACCATCTTCAGGGTAGTTGGTAATGACCAGCTTAACAGGATTAAGCACTGCCATAACCCGGAGAGCTTTTTTGTTCAGATCATCACGGACGCAGTATTCCAGCATGGACATATCTACTATATTGTCGCTTTTGGCTACTCCAATCATGGAGCAGAACTGTCTGATGGAACGTGGTGAATATCCCCTGCGTCTTAAACCCGAAAGGGTCGGCATTCTTGGGTCATCCCAGGACTGAACATAACCTTCGCTCACTAAGCGTGACAGTTTGCGCTTACTCATAACAGTATAGTTTAGATTCAGCCGGGCAAACTCTATTTGCTGCGGATGACATGGAACAGGAAGCTGATCCAGAATCCAGTCGTACAGTGGCCGGTGATCCTCAAACTCAAGAGAACATAATGAGTGAGTAATGCCTTCAAGAGCATCGGACAGACAATGGGCATAATCGTAGGTGGGATAAACACACCACTGATCACCGGTACGATGATGTGCGGCATGAAGGATACGAAAAATAACCGGATCACGCATGTTTATATTGGGGGAAGCCATATCAATTTTAGCTCTCAGCACATGGGTGCCCTCAGGAAACTCACCGTTTTTCATTTTCTCAAACAGATCAAGATTATCCTCAACACTCCTGTCCCTGTAGGGGCTGTTGGTGCCTGGTTCAGTCAGAGTACCGCGAAATTTTCTGATGTCTTCCGGACTCAGACTGCATACATACCCCTTGCCTCTCTTTATAAGCTCAACGCCAAAAGCATACAGATCACTAAAGTAGTCTGAAGCATGATAAAGATGTTCCCCCCAGTCAAAACCCAGCCAGCGGACATCATGCTTTATGGCGTTAACATATTCAGGGTCTTCCCTTTTTGGATTGGTGTCGTCAAAACGCAGGTTGCACCTTCCTCCATAATCTTCAGCAACTCCAAAGTTCAAGCAGATGGACTTGGCATGGCCTATGTGCAGATATCCATTTGGTTCAGGCGGAAAACGGGTTATGACATGTTCATGCTTGCCAGCGGCAAGGTCAGCCTCAATTATGTCTCTGATAAAGTTTGAGCGGGGTGCAGTTTCCATCCTTACCTCTATAATTTATGATTTGTTACTAATGCGGGCTTTGCCCACAACCCAGCTATCTGCTATCTGCTATCTGCTATCTGTTATCTGTTAATTGTTAATTGTTATCAGGGTAAGGCAGTCAATTCAGACTTTTCTTCAACAATTAACTAATAACTAATAACAAAAACTAATAACAAATAACTGATAACAATTTCATGTTGTTTTATGACAGGGTTACAGGAGTAAGTTACTAAAAAGCCTCAATGTACTTACTGACCATACCCATGAGTTCCTGATTATCAATAGGTTTGGAAAGGTAGGCGTTCATGCCGCTGTCAAAACATTTCTGCCGGCTTTCGGAATCAGCCAGTGCTGTCACAGCTATAACCGGTACATTGCTGATGCCTGAAAATTTTCCTTCCCGGATCATCCTGGTCAGCTCAAAACCATCATATTTGGGAACCATGATATCCATCAGCACCAGCGAAATATCAGGGCGGGACTGCATAACTTCAACAGCCTCATCCCCATCCATGGCCGTAACCACAGTATATCCTTTTTTCCTGAGCATCTTTTCTATCAGCATGAGGTTGATCTTTTCATCCTCAACCACCAGGATCAGTTTCTCTGTGTCATGAGATGGGACATAATCCTGAGCAGGGGCCGCATCCTCTACTTGAACTACAAGGTCCACCAGTACATGAAATCTGCTGCCCTGCCCATGAGTTGACTCGTATCCAATGCTTGCCCCAATGGTGTCGGCAAGCTGTTTGCAGACACTCAGACCTACACCATAGCCTGCCCTTCTTTTCTGATGAGCACTTTCGTTGATTCCAAAGGGTTCAAAGATATCATCAGAAACATCTGAAGGAATACCAATTCCACTGTCAATAACTTCAAACATCACAGACAAATGGCCATTATCACCTGCCTGACCACCTGCCGGGTCTAAATTTGTAACTTTAAGCAAAACCCCTCCTTTCTGGGTGAACTTGATAGCATTATCCATGAGGTTCCAGATGATCTGTCTGATGATGCTGATGTCACCAATAAGTCTGGGGGGCAGTTCTTCAGCAAGATCAAGATCCAGATAAAGATCTTTGTTTCTGGCAATGGGTAGAAAATAACCTGTAATTTTGGTCATTTCCTCCACAATGTCAAATGGTTGTTTGTGAGTGCAGTAAAGACCTTTCTGCAGGGTGGACAACTCCAGTATCTTGTTAATGGATACAAGCAGCTGCCTTGATGAATCAAGAGCCATTCCAATGTATTCTTTTTCAGATGGCTGAAGATCTGACTCCATAAGAGTCTGCAGGATACTCATAATGCCATTGAGCGGAGTTCTCAGTTCATGGCTCATGGCTTCAAGAAATTTATCCTTGGCCTGATTGGCGGTCTCAGCCCTGCTCTTGGCTTCCTCAATTTCCTGTTCCATCTTTTTTCTTTCAGTTATGTCAAAATGAGTGCCTACAATCCTTATGGGTTTGTTATCTGAATCTCTGGATACAATCTTGCCCCTCGCTAAAATCCAGCAAATATCTTTGTGTCTGGTCAAAGCCCTGAATTCAAGGGAGTAGTTCTCTCCGTCTTCCATGGCCTTGCCAAGCTTGTTTTCCACTGCATCGATATCATCAGGATGAACAATCTGTCTGAAGCTGTCATAGTTCATGGGCAGTTCGTTGGGCTCATAACCCAGCATGGTATACCATCTTGGACTGAAATAAGCATTGCCTGAAACTACATCCCAATCCCACAGGGCATCTTCAGTTGCTTCCATGGCCAGGGAAAACAGTTCATTGGTTTTTTGAAGCTCATTTTCCACCATTTTTCTTTTTTTTCTATGCCGCAAAAACCAAATCCCATAACCCATATTCTGAGCCACTCGTTCCAAATGGGCAATATCATCTCTGGAAAACTCAGCCTTCATTCCTCCATATATGCTTAATGCTCCAAATCCTACACCGGCATGAGCCACCGGCAGCGAAAGAATATATTTTATATCATACCTAGCAAATAAATCTTTCCATGGGGTTGTGGAAACATCGTTTACAGGGTTTTGAACCAGAATGCTTGTCCCGGTTCTGATGGCTGAACCGGTAGGTTCCTGGCCCATGGGATCAGCTGCCCAGGAAATTTTCATTTCCTGGACCATTTCTTTTTTCTCTCCGCCGCTGGCAATAATCCTGACACTGGATTCAGCATCCATTTCAGCGTAACCCACCATGACCAGGCAGTTTTCCAGACTTTCACCCAGAATAGCGCACACCTGCTCAAGCATGGCAATCTCTTCATTGGCCTTTATTATTACTTCACCACACTTGTTCAGGGCCTCAAGTATCCAGTTGGTGTGCCTCAACTGCTGTTCAAGGCCAGCCAGTTTGGAAACACGCTGACTGAGCTGTGCACCAAGATTCTGATTCATGGCCCTGAGTTCGCTGATCTTGATCAAGGCTTCAAGCTGTGCGGACAGGTAACTGTCTTCAAACGGGAAGCTCATGGTGCTGTCGGGTCCAATGTCTGCCAGGCCTGCATCTTTTTGCGATGACTGCTGGGAATAAACAGCCAGCACTGCTACACCATGGTTTTGAGCAACGGTCCTTAAAGATTCAGCAACATGCTGATAGTCTATTGAGGGACACCCTGTCTCCACAACAAAAATATTTATCTCATTGTGCAGGGATGTCCTGCCTGAAAATGAACTGATGGATCTTGTGGTTACCTCCATATGAGGCAAAAGCTCAGACATGGCTGATTTGATCCGGTTCTCCATGACCTTGTTTTCTAAAAGCAAATGAATTGCAGGCATAATAATAATCTCTTTATCCTATTCAGCTTTTTAGGATTAATTCCCCAGGTAGTTAACAATTTTGGTCACAAATTTTTCCAGATTGCTTTCAAATGCGCCAACTCTGGCCTTTATGCTTTCCATGTCTCCATGGGCAGCTATTTCTTCAATGGCGGCTGCCTGAAAGATTATTTCCTCGTTTTTAAACACAGATAATGCTCCCTTTACCCTGTGAGCAGCCATGACAAGAAGTTTTCTGTCGTTGGTGTCCATAGCCTTTTTAAGATCATTTAGATAATCTTCATTTTCCTGGATAAAAATGGAAATAAGCTCTTTTAGCAGTTCTGAATCTCCGTCCAGAGATTCCAGCGCATCCTCGAGCTCTCTGACAATTGAATCTCCTTCAGCTGAGGCTTCAGTTCTTTCATAAAGTCCCAGTCTGGCATTGAGCTTGGGCATGTCAATGGGTTTGGAAATATAATCATCCATCCCGGCATCAAGACATTTTTCCCGGTCCTGCTTGGTTGCATAGGCTGTCAAGGCAATAATGGGAATACGCTTCACAATTTTACTGGTCTGATCCGAATCCTTATGCTGTGCATCCAAGTCAGCAGATATATTAAGAACATTTTGCTCATATTCTCTGATAAGCCTTGTTGCTTCGAAGCCATCCACATCCGGCATCTGGATATCCATTAAAATCAGATCATATTGATTCTGCTTGAATTTTTCAAAGGCTTCCTGACCATTGGAGGCAAGATCCACAGTATGGCCGCGCTTGGCCAGAATCTTTCTGCTCAGCACCTGATTGACAGAATTGTCCTCAGCCACAAGGACATGCAGCTTCTTTGACGGGATAACATCTTGAGGCCTGATATCTCTATCGGCCACCGGCGCAGCCTCAACCTCTGCAATAGTCAACCCCATAATCGACGATCTGAAATCCTCAAATGAAAAAGGCTTGATAAGCACCTTTTCCAGTCCATGCTCGCGAAACCTGGCCATATCACCGGGCAGAATATTCTGGCACACACCTGCAAAATAAACATTGCCGCTAAGCGCTTTGCTCTCTACAATGGAAACCACCCTTAACTGTTCTTGCTGGTCATAATCAAGGTTAAGCACAAAAAGCACCTTTTGTTGCTGCAGTTCAGCCTGGCTTAAAGCCTTTTCCAGGGCCTGAGCACTGTCAATTTTTTCACCAGGTACACTCAGTTCCTTGAGATAATCCATAACAATGCATGCAGTAAGATCGTTTTGTTGGTAGACAAAGGCCCTGTCAAAACCAGCAATATATTCGGGCTTTTTCTCCCTCTTCCCTGGAGCACCCAGTTTGAGATTGAAACTGAATACACTTCCCTTACCTTTAATACTGTTCACATTGAGGGTACCGCCCATAGATGCCACCAATTGCCGGGTGATGGCCAGCCCAAGCCCGGTACCTCCGAATTTCCTGGTAGTGGAACTGTCCGATTGAATAAACGGGTCCATAATACCCGCCAATTTATCTTCATCAATCCCTATTCCGGTATCACTCACAGCAAAATCAAGCTCAATTTCTTTATCATCATGCTGCAAAAGACGAACTTCTGTAAGCACATACCCTGATTCAGAGAACTTTACGGCATTGCCGGCCAGATTGTAAATAATCTGCCTGACACGTACCGAATCCCCCACTACCAGTCCCACACGGCTGTCTACACGCAGAGCTATTTCCAGTTGTTTTTTTCCTGCTCCCGAGGCAACTGATCTCAAAGCATCGCGCACGCAACCAGGCAGGTCAAACTCTGCAGCTTCAAGCTCCATCTTGCCGGCCTCAATTTTGGCAAGATCCAGAATATCGTTGATTATGCCCATTAGTGCATGAGAAGATGACCGGATCATATCCAAGTACTGTTTCTGTTCCTCGTTAGGATCTGCGCCATAAAGCAACTCCACCATGCCGATTATTCCATTCATGGGAGTTCTGATTTCATGGCTCATATTGGCCAGAAACTCACTCTTGGCCCGGGAGGCCTTTTCAGCCATGTCCCTGGCTCTGATGATTTCCTGTTCAAGCTCCGCTTCCTTGGTGATGTCTGTCACAAAAGTGGCTTTTCTGGGTCTTTTGTCATCGCCTGTATAGTGGGCTGCGTCAGCCTTGATAGTAATCTCATGGCCATTTTTATGCCTGACCCGCCATTTGCCTTTAACCTCGCTGCCCGTGGTTAAAAAATCATGATGCCTTTGCATCCATTCCTTTTTTTCATCAGGATTAACCACCATGGTAAATTGACGCCCCAGGAGTTCATGAGGCTGCCATCCATAAATCTGGGTGTAACTGGGGTTTACATATTCAAAGACCCCATCTTCATTGGTAATGCAAATTCCAAGAGGAGTCCTTTCGATGATTTTGCGAAATTTTTCCTCACTGGCTCGCAAAGCCTGTTCCAGCTTTTTCTGGCTGGTAATATCCACAAAAGAGGTCAGACAGAGTTCAGCATTATGAGAAGCATCCATGGGACGGCTGTCCAAGCGGGCATAAATATATTTTTGTTCCCCTGACCTCAGTCTGACTTCACACTGAGCTGACTGCTGCTGGGAAAATACCTGCCTGAGATGATTGTGAAAAATTGAAAGATCATCAACAAACACATACAGATGAAAAGGACGATTTGTGATTTTCTGGCGATTTGTTCCCAGCTTGTTGACCGTAGTCAGGTTTGCGTCAACCACCAGGCCGTTCTCGCGCATAATTACGAAACCAACAGGCGCAGCCTCATAAAGATCAAAATATTTCTGCTGAGACTTTTCCAGATCCCCCTGGGCGGTTCTGAGCTCTTCATTTTGAATCTCCAACTCCACCTTATGGATATTGAGACTTTCCACAAGGCTTTCAATTTCGTCCATGGGAAAATCTCTAATATCAAGACCTGACTCTCGAATCTTGCTGTCAGCCTTTTCCTTTAGCTTTTTAAAACGAATGTCATCGTCCCAGTTAGTCATAATTTATTCTCCAAAATAGATTCGTGCAAAATATTTTTGCTCGATTCTTTCAAACAATCTGAACCAGCCCTTACCTCGCGTTCCAGGGACAATATAAAGTCTGCAGCAGTTCAAGTATGAAAACCGCTCCATTAACTGTCTTGTTATCTTCTGCAAAAATAGGAGCACCAGTGATGAGCAGATCTTTTTTCTCACCGTTTGAGGTTATTATGGAGTGCACATAATCTTCAATCTTTTTCCTGGACTTAACCACTCTGCTGAAAGGAAGATCCTCAGACGGAATGGGGTTGCCGTCAAGATCACTAATGCTGAAACCAGGATCATCATAGGTCATGGAATTAACTTTGTCCTTGTCAAAGCCCAGAATCTTTGCACATTCAGCATTCACATAAGTAAGCTTCCCATCCATATCCACCATGGAGACAGCAATGGGTGCAGCGCTCAATATACTGGAAACAACCTGTCGTTCCTTGAGCAGCTCCTTCTGGGTGCTGACCTTGTCCGTGATATCCACAAATGACAGAACCACTCCCTGGATAGAATCTTCTCCAGTTTTATAGGGTGTAACCTTAATCATGAAGTGCAGTCCTTCCCTGGTTTCAGCCTCTGTGTTGAATGCCTTTTCCGAATAAAGAACCTGACGCACATCCTTAAAAAAATCCGGATATTCAGGCATGTTATGAGAAAGATGCTCCAGAGGTCTGCCAATATCATTTTTCATTATATTGACAATTGCTGATGCCGGCTTGGTGAACTTCCTGATGACTAAGCTTTCATCCAGAAAAACAATGCCAATATCCATATTGTCTAAAAGATTAGCCATATCTTCATTGAGTTCTGTCAGCTCCGATATTTTGACCTGATATTCGGAATTAACTGTTATCAACTCTTCATTGACCGATTGCAGCTCCTGATTGGTACTCTGCAACTCTTCATTGGCAGCAAGTAGTTCTTCATTGGTGGCCTGCAATTCCTCATTGGAGGTTTCCAACTCTTCAATGGTAGCCTGAAGATTTTCCTTGGTGTATTGAAGTTCCTGTTCTAAGTCATTGATTCTTTTGCGGACGTTTTCCTCAAGATCGTACTTTTCAGCAGATTCATCGGGCCGCTCTCCATGGCCCATTGGTTCAAATACAATTAGAAAGTAAGGATTATTGGAATCACTGACAATGCGTTTGACTTTCAGATTGATGTCACTTTTACGCTTATTGTTCTTGTCCATAACCACAACATTGGAATAGTGGATATCCCTGCTTTTCTTGATAGCCTGCTGCAGTGCCGTGCCTAAGGGAATAGACAGCTCATCACGGGCCATCCTGGTAATATCAATATCCATTTTACCCGAAGGCAGGCGCAGAAATTCATTAATATTGCCAAAGGTATGCAGCACTTCCTTATTTTCATTAACCAGAACACTGGGTGGAAGATACTCGTTAATCAAGCCCTCAAAGACTTTTTCTACTTCATTGGCCAGTCTGGTATTCATATTGGGGACAGGCAGAAGCTTCTGGGAGTATTTCGACCACCTGGGCTCCTGGGATACATCATGTATATTAGTGGCCACCCGTCCTTCACCCACCCTTTGATAGATCTTCCACTTAATGTCCACCGGAGAAAAAAGTTTTCCGGTGTCTCCAACAGTTTCGCTGCTGCCAAGAAAAAGATATCCACTGGTATTGAGGGAAAAATGAAAGTTTTGCAGAACTTTTTTCTGGAGCACTGGCTGCAGATAAATCAACAGGTTACGGCAGGTGATGAGATCGATTTTACTGAAAGGAGGATCCTTGATAATATTATGATGTGCAAATATGACCCGCTCTCTGATATGAGACATGATCTGACAGTTTTCACCCTTGGGCACAAAATATTTTCTGATCCTGCCCATGGACGCATCTGCTGCAATACTTTCAGGATATATCCCTGTCGATGCATATTCCAGAGCATCGCGATCAATGTCTGTGGCAAAAATTTTGATATTATCGCGCAAGGAGTTTTCATCGCAGTATTCAGCCAGCAGTATGGCCAGACTGTAAGCTTCTTCACCTGTGGAGCAGCCTGTGACCCACACCCGAACCACATCTTTATCTTCCTTGCCCTCAAACAAATTAGGTATGACCTTGGTCTTGAGAACCTCAAAAGCCTCTGGATCGCGAAAAAACTTGGTCACCCCAATTAATACTTCTTTGTACAGAGTCTGTATCTCACCCGGATAATTCTCCATATAACGGACATATTCGTCTAAATTCTGGATCTGGTTGATGCCCATTCTGCGCTGGATTCGTCTGACAACTGTATTCTGCTTGTAAAAAGAAAAATCCACCCCTGTTCTGGCCCTGACCAGCGACAGGATCTTGGACATGCCTGTGGCATCTGCCAGTTTGTCATGTCTTAAGTTATCCGCAAGTTTTCTATTGCCTGATACATAACTGAGCAAAGCCTTGGGCATTTCTTCAGGCGGCAGGATAAAGTCAACTATACCTGTGGCAATGGCGCTGGTGGGCATGCCGTCAAACTTGGCTGTTTCCGGGTTCTGAACCATGACAATGCCTCCGGCCTCCTTGATGTTGCGCACTCCACGGGTACCATCGCTCCCAGTGCCGGAAAAGACAATGCCAATGGCTTTTTCCCCAAGATCCTCGGCAAGAGAATGAAAAAAGATATCTATAGGCAGGTTAAGCCCCTGTTCCTGATCGCGCAGAAGAAGCTTGCCATTGAAAATTGTCATATTGCTCTTGCGCGGGATGAGATAGATATTACCGGGCTTGACGCGCATACCGTCTGTTGCTTCCTGGATGGGAATCTTGGTGTGCCGGGAAAGAATTTCTCCCATGAGGCTTTTGTAGTCCGGAGAAAGATGCTGGACAATAACAAAAGAAAAATTCTCCACCTTGGGCAGGTTGTTAAAAAACAGCTCAAGGGCTTCCAGGCCGCCTGCTGAAGCGCCAAGCCCCACTATATAAGCTCTGCTGCCTTTATCGTTTCTGCCATCATCACTTTTTTTCATAATAACCTTCTTTTATGATAAAGCGGGGTAAGCCCGTAATCCAGTTATCCGTTATTTTGGGGACAGACACTCCGGGAGTTCCATTCCTCGTGCCACATCCAAATATCTGAACTGTTTTAATATTTAAAACGCTTTCTGCAGTCTGTAACGCAAATGCGTAAATCTTCTGCCCGAGCCAAGGTTTTTGATTCCAATGCCCATAGCCTTTTTGGAACCAACTATAATGGCCAGTTTTCTGGCCCTGGTCAGGCCTGTATAAATCAAGTTTCTCTGCAGAAGCATAAAATGCTGGGTAACCACCGGCATAACCACCGCCGGATATTCACTTCCCTGAGATTTATGCACACTTACAGCATAAGCCAGATTGAGTTCATCCACTTCATCCAGATCATATTTAACCTGCCTGCCTTCAAAATCCACCAGCACCTCGGAGTCTTCAGGGTCAAATCCGGATATCCAGCCAAGATCACCGTTAAATACCTCTTTTTCATAATTATTGCGAATCTGTAAAACCCGGTCCCTGACCCTGAATGTTCTATAACCCTTGACAATAACATCTGCTCCGGGATTGAGTTTTTCCTGAAGCACCCGGTTCAGTTCCTGAGTTCCAAGCTCTCCCTTATGCATTGGGCTGAGCACCTGAATATCACGCAAGGGGTTCAGGCCGTACACTTCAGGAATTCTCTCGCAGACCATATAGGTAATGAGTTCTTTGATGCGCTGGGGCTCATCCTGCACAACCCAGAAAAAATCCGCCTGGGGCGGATCTTTGGGAGAACTGACAGGAAAATTGCCTGTATTGATCCTGTGAGCATTGACCACTATGGAACTTTCTCTCGCCTGTCTGAATATACTGGTGAGCCTGGCACTGAGAAGAGCCTGGCTGGTAAGTATATCATTAAGAACATCTCCCGGGCCTACTGCAGGAAGCTGGTTGACATCACCCACAAGAATAAGACGACAGGTTACAGGAAGGGCCCGCAACAGGTGATTCATAAGCTGGGCATCCAGCATGGAGGCTTCATCCACAATAGCAGCATCCGCCTTAAGCTTGTTTTCCTCATTATGATCGAATCCTCCCGCAGGATTGTACTTGAGGAGGCGGTGAATGGTGGCTGCTTCAACACCAGTTGCCTGGGAAAGGCGCTTGGCAGCCCGGCCTGTAGGAGCAGCCAGCTTTACTTTAAGACCAAGATCCTGCAAGGTACGGACAATCATCCTGGTAATGGTGGTCTTGCCTGTTCCAGGGCCTCCTGTAATTACGTAGGCTTTGTTGATACATGCATCCAGCACTGCCTGTTTCTGCTCAACTGTAAGGCTGATGCCATATGAATTTTCAAGGGCCGCGATCCTGGCCCTGATCTTTTTTTCTGAAAGTCCGGCAGGATGGGTGGTTAATCCGCAGAGCCTTCTCGCGATCTCATTTTCCACCCGGTAAAATAAACTCAGGTAAACTGCCTGTTCTATCCCCTGTTCAGGAAGGTCTTCAATAACAATCTTTTTCCTTTCCTCTAAGTTCCTAAGAGCCTGCTCCACGCTTTGCTCTTCCATATCACCGAGGGCCTCAATTACCTTCTCAATCAGATTATGGGCAGGAAAAAAAAGATGTCCCTTTTCACTCAACTGAAATAAAACATAAACAATGGCTGCCTGCAGTCTTTGCGGACTATCCGGTTCAGTGCCCAGCTTGAGGGCCATTTTATCCGCAGTTTTAAAACCCACACCCCGTATATCATAAACCAGATTATAAGGGTTCTCAGTAATTATACTGATGGATTCTCCACCGTATTTCTTGTAAATTCGGCCAGCATAAGTGGTGGGAATCTGATGCGTCTGCAAAAAAAGCATCAAAGCCCTTATTTCGCGCTGGCTCTCCCATGATTCCCTGATTTTTTTAAGTTTTTTCGGCCCAAGTCCGTCAATCTCCAAAAGTCTGTCTGGATCTTCCTCCAGAATATCCAGAACTTCTTTGCCGAATTTTTCCACCATTTTATCAGCCATGATGGGGCCAACGCCTTTGATCATGCCTGAACTTAGATAGCGCTTGATACCGTTGACTGTAGCTGGAAAGATCTGTTCAAATTCGGAAACTATAAACTGTCTGCCGTATTTTGGATGATCTTTCCAGCTCCCTTTCAGGGACAGCATCTCACCAGGAACCAGTCTGCCCATAATCCCGCAGACTGTAATCACTCCAGGCTCTTCCGGCGAGGTTACCCTGGCCACGACATAGCCGTTATCTTCATTGTGATAGACGAGATTGTTGACTTCAGCCTTGAGCAGGTTCATTGACGATGAATAGTTATCTTGAGAGTTTAAATGTTATCAGTTGCAGCTGAATCAGTAGCTATGGGCATGGCTCAAGCTTTCCCTGAAAAAAGGCTTAACCGCTTCCTGGTTTTATTGCTTCCAGACCCCAGTCATTTGGCTGCTTTGGCCTGTAAAAAGCTCAGATTGGGTATAGTTCAGCCCTTTTCTAGAAAACTAAGGGACTTGCTTTCTTACAATCATGGGTCAATTACTAAACTGAAAAAGACATGTTCATTTTTCACAAGTTATTGATATTAACTTAAACTGCTCAGGATTACAAACAGAAAATCCCTGTATCAGGGCATTTTTTTCAATCAAATCAATATTTCAGCCCCCCCTTCAACCTCCAGCCTTCCCCCTCCATCCTTTCAGCCTTCCCCCTCCATCCCTCCATCCCTTCAGCCTTCAGCCTTCCCCCCTTCAGCCTTCCACCCTTCAGCCTTCCCCCCTTCAGCCTTCAGCCTAAAGCCTACAGCCTTCCCCATATTGATATCTATTTCAAAAAAAAACAAGCAAGGGGTTGTCAGGCGAAAGCATGTCGGATAAACTTCTTACCCTGCAGTACAGCTAACCTGGGTGCCAGGAGGAGATTGTTCATGAAAGAAAAAACCAAACTGCTTTTAATCATATTTGTGTTTCTTGGAGCATATCTCATTCCCTGGGACAGTGAAATTATCCGGCGATCAGGGCTTGAAGCATTTATGATGCTTCAGTATTACTCCAGAGAGCACGTCATCACCTGCCTCATTCCAGCTTTTTTTATTGCCGGAGCCATAGCTGTTTTTGTATCACAGGCATCAGTGCTTAAATATTTTGGTTCAACAGCCAATAAATTTCTGTCCTATTCTGTGGCCTCGGTTTCAGGCACTATACTGTCCGTCTGCTCATGTACTGTTTTACCGCTTTTTGCCGGCATATACACCCGGGGGGCAGGGATCGGACCTGCCACAGCTTTTCTTTATTCAGGACCGGCCATCAATATTCTGGCCATCTCCCTGACTGCCAGGGTGCTTGGCTGGCAAATGGGACTTGCCAGGGCGGTGGGTGCGATTTTCTTTGCTGTTATTATAGGTCTGCTCATGTCATGGATATTCTGCAAGGATGAACAACAGCGCCAGGAATGCGTTATGCACCTTCCTGATGAGGACGAAAAACCGCGTACCCTGCTGCAGGATTTCATGTTTATCATGGTCATGGTTCTGATTCTGATTTTTGCGGCCTCTACCCGGCCCAGCCCTGATGCACTGCAATTATGGCAGATCATGTACTCATTGAAATGGTTTATGGCTGGTTTTCTGCTTGTTGTTCTGGGTTTGATGGTCAAGTTCTGGTATCTGCCTCAGGAACGAAAAGAATGGATGCAATCCACATGGACCTTTATCAAACTCATTGCTCCCTTACTTTTTATTGGCGTACTGGCTGCCGGCTTTTTCCTGGGCAGACCAGGCTATCCTGCTCTGATCCCTGAACAGTGGATAGCAGGGCTTGTAGGCGGCAACTCATTATGGGCCAATCTCATTGCTTCACTTGCCGGTGCTCTTATGTATTTTGCCACATTGACCGAAGTGCCCATTCTGCAGGGACTGATGGGTTCAGGAATGGGCCAGGGTCCTGCTCTGGCCCTTCTTCTGGCCGGCCCTGCCCTGTCTTTACCCAATATGCTGGTCATTGGAAGCGTCATGGGCTTTAAAAAAACATTTGTTTTTTCTGTGATTATTGTCATCATGTCCACTTGCTGCGGTATGATATACGGCAGTTTTGCAGATTGAGCACCGTCATACATCTGCCTTTTCTCTCAGAACAGGCAAAGTGCTCCCCGCAGACTAATTATTCTAAAATCTGGAGGTATATATGGAAATCAAGGTACTGGGACCAGGATGTCCCAAATGTGATCAGGCCATGAACCTGGTAATGGAAGCCGTCAAGGAAGCCGGGGTTGATGCTGACATTGAGAAAGTCAGTGATACCATGAAAATAGCTTCCTACGGTGTTTTTGGCACGCCGGCCATTGTAGTTAACGGAGAGGTCAAAACTGTGGGTAAACTGCCGACAGTAGCTCAGATCAGGGAGTGGCTGTCCTGATTCTCGAACTGCTGGTTCTTGACTAATGCGGGATGTGCCCACAACCCAATTTTAAACAGGAACAGTTAAGTTAAGGCGATGACTGATTTTTCAGGCTGAAAGCTGAAGAATCAGGATCTTGGACATTATTTCTCATATCAAAGTAAAAAATTTTCTTGTTTTGTGCTACAGGATTGAGGCGGTAAGTTACTAAGTATTCAGGTATGCATAAATGAAAACAGTGCAGCCCGTTTTAAGCAAACACCTGATTCTGATAAAGCCCATATCAGGGCATTCACCAACCGAGGGTATTATTGATGAAAAAATTCGCAGCAGTCATAGTCTTTCTTGGAGCTGTATTTACTCTGATGTTCATGTACACAGCCCAGCAACAAAAGCAGGAGCAGGCATT
The DNA here is from genome assembly GCF_000934755.1 of Desulfonatronovibrio magnus. Taxonomy (NCBI): domain Bacteria; kingdom Pseudomonadati; phylum Thermodesulfobacteriota; class Desulfovibrionia; order Desulfovibrionales; family Desulfonatronovibrionaceae; genus Desulfonatronovibrio; species Desulfonatronovibrio magnus. Next base: position 408,330 of record NZ_KN882175.1, read on the forward strand.
AAGGGCCACTCTGCCGGACGTACCGGCCCAGGGCATGATCACCTTTATCAATCTCGGAACAGCCTCATGCCTGCCCTGCCAGATGATGGACCCGATTCTTGAAGAGCTTCAGGAGGTATATGTTGATCAGGTTAAAATCGCCTTTATTGATATTGGCAGACATGCAGATCAAAGCCAGCGATTCAGGATAACCAGCATTCCCACTCAAATATTTTTTGACCACAGGGGCGAAGAGTTCTTTCGACATCAGGGTTATATGGACAAGGCATCCATCGTCAATGTTCTTGAAGATCTTCTGAGCAGGCAGAATACAATGACCGACTCAGGCTCCATGTCTCCACAAACTTGAGGAGAAGCTGTCAATTATGCTGGAATCCTTTCTCATTTCCATAAATACATGGATCACTCAGGGTACAACTGCTGCTTTTGCCGGATCTTTTCTGTGGGGCATAGTGAGTGTTGCATTCAGCCCCTGTCACCTTGCTGCCATCCCGCTCATCGTAGCTTATGTGGGTGGACAGCAGAAAATTCTTGATTCAAAGGAAGCCAGTGCATATTCTTTACTGTTTTCCCTGGGCTTGTTTATAACCATTGCCATCATTGGCATCATATGCGCCGCTCTCGGCAGGGTTCTCGGAGATGTGGGAGGCTACTGGCAGATACTTATAGGAGCTATCCTGGTCTGGGTTGCTCTTGGAATGCTGGGAGTACCCCAATGCACCCTTCCAGGCAATTTTCTGCATAAATTCAAAATGCGGGGCTATCTCGGAGCTCTAAGTCTGGGATTGGGATACGGAGTGCTTTCCGGAATGTGCACATTCGGTTTCCTGGCCCCCATTCTGGCCATTATCACTGTTCAGGAAAAGGTTGGAACAGGCATTACCATGATCATTCTCTTTGCTCTGGGGCATTGCCTTCCCATTCTGCTGGCCGGCAGTTCCGCTGCTTTTGTCAGGCGTCTTCTTGAGCTGAGAGCCTGGCATGGAGCCGGTGTCTGGTTTCGAAAGGCTGCAGGCATCGTCATTGCCTTACTTGGAGTCTACTTCATTCTTAATCCCTTTTTCGCAACATAACAAGGACCACCGGGAACAGCCACTTTTGCCGACCTTTCAATTAGCTACAATCGAATATGTAATAAATTCAAAGCATTATGGCTTTGCCATACAGATTGCTTCGGTCGCTTAGGCTCCCTCGTGGGTGACAGGTTTTCAGCAACCACATCCCTGACAGCTCAGGTGTCATTGCGAGCGAGTCTTCGAGCGCGGCAATCCTTGTTGCGAGCGAAGCGAAGCAATCTCGTGCTAAGGCTGATTTTTTAGTTACTCGCAGGTTCGATCCCGGTCCCCCCGGGTGCCGAGCTTAAAACGCAATACAATCTGACTATCCGGGGAAAAAGAGCAGTCCCCTTACAGCTTAAAATGTCGCTGTAGTACTACTCTGCGTCGGGAAACAAAGATGAATGGTGCTCCACAATTAGCCAGTCGTCTCCTTTCTTATGATAAACAAAGGTAAACCTGGCCGGCACTGCTGCCCTGTCTCCACCCTTGACCACATAAAATGTATATGCTCCAGAATTGATGGCTATATCACCAAATATTCTGATATTTTCATGCTGCACTGTGCATGCCGGTTCTAACTGAACCAGAAATTCAAAATATTCCCTGATTTCATCACTGTTGCGCCTTATCCTGGCTGAAAGAGTCGGCAAGAAAAATGCATCTGAAGCATACATGGCCATGATTTTTTCAATGCTGCAGCTTTTCAGTGCGGAGCACCATCCCCGCAAAAAACTGGATATATCTTTTTTTTCCATAATAAAACTCCAAATTTACGCCACATGAAACTTAAAGCTGCAAAAAATCAGCCACTATCCATCGCAGCCTGAGCATCAATCAAAAGGCGGTTAAATTCAATTTCTGGTGGCAACAACAATTCCTGAAAAAATCATCAGTCCGCTGACAGCATGTATCCATCCAACAGGCTCTCCCAAGACAAGAAAAGCTCCCAATCCACTGAAAAGGGGAAGGCTGTAATATATAATTCCTGCCCGGGAAGGTCCTATTCTCGCTATGGCACCAGTCCAGAGATAAAACGAAATCAGTGAGGCACCTATGCCTATATACAATATTGAACCAATAACTTCCAGAGTGAATGTGGGCGCTCCATGAATGGCCATTTCCCATCCTGCCCAGGGAAGAAGCATAATCAGTCCCAGCAGAAAAGTAGACATGAGAAACACCCCCTGACTGACTTCTTCCGGTTTTTTGCGAATGAGAATACTGTAAGCTCCAAAAATGACAGCAGCCATAATCATCCACAGATCTCCCCCGGCAAATGACAAGCTTAGAAGAACTGACAAATCAGCCCTGGTAATAAGCAGAACCACCCCTGAAACAGCAAACAGCACACCCCCTGCCCTGGCTGCGGTTATTTTCTCACTTAGAAAAATTCGAGCAAAAATGATTATAAATATTGGAGTTGAAGTTGCAATCAAGGATAGGTTTAAGGCTGTTGACGTATGGGCAGCCACATAGATCAGTGTATTAAAAAGAGTCACGCCCAGCAATGAAGCAGCAGCGAGATAACCAAAGTGTTTAATGACAATATTTCTGGACTTCCACATACCTGGCCCGGCCAGGGGAAAAAGGGCCAGACAGGCGGTAAGCCATCTGAGCATGGCCAGAGTAGCCGGATTAACAGCTTCATTAAGCCCTCTGGCCACTATAAAATTTCCTGACCAGATCATGGTCGCACCAAGGGCAAAGGCAATTCCGGCCCTTTTATGGGTTATCACATTTTCTCCTCACAGCTCACTGCGCAAAGCTTTCCGCACATGGAGCATCCTTTTTTATCTTCAGTTATGACCAGCTTCTGTCTGACAAGTTCCCTGTCTAAGGAATTGCTGACTATTCCTTCCCAGTCAAGATTCTGCCTGCACTTAGAAATTGCCATATCCTTATCCCATGCCCCGGGCACTCCCTTTTCAAGGTCAGCTATATGAGCTGCTATGCGGGCGGCCATCACTCCCTGGTACACATCGTTTTCACCTGGCAGGCCAAGGTGCTCTGCAGGAGTGACATAGCAAAGAAAATCTGCTCCGGCTGCACCTGCTATAGCGCCGCCAATGGCAGATGTTATATGATCATATCCGGCTGCAATATCCGTAGGTAAAGGCCCAAGCACATAAAATGGAGCATTGTTGCAAAGTCTTTTCTGCAGCTGAATCTGACTTTTAATTTGATTTAAAGGAACATGCCCCGGTCCCTCAATCATGGTCTGAACCCCCCTGGCCACGGCTCTTTTGGCCAGCTCTGCCAGGATCATAAGTTCCTCAAGCTGGGCAGGGTCCATGGCATCAGCAATGCAACCCGGTCTGAATCCGTCTCCAAGGCTTAAAGTAACGTCATATTTTTCAGCAATATCCAGAAGGCTGTCAAAATCCTCATAAAGTGGATTTTCCCGGTCATGTCTTTTAATCCAGTTCATATGAATTGAACCGCCCCGACTCACACATGGCATGACCCTTTCAGACACCTCGAGCTTTCTGACAGAATCTCTGGTGATTCCACAATGCACTGTAATATAGTCAACTCCTTGTTTGCACTGCTCTTCAATTTCCCTTAAAAGCGTCTCACCATCAATGTCGCTCAAAGGCCTGCCGTCCCGCACCATTTTTGCTGCCAGACCGTAGATGGGCACAGTTCCAAGCATTGTTGACGAATTTTCAAGAAACATGGTCCTGATCTGATTCAGATCACCTCCGGTAGAAAGGTCCATTATGGAGTCCGTTTCTGCTTTAAGGGCCATGAACAGCTTGCTTTTTTCAAGCTCCAGGTCAGAGCTTTCACTGCTTGTGCCCAGATTGGCATTGACCTTGGTTTTCAGCCCCTGACCTATGGCTACAACTTTGGCAAAATCATGATTGATGTTTTTGGGGAGCACAGCAAGACCGGAGGCAATCAAATTGCGCAGCTTAGAGGCATCAATGCCTTCATGGTCTGCTGCCTTTCTCATTTCCGGGGTTATGTTTCCTGCTCTGGCCTGTTGAAGTTGCGTATTCATAAAAAAAACCTCCTGTAATTGGTTTCAGGAGGGACAGAAGTAAACTCCAGGTATAAGCTTGTATTTCTCACAAGATGCTGAAATCACTTCGCCAATCCCTCCGCCGGCATTATCCGGATCAGGTTCAAGGGGTACTGTCTCAGCCCATTAGATGGACGCCCCCAGGCGAAATTGCATTTAATCAGAAACACAGGGATAATACAACCAAATTCCCTCAAACTACTTTTTTCACAATTAATATCATTACAGCGTCAAACAGCTACCTTTTTTCATCATTCAGACGAAAAACGGAATCCAGGGTAAGCAAGAAAATAATTTGCTTCCTCAAACAGAAACCCTGTTGACTTTTACTATCTGCTGTCAGTAAAGTTTATCCAATACTGCACGTATCTGGTTAGACCTTTACATATGGCACGGAGTTTTGCTCCTGCCTTCATAGATGCAGGAAAAACACTTTAGAACAAGGACAGAACATGGATACAACAGCTTTGAAAGAAACCATAAAAAAAGAACTTCCGGAATTATTAAGGGATGATCCATCTCTAAGCGACTATATTTTACGCTTAACGAGAGAAGTCTATGCTGACAAGGATGAAACCCAAAAAAGTGTATCTGAAATACTGGATGAAATGCGTCGTGATCGGGAAGAAAACGCACGCAAGTGGGATGAACAAAACAGAAAGTGGCATGAATACAATAGACAATTAGATAAACAAAGCAAGAAATGGGACGAGCAAGACAGAAAGTGGGATGAAAATCAAAAAGTCATAGTAGCTCTATCCAAAAAGATTGATCGATCCATAGGAGCTTTGGGGGCAAGGTGGGGACTACGTTCTGAAAAGGCTTTTCGTGACGCTCTGGCAGGCATACTTGAAGAAAACTTCGGCGTAGAAGTCATCAACATTACTGAGTTTGATGATGCAGGCGAAGTGTTTGGAAAACCTGATCAGATTGAGCTTGACATCATCATCAAAAACGATCTGCTCATCATTTGTGAACTTAAGTCATCCATGAGCAAATCCGATATATATACTTTTGAACGTAAAGCTCGGTTTTATGAAAAAAGACATCAAAGAAAAGCAGACAAGCTAATTGTCATTTCTCCCATGATTGATGCCAGAGCAGAAAAAATTGCCAGAAAGATGAATATAGTGACCTATGGTGACTCCATCGAGGTAGAGCAACTCTGATATGGCCTCATTCACTGTAAACGAGTAATGCTCCCCTTTAAACATTGCCATATCGTTACCATTTTTCAGTATGAACTCGCTCAGGCTTAAACCTGCTTTCAGATTTTGGGCTTTGATCCGGATAACCTATAACAATATAAGCCAGGGGCACCACATGTTCAGGAAGGTCGAACAATTTTGAAAAACCTTGCTCCCTTTGTTTGATTGGGTGGATTCCTGTCCACACTGCACCCAGGCCGAGACCATGACTTGCCAGCAGCATATTCTGCACTGCTGCTGAACAGTCCTGCACCCAATAGCCGGGAAACTTTTCAAGGCTCAGATCACCACAGACCAGAATCCCCAAGGGAGCATTCTCTGCCATGCCAGCATAAGGGTTGATTTCTTTAATGGCTGTCAAAGCCTGTTTATCCCGAACAATAATAAACTGCCATGGCTGCGCATTTCCAGCACTTGGAGCCATCATGGCTGCTTCAAGAACATTTTTTACTTTCTCATCAGATACAGGCTTGTCCTGGTACTTCCTTATACTTCTCCTGGTCATTATTGCCTGAATTACGTCCATATTCACCTCCAGATTTTAAGTAGATAAGCAAATACCTACTATCCACTGCAATAATATGTTGTCAACTCCGGGTTTGCATTGTTCTTCAATTTTCTTTAAAAGCATCTCATCCGGGCGGACCAGGACCGAACCTGCGAGTAACATAAAGTAACATAAGATAGCCTTAGCGCGAGATTGCTTCACTTCGCTCGCAACAAGGATTGCCGCGCTCGAAGACTCGCTCGCAATGACACCTGAGCTGTCAGGGATGTAGTTGCTCAAAACCTGTCACCCACAAGTGAGCCTAAGCGACCGAAGCAATCTGTATGGTAAAACCGTAATGCTCTGAATTTATTAAATATACATTTGTAGTTACTTGTAAGCATCTCATCCGGGGAACCCTTTCAGGGAAAATAGACCAGTCCCCGTACAACATCCAGGGGCCAAACTATTACATACAACCTAATTCCCTCAAACTATATTTACTCAATGAATTCAAGAATAAATAAAATTTGTACCGCAGTTTTAACTGCCTGTCTCGCTGCCTATCCCCTTCCCATACTCAGCGCTGTGCCCATAAACAGCTTTCCTCATGAAATGAAGGCTGATCTGATCCTGGAAAACGATTTTTTCAAGGCCAATACTAAAGAACTGACAGGCACGCCCATAAATCATCCTGAGCAGCATATGGCTGCCCTGCAGCAAAAACTTATGGGAAACAGCCAGAGTTCTTCAGAAGAAGCTCATAACAAAACATTGGAGCTTATCATGAACAACAGTCTGTCAACCGCTCTTCCTTCTACCGCACCAGTTGCTTCAAGCTCAATTCCTCAAAGTGTGCTTCTAAGCAGAATAAAAACTCAGAATACTGATTCAGAAAAGACGGTTGGCAAAGATCCTGGCGTCATGGACGAAACGACTTCCGGTTCAAGGATAAGAATGGCCATATCAGCTGATACTCCGAGATTTCCAGTTAACAAAGTACGACAGAAAATTGACTTTCAGGCCCGCATCAACCAGCCAGACCTCCAGAATATGAACATTTCAGAGCAGGACGATCCTGCAATAAACTTCTTCAGCAATCTGGACGACCTGATTAACCATAGACGAATTAGCTCAGGTTTCAATTCCCTTTCACTGCAATCTACATTTATAGAAAAGCTGATCAGTCCTGCTCAGGACAATGTCGTCCCTCATCTTCTCAGACAGGAAACTCTCAATGAAATTCTGGCAAGAGTTCCACCGTTCAGAGAACATGAACCAGACCGCAAGGGCAAGGTGAATGTATTGTCAGATTACATGGAACATGCTGCATACAGGGCTCAAAATCCTGCCCAGCCTGCGCAGAGTGTTCAAACTGAAGCTGTAAGGCCAGGACAACTGGCGGCGAGATTTGAATCTGTCAACAGTTCTGCAGCCATTGGTTTCGACAGAAAGGGAGGAACATGCTATGGAATTTACCAGCTTTCATCAAAAATGGGAACCATGGGTGAGTTCATAGAGTTTCTTCATGACAAAGCACCTGATCTATCTAAGCGTCTTCGACAGTCTGGACCAGCCAACACTAATGGCCGCTCAGGCAAAATGCCTGCTGAATGGAAAAAAATTAATGAAGAATACCCTGAGCGCATAACTGATCTGCAGCATGAGTTTATTTACAGCAAATTTTATCTTCCTGCAGCCAGGGGGGTTCGGGCAAGAACCGGTCTTGACATGGAGCAGGCATCACCTGCTCTAAGAGAAGTGCTTTGGAGCACAGCCGTGCAGCACGGAGTTCATGGAGCCATGAATATTTTTCAGAGAGCAGCCACAGCTGTGAATTTTCAACCGTCTGACAGACAGGACCGGGAGATGATAATGGCTGTTTACAATGAACGATCCAGGAGATTCACAGGTTCAAGCGAAATTGTTCGAACCGCTGTCCTGATAAGATTCAGTATGGAGGTTAAAAAGGCCCTGGCCATGCTTAATGATTCTACTGACACTTAAGCCTCATGCATGAAGGCTGAAAAAACAGCAGCCTTACTGAACACCGGTTAGAACCTGTTGCAGCGGTGTATCTGGACATCGCTGATATAAGCAACGATGGCGTAATCTTCGAAATAAGTATAGGAAAGGTGTTCTAAAATCGACTGAGCCAGGGTGCTGTTGCAGATACTGGTGAGACAGATACTGCTGCTCTGATCAAAGCCGCCTTTACGCTTGCCCCGCGTGCCTTCACCCCGGACATCCCAGACTGTATAGCCGGTGACCCCAAGACTTTTAAGGTCCTTTACCAGCATTTTTTCCAGAGCAGATTCTGCAATAATGGTTACGAGTTTTCGTTCAACCGGTGACATAAGTTAGCCTCCCAAACCGTGGACAAAGCTCGCCATCGCATAATAGATGGGGATGCCCGCCAAAATGTTAAATGGAAAGGTGATGCCCAGAGCAGCTGTAAGGTACAGGGTGGGGTTGGCTTTGGGCACTGCAATACGCATGGCTGCAGGAGCGGCGATATATGAAGCGCTGGCAGCCAGGGTTGCAAGCACGGTAGTGCCGCCAAGGGAAAGCCCGCTCATGAGGCCGGCTACGGTTCCCATTGCCCCGCTGAACAAAGGCATGACAATGCCGAACACCACGAGAAAGGGACCTGTCTGACGCAAGTCAGCCAGTCGCTGCGATGTGATAATACCCATCTCCAGAAGAAACAGAGCCAGAGCACCCTTGAACAGGCCGGTAAATAACGGTGCAATGGCTTCACTGCGTTCAGGACCGCTGAGAAAACCCACCAGCAGTCCGGCTATAAGCAGGTAAATACTCTTGCCAAGAAAAACCTCATGAAGCAAAGGTCCTAATTTCATAGATGTAGTGCTGGCACGCATTCTGGCAATGAGAATGCCGATGGCAATGGCCGGAATTTCAAGAACAACCAGCAAAACCGTCATAAAAGATTCATAGCTTTGCCCCAAACGAACCAGGTACGCAATGACCACAGCATAGGTCACAGCACTGACCGAACCGTAATGTGCTGCTATGGCAGCTGCGTCGGGCCTGCTGAAACGGCCAAGACGCCGCAGCAGGGTATATGCAAGTACCGGTATAATCACACCGAGAGACACTGTGGCCAGCATGGGGACCACTACTTCCCCAGGGTTGGCACTGGACAGCTCGATGCCGCCCTTAAGGCCAATGGCAAAAAGCAGATAGATGCTCAGGCCTTCAAAAAGCTGAGGGGGGAATCGGAGATCAGTCTTGAGCAGCCCGGCAGTAACGCCCATGGCAAAACACAAAACCACAGGATCAAGCAAATTATCGAACATGCTCTAACCTGTTTTTCTGCTGGCTGTTTCAGATGAGTCCTGCTTTTTTTCCAGAGAGGCAGCCTTATCCAGCACGTTTTGTGTCTGGCGCTGCATAAAATCATGGACAGCCTCACGTAAATGGCCATGCTTGACGCCCAAAATACGAGCCGCAAGAAGCCCGGCGTTCTGCGCATTATCAATGGCCATGGTGGCCACGGGAACTCCCCTGGGCATCTGCACGATGGAGAGAAGAGCATCAAGACCTTTCAGGGCTGTGATATTAATGGGCACACCGATAACCGGCAAAGTGGTGCATGCAGCCACCATGCCCGGCAGATGAGCTGCCCCGCCGGCTCCGGCAATAATAACCTCAAGGCCCCGCTGCGCCGCATTCTTGGCATAATCAAAAAGTCGCTCAGGAGTACGGTGGGCAGAAACAATGGTCAGTTCGTAGCCAATACCAAACTGCGACAGAATATCAGCAGCCTGATTCATAACCGGCAGATCAGAATCGCTCCCCATAATGATGCCAACTTCAGCTTTGTTCTTCACTGTTTTCTCCATATATTCTCAGGATGTTCTTAAGATGGCGTGCTCTCGAAAGCGCCTGTTGGGGATCAGCATCAAGCACGACTGCATGTCCCATCTTACGGAAGGGTCGAACTTCATGCTTGCCGTAGATATGTACGCTAACCCCTGGTAGGGCGAGTGCCTGTGCAAGCCCTTGAATCAGAGGACGGCCCATTGCACCAGGCTCACCCACAAGATTGACCATGGCAGCAGGTGTATGCTGCTCAGTGCTGCCCAGGGGCAGACCGGCTATAGCCCGCAGGTGCTGCCCGTACTGACTGGTCAGGCAGGCTTCAATAGTGTAATGGCCGGAATTATGCGGACGAGGCGCCACCTCGTTAACCAATAGTCTGCCATCTGTGGTGAGAAACATTTCCACTCCAAAAACGCCCACTCCATCCAGTGCTCTGACAGTCTTCTCTGCCAGGGCTCGGGCTTCCCGAGCCAGATCATCACTGATCCGTGCTGGAGCAAGCAGAAGATCCAGAGCGTTGCTGCGCGGATCAAAGATCATTTCAGCCACAGGAAAGGTTCTTATCTCACCGTCAGCCGCACAGGCAGTCATAACGGCAATTTCCTTTTCCACGGCCACACATTGTTCCAGTATGGATGGAGTGTTCAGGGCAAATTGGAGATCAGTTTCATCACGCATAATAACGACCCCGCGACCGTCGTATCCACCTCTGCGGCTTTTCTGGACCAGGGGGAAGCCAAAGGCCCGGACAGCACTTTCATCCCAGGTATCCAGCCGTGCATAAGGGGCTTGAGGCAAGCCATTTGCTGTCAGAAGTTCTTTCTGGCGCAACTTATCCTGAATGATTTCCAGCAGAGACGGGGAGGGATGGATGACAGAGCCTTCTGCCTTAAGAACATGCAAAGACTGTGTGTCAATATTCTCCAGATCATAAGTGAGCACATCGCTTGCTTCAGCCAATTCACGGATCCTGGCTTTTTCAAAAAAACCACCAACAAACTGGTGATCACTGATCTGCCCTGCCGGCGATGCAGCGGCAGGATCAAGAACCAGCACTTGGCAGCCCAGTTTTTTGGCCTCCATGGTTAGCATTTTGGCCAATTGTCCTCCTCCAATAATCCCCAGGCGCAGGGGAGGACATAAGTGTTGTTTACGGATAAGATGTTCGTTTAAGTGTTTCATATTGTGAGAATAGTGCATCAATAAAACAGGCAGGCTATCCGGCGGCAAAAGAGCCAGTTCCCTTCCAGCTAAAAAAAGTGTCGCTGTAGTATTACAAAAAATGACAATCAAGTACCGTATAAAATAGCAAAATGATTTTTCAAGTCAAGAAAAGAATGACTCACCTTCAATGAATGTTTCAGAAAGTAACTGGCCCACTTTTTGAATTAAATCTCAATAATATTCAACCTGACTATGGAAGTATCTGTTTAGCGCTTTTAAGGAAAGCAGGGGACAGGCACTCCGGGACCCACTTGAACATCATTTTGTGCTTATAACATCTCATTTTTTGGGACAAGTGGGGCCCGGAAGAGCCAGTCCCCCTCCGGGCTGTATGCCTCCGGGCAGGAAGCCATGCCACATGCAAAGCGCTAAACAGATACACTATGGAAAAACCAAAGCCATAAATAACTACCAGATTTCAAAGGGAAGACTCTATGATTATCAAAAATCCAGAACAGCACATGGCTGCAATACAGGACAAAATTCAGCACAGCGGTCCCGTGTCCCGTCAAGATGCCCAGAACAGGCTGTTTGAACTCATCATGGACAAAAAACTGGCAACTGCTCTGCCATCTTCTCTACCCTCAGGTTCCACCACCCTTCCGGCAGGTGTTCTTCTCAATTCATATCCTTCAGGAACAGAGCCTGGAAGCCGGCAGGATTCCCAGGGTCTTACTCAAAAGTCAACAGGAACATCAAAGCTTAGACTTCCCATCACACAGGATACTCCGCGTTATGCATCCAACGCAGTGAGACAAAAAATTGACTTTGCTGGGGCTCATCCTGAAACAATGCCTGTACAAAAGGCAAAAACACAAGAAACAGATACACGACCTGCTCCTTTGCCGCAAATTTCAGATCCCGGTGACAGTATTCCGGCTTCGCTGGTCAGTGCCCTGAATACAGAAAAAATGTCAGGCTTTGATTCCATCACCCTGCAGTCAGCACATAACTATACCAATAATGCGCAATTTATAACACCTGCGTCAAACCAGACTGCCCAGACATCATTAGATCAACTCCTGAGCCGTGCAGCACCTTTCAGAGAGCATGATCCAACAATGAGTCACTCTAAAAGGAAGGCCTACTTAGAACACGCTGCTTATCAGAATATTGACAGATCCATGGCAGCTTCCAGAGCGCAACCCGGGGATGATTTTCAGCCCGGAGTACTTGCAGCACGTTTTGAATCCGCCAACAGTGCCGACGCCATCGGCTATGACAGGCGCGGTGGAACATGCTATGGTATTTACCAGCTTTCATCACGCATGGGTACCATGGGAGAATTTATTGAATATATTCAGGATAAGGCTCCGGATATAGCACAGCGTCTGCAGCAGGCCGGCCCGGCCAATACAGGCGGACGCTCAGGAGATATGCCTGAGGAATGGAAAAGGCTGAACCAGGAATATGGATCCAAATTTGCCGACCTGCAGCATGAATTCATTCATGACAAGTTTTATGTCCCTGCAGCCCGGGGTGTGCAGTCCAGGACAGGACTGCAGATGGACAATGCTTCCCCTGCCCTGCGCGAAGTACTATGGAGCACTGCGGTTCAGCATGGGGTTCACGGTGCCATGAATATTTTTCAGCGTGCTGCTGAGGCTGTAGAGTATACCAAAACCGACAATCCAGACCGGGAAATGATTCAGGCTGTTTATCACGAACGTGGTCGAAGATTCACAGGCTCCAGCGAAGCAGTTCGCACAGCAGTTCACAACAGGTTTGATCAGGAGATGAGAATGGCCCTGGCCATGCTGCCTGGATCCACAGATACTCAAGCCTGAAATGTAAACAAAGCACTCACAGCTGCATTTCGCTCAAGCACTCTCTCTTTCAGGAGAAACATATTCAAGGGGTTGCAACTCATAGACGATCATGAAACAAATACGCCCTCCGGCAGTTAAGAAAAAAAATATCTTGCCAAGTCCATGATGGCTACCTTAACATCTACATTTAAAAGCCTCATTAAATCTTTATTCCGGAGAATTCACCCCATGCCTCAAAACCATGATCAGTCAGTTACCCTGTCTAAGGCTGACTGGAAAATTGACAACCTCCATGATATTTTTCAGATGGCTCCCATAGGAATTTTTCAATCCACACCCCAGGGACGTTTTCTGCGTGTCAATCCGGCCATGTCCCGCATGTACGGTTTTGACCATCCCCAGGACATGGTCAATAACATTACCGACATATCCACTCAGATTTACGTCAACCCCTCGGACAGAAAAAAGTATGTTGAACTGCTGAACACTCATGGAAAACTGTCATCGTTTGAATGCAACCACAAAAAAACAGATGGCACAACCATCTGGGTATCCATGGATGTTCAGGTCATGCAGGACAGTTCTGGAGCAACAGTTTATCAGGGTTTCATTACAGACATAACCAGTCGGATAAAGGCTCAGCAGGAAGTTCAGCAGCAGCTCGTACTTAAGAGCACCATGCTCAACGCTCTTGGCGAGGGAGTTTATGGTGTGGACATGGAGGGCCGATGCACCTTCATCAACCCTGCAGCTCTTGAAATGCTCGGATTCTCTGAACAGGAGGTCCTGCACACCAACCAGCACGATCTTTTCCATTATAAACGTCTTGACGGCAGATCATACCTTCATGAAGAATGCCCGATTTACAAGACCGTCAAGGACGGAAAAATAAGAAAAATCAGGGAGCATTTTATACGTAAAAATGGTGATTTTCTTCCTGCACTCGTCACTGCTGCCCCTATAGTTTCCCAGAATGAACAGACTGGAGCAGTTGTGATTTTTCTTGATACTACCCAGGATCAGAAATACCAGCAGACATTGCAGACTATTGCTGAAAGCAACGTGGACCAGAAAGAGGACGTGTTCAGCTTTCTGGTGCGCAACCTGGCTGTTTCCCAGGGCAAACGCTACGCTTTGATAGGTGCCTTGAGTCCTCATGGCGATGAACTGATTAATACCCTTGCGGTCTGGGACACTCAAGGGTTCACAGACAATTTCAGCTATCACCTCAGTGGAACTCCATGTGAGAATGTGATTAATCGCGACACATGTTTTTATGAGGACCATGTTCAGTCAGAGTTTCCAGAAGATCACCTGCTGGAGCAGATAAATGCCAGAAGTTACTGGGGAACTCCCCTCAGAGACATCAGCGGCAAAGTGACAGGCATACTGGCCCTGCTGGACGATAAGCCCATGCGTCATGACAACAGAACTCTGTCTCTTCTCAAAAGCTTTGCCATTCGAGCCTCCATGGAAATGGAAAGAAGAACAGCCCAGGAAAAATATCAATTTTTATTTGAAAGCATGTCTCAGGGAGCTGTTTACCAGAAAACCGATGGAACCATTATTGATTACAACCCTGCAGCCCTCAAAATCCTGGGCATTACTGCCGACCAGATCACGGGCCGCAGTTCCATGGACCCAGCCTGGAAGACCATAAAGGAGGACGGTTCTCCATTTCCGGGAAAAGACCACCCGGCCATGCAGGCCCTGAAGTCCGGAAAAACTGTTATAGACCAGGTAATGGGGGTCTACCATCCTTTGCATGATCAATACACCTGGATCATTGTCACTGCTGTGCCCATTTTTTCTCAGGGGGCAGACAAGCCTTACATGGTCTACACCACCTTCCAGAATATAACACCCTTGAAAAATGCGGAGCAGGAGCTTGTTCAGGCCAAACAGGCTGCTGAAGCTGCCAATATAGCCAAGAGTGAATTTCTGGCCAATATGAGTCATGAAATCCGTACGCCCATGAACGGCGTCATCGGCATGACCGAGCATCTGCTGGATACTGATCTTACACAAGAGCAGCGCCGATATGCATCAATCATAAAATCCAGCAGTGAAGGACTTCTGGAGTTAATCAACGATATTCTGGATTTCTCCAAAATTGAAGCCGGAAAACTCGAATTGTTCCCTAAGCATTTTCACCTCGACCATCTTCTGAACAGTTTCAATCAGGACATGTCCATGAGAGCCAGAGACAAAAACCTTGAATACACGCATAACTTCCCGGACCATCTTCCATCATGCGTCAAAGGAGATGAGCTTAAAATCCTTCAGATTCTGACCAATCTCATGGGCAACGCCCTGAAATTCACAGAGCATGGCCGGATCAGTCTTGATGTCTCCATCTTGAATCAGGAAGACAATCATATCTGGCTTGAGTTTTCCATAGCCGACACCGGACCGGGCATACCTGAGACAAGCCGGAACTCTCTTTTTGAGAAATTTTCACAGGTGGATTCCAGTGCATCCAGGAAACACGGCGGTACTGGACTGGGACTTGCCATTTGCAAACAGCTTGTTGATCTTATGGAAGGAAAAATGGGAGTTGACAGTACTCCTGGCAAAGGATCACGTTTCTGGTTCCGGATTAAACTGCTGACCCAGAAAGTATGTAACCTTGAATCGGATCAATCTGCTGAAGACAATAAAAAAAGTTCTCAGCCCGCCAGCTCCGCTCCTGCCTCAATCCTTCTTGCTGAAGACAACGAAGTAAACCAGATGGTAGCTGAAAAAATCCTAAAAAAAATGGGACATAAATTAGACATGGTCAGTGATGGATATAAAGCTGTTGAAGCCTTTGAGCAAAAATCCTACGACCTGATCCTTATGGACATTCAGATGCCGGGCATGGATGGATTAGAAGCCACCCGAAAAATCAGGCAGCTGGAAAAAAACACTAACACCACCAGAATTCCCATCATTGCCCTGACAGCCCACGCCATGACTGAAGACAAAAATAAAAGCATAAAGGCCGGAATGGATGACTACCTGACCAAACCGGTCAGGACCCAGGACATTAGTAAAACTCTTCAAAAATGGATCAATATGAACACTGAACCAGCATCTCACCAGCCCAGGCCTGATATCCAGATACCTCGAGTCTTCGACCATGCTGCTTTTCTGGACAGAATTATGGATGATATTGACCTGGCCCGTGAAATAATTGCTGTCTTTCTGGAAACAGTACCTGACAAAATCGGCACCATAAAAAAAGAACTTGCTTCCGGACAAAACATAAGCATCAAAAAATCAGCGCATGCCATCAAAGGCACTGCAGCCAATACAGGCTGCAACACCCTGTCCGATATAGCTGCAAAGTTAGAAAAGGCCGGCTCCTCAGATGACTGGGATGCCATGAAAAACCTGCTCAAAGATCTGGAAGAACAGTTTGTGCTGGTGAAAAAAGAGATGGAGTGCTTCCTTGAGGATGCCTGAGCTTTAAAAGTCAGACCTGTCAGACCAGTCCGACTTGTCCGACCTGTCCGACTCCTCCCTCTTCACCGGCCAGACAGGCACATCCTCCCTGAAACCTTTCTTCCGGCTGGCCTGTCTCATACGGTACATTCGCTCGGTAAAGCCTCCCTGCTCCAGAAAATCTTTTTCTAAGCGCTGCAGCTGCCTGGCCAGCAGAAAACTGGCCTGATGAGTCATGCACAGCATAACATTGGCGGATACTTCCGGGGCAACAGTTTTCATGGCGTGCAGGGCTGCCAGAAGAGGCTCATCAAATACATCTCCTCGACTGGAGAGCTTTAAAGTTTCAATGTCAGGACTGCCAGCCGGAGGTGGGAGCTTACCTGCCAGCCTGGCTCTCATTTTTAGCACCCGTGATGAATCTTTATGCCAGATTTTCAGGTTATTCTGGCAGAGATAATCTTCATAGTCCCGGATAAGCTCCCCAAGACTCGCCCTTGCAATACTGGTCAACTTCAACTCAATTTTTCTGGAGGCCGCAGAACCCAGCGATCCTTCGGCAATATTCTGGACTCCACTTCTCGCTGCCTGCACCATTTGATCTTTCGTCCTGGACATGCGTGGAACAAACCGGTCACAAAAAATCACCGTTCCATCATAAACAGCCAGCGAAACCACAAAGCTGCGCAGTTTCCTGAATCCTCCATGAGCAGGAATAAGCCTGTCAATACTGTCTTTGATCATACCTGTCTCCAATGTATATAGTTTTAGATACAAAACTGAAATAAAGCCTGCAACAGCTTTATAACTCACAAAAAATCACAGTTTCATCATAAACAGCCAGTCAAACCACAAAGCTGCGCAGTTTTCTGAATCCTCCATGAGCAGAAATAAGCCTGTCAATTCTGTCTTTGATCATACCTGTCTCCAATGTATATATTTTCAGATACAAAACTGAAAAAAAGCTTGCAACTGCTTTACTGGCTACCATATAATAAACACATTTCAGACAGCCACTCCCATGCACATTAGAAGGACATACCAAAATGAAGACAAGCCCGTTACATCTCGTTGATGGCAAGTACACCTTCTCCGATCTGGTAGAATTGTCTGCCCTCAAGGCAATGTTTTATGATTTTTCCAAGGCAACCGGTATTTCTTCAATCCTGAAGAGCTATCCTGACCAGCAGATACTTATCAAATCCTGTGAGGGATTATGTACTGATTTTCACGGCAATGATGAAGAAACCAGAATTAATTGCCGGGAAAGCAGCCAGAGACTTACACAGGAACCATGCTCTCCCGGCGCCATAAGTATTGCTGAATGCCCCCTCGGAATAGTTGTTGGTTCATCAGCTGTCTTTATCAAGAGCGCTCATGTAGCCAATGTATTTACTGGCCAGGTCTTTTTTGAGGCGCCAGACAAAACTGTTTTCAGGGAAAAGGCAGAAAAATCAGGATTTGACGTTGCCCGGTATCTCAAGGCTGTGGACGATATACCAATTGTGTCCAGAGAGTCTTTTGAGCATTCATTGCGTCACTTAAGCCAACTGGCCATTATGCTTGGAGAGATCGGACTGTCCAATCTCAAAACAGCAGAAGTTCAGAAAAATCTCAGTCAGAGCGAGGCGAGATTCAGAGGCCTTGTGGAACACCTGCCGCACCGGGTCTTCATTAAAGACACTGACCTGAAATACATCTTCTGCAACAAGCAGTATGCCGATGATCTCGGACTGCAGAACCCCATAATGATCCAGGGTAAAAATGATTTTGATCTCCTTGATGATTATCTGGCCTCAAAATACAGGGAAGACGACACACAGGTACTTGAAAGTGGTGAAGTTCTCATTGTGGAGGAGCCATATTATACCGACTGGCAGGAACGCTGGGTCAAGACCATAAAAGTGCCTTACCGCAATGCCCAGGGTAAAATCATCGGCGTCATGGGAATATTTGATGACATTACAGACCAGGTTAATAACAGGAACGCTTTAAAAGTTCGGGAAGAACAGTTGAGCGAGGTTATTGAGAACCAGACCGAGCTTATCTGCCGTTTTCTTCCCGACGGGACCCTGACCTTTGTCAATGAAGCTTACTGTCGCTACTTTGATAAAACCAGGGAAGAACTCCAGGGCAGGCAGTTTCTTCCTCTTGTTCATGAGGATGACGAACAAATGGTAAATGAATCCTTTTCTTCCCTGAACCTGGAAAAGCCCCAGGTTACTTATCAGCACAGGGTTATCATGCCTTCCGGAGAGATAAGATGGCAGCAATGGACTGACCGGGCTTTTTTCGATCACCAGGGCCGGATAACCGGCTACCAGGCTGTAGGCAGAGATATAACCCAGCAAAAAGAGGCAGAAGAAGCTTTGAAAGCCAGTGAAGCCAGATACAGGGGGCTTATGGAATCCCAGCATGATCTCATTGTCCGGGTAGATACCGGGAACAGGCTGACTTATGTCAATGACACTTATTGCAAGACTTTTGGCAAAACCCGCGAACAATTGCTGAACCAGCCTTTTGCACCTCTGGTGCACGAAGATGATATAGAACATACCCTCAAGGCCATGGAAGATCTTTATCATCCCCCCTACAGAATACAGGTTGAACAAAGGGCCAAAACCGTTGACGGCTGGCGCTGGCTGCATTGGGAAGACAGTGCCATACTCAATGAGCACGGGGAGATAGTGGAAATTCAGGGTGTAGGCAGGGATATCACCGAACTCAAAAACCGGGAGGAAACCCTGCAGTCCATTTTCAAGGCCAGTCTTGAAGTAGCTTTTGTCATTACCGCCTTTGATGATCAGGATCTGTCCATCATGGAATTCAGTCCCGGAGCAGAGGAGATATTCGGGTACAAAAAAGAAGAGATTCTAAACAGGCCAGTTTCCATACTGCACTCAGCTGCAGATCCTGACACCATAAACAGTGCCCTCAATGACCTCAAAAATAACAGGTCATGGCATGGCAAAGTAACACTGGTCAGGAAAAATGGACAGCACTTTCCAGCCCTGTTTTCAGCGCATCCTTTCAGGATGAATGGTCAACCAGCCACTCTTGGGGTATCCATAGACATCACAGAGCTGGAAAAAACCAGGCAGGAACTTGTTGAGGCCAGAAAAAAGGCTGAATCAGCAAATCAGGCCAAAAGTCAGTTTCTGGCCAATATGAGCCATGAAATAAGAACTCCCATGAACGCTATTCTGGGCTTTGCTCAGATACTTGAAAGGGATGCGTCTTTATCTCCACAGCAAAGAGAACATATCCAGACCATCAACCGCAGCGGCAAGAATCTTCTGGATATCATCAATGATATCCTGGACATTTCCAAGATTGAATCCGGCCGTATCAAGAACAGGCCTGAAGATTTCAACCTGCATGAACTGCTGGATGATCTTGAAGTTCTGTTTTATGCCCGCACAGCTTCAAAAGGCCTTGCTTTGACTTTCAGCAGGCATGATCAGCTTCCTGAATATATCAGAGCAGACCAGGGCATGCTCAGGCAGATACTTATCAACCTTCTGGCCAATGCCGTCAAATTCACAGAAAAAGGGCACATATCACTGAATGCCGAGACCATCTCTGCATCCTCGCAGGATCACTCCAGCGGCGACAATCTGTTGTACATATCCATAGAAGATACCGGTGTGGGCATACCACCTGAAGACATAAACTACTTGTTTGAACCTTTTTTTCAGAGTTCTGAAGGAACCAAGGCCGGAGGAACCGGCCTGGGTCTGTCCATCAGCAGCCAGTTCTCCAGAATAATGCAGGGCAATCTTGAAGCCCGAAGCCAGCCGGGCAAGGGATCCATTTTTACTGTAAAAATTCCATTCACCCCTGCCCGAAACGTTATCCCAAAAAACCCCAAAAAATTGCAGCAGGCTGTCAATATCAAATCCCATTTTACAGCCCGCAGAATCCTTGTCGTGGATGACCAGAAAGACAATCGCGCGCTTCTGTCCAACCTGCTTGCCCCTCTTGGATTTCTCATTCAGGAAGCAGAAAACGGATCTACCGCACTGGAAATATTCCAAAAATGGCATCCTCATGCCATATTGATGGACATGCGCATGCCTGTAATGGACGGATACGAAGCTGTAAAAACCATCCGCTCTCACCCCAAAGGAAGGGAAGTCTATATTATGGCCCTCACTGCCAGTGCCTTTGAATGTTCCAGAGATGAAATTCTGCGCACCGGGGTTAATGAATATGTACGCAAACCATTTAATCCCGACGAACTTATCTCCATTCTTGGTGAAGCCCTGAAGATAGAATACCAGTACGTTCAGGTAGAGCCGGAATCCCATGAGAATAAAAATGGCTCTTCCCAGTCAGACAGTTTAAGCCCGGAAAAGTGGCCCCTGGAGACTGTCCAGCAGATGCAGGAAGCAGTTGAATTTGGTGACATAGCCGAGATTAAGGCGCTCATCTCCAGAATTGAACCTGTTGACCCTGCTGGAGCAACCCGGCTCAACAGACTCGCTGATACGTTTGATTATCAGGCAATGCAGCAGATACTTGTCCAGGCGGAGGAAAATAAATGAAAGATACCCGGCAAGATACCGTTATGATCGTGGATGATACTCCGGCCAACCTTAATCTGCTTACTGATATTCTTAAGTCTCAAGGCTACAGGGTTGCTGCCTTTCCTGCAGGGGAAGATGCTCTGAAAGCTGCCTCCAAAAGGCCACCAGACCTCATTTTGTTAGATATCAAAATGCCGGAAATGGACGGTTATGAGGTTTGCAAAAGAATCAGACAAAAGGACATCCTTGCTGACACCCCCATAATATTCATCAGTGCCCTGAATGAACCCGAAGACAAGGTCAAGGCCTTTTCCCTTGGCGGGGTTGACTACATTACCAAACCATTCAACGACCAGGAAGTGCAGGCCAGGGTGGCCACACATATCAGACTGCGTCATCTCAACAGGCAGCTTCAAACTCAAAACCAGCAACTGGAACAGCTTGTGGAAAATAAAGTCAGAGAGATTGCTGAATCCCAGCTGGCCACCATTCATGCTTTATCCGAGCTTGTTGAATCGCGTGATGTTGAAACCGGGGGGCACATCGAAAGAACCAGGCTCTACTGCAAGTTTCTGGCCTTAGAAATGAAAGAAAGCCCAAGATTTTTCGGCAAGGTTGGCAGCTCTTTTGTTGACAACATCTATAAGCCTCGCCATTGCATGATATTGGAAAGTTTGGAGTTCCAGACAGGATTCTTCTTAAAAAAGGCAAGCTCAACCGGCAGGAATTTGATGAGATTAAATCTCATGTAACCATTGGTCACCAGACTCTGATCAAGGCCAGAAAAAAATATCCCAACAACTCTTTCCTTAATATGGGCATTGAGATAGCGAGGTGGCACCACGAAAAATGGGATGGAACCGGATACCCAGACGGACTTTCCGGCACCCAGATTCCATTGAGCGCCAGGGTTATGGCCATTGCTGACGTGTATGATGCTCTACGTTCCAAACGTCCCTACAAACCGGCCTTCACTCACGAGCAAAGTGTTGAGATAATCAGGGATGGCTCAGGTACGCATTTTGATCCGGATATTGTGACATTGTTTGAAAAAATTGAAAAAAAATTTGCTGTTATTCATAACAGACAGAAAAACAGCCAGGAGGAAGACAGTATATGAGCCAGGACCAGCAACCAGCAACAGTCATGATCGTGGATGATACTCCGGCCAACCTGAATCTCTTAAAGGAGATGCTGGAGTCCGCAGGATACAGAGTGGTAGCCTTTCCTTCCGGTCCCATGGCCCTGAAGGCTGCTGTCAGAAAGCCCCCGGATATTATTCTGCTGGACATCAAGATGCCGCAGATGAATGGTTTTGAAGTTTGCCAAAGCCTGAAAAATCAGGAAAACACCCGGAATATTCCAGTCATTTTCATCAGCGCCCTGAATGAAACCCAGGACAAGGTTCGAGCATTTTCCGTGGGCGGAGTTGATTACATCACCAAACCTTTCCAGTCTGAAGAAATCTTTGCCAGGGTGGATACCCATCTCAAAATCCGCTCACTGCAGAAAAAACTTGTCAATCAGAATCGTAATCTGGAAAAAATAGTTCAGAACAGAACCAGAGAGCTTGTTGCAGCCCATGAAAAACTACTGGAACAGGATAAAATCAAAAACGATTTTCTGCACATGATTTCACATGAAATACGCACTCCAGCCAACGGTGTTCTCGGTATGGCTGAGATAGCCTTTGCCCTGTGCCCTGACTCTGAGGAAAAATCAGAATATGAAATACTGTTTCGCAAAAGCAGCCAGAGACTTGTTGATCTTATAGATGACGCCACCCTCATTGCGGACATGGAAAACCTTGACCTTGGCTCGTCAACAGGAAATGACATGCAGACTATTCTTGACCATGTCCGCTTGGAGCTTCCGGAAATCGACATACAACTCTCTTCGGGCACTAAACTCCGGGACATCCTGCTGGCAGGAGACCACACCCTGCTGCAAAGATCTCTCAGCACCATTTTGCTCATGGGGGCCAAATTTTCCAGAAATAACCAGCAAGTCCGGGTGAACATCCAGCAAAACCAGGATATGATCACCATAACCATTGATATGGACAATTTTTCACTTTCCCAGCACGAGGCAGAAGAGTTTTTTAACTTTGAATCACCTGTCAGATCATCTTCCGCCCTTCAGGAACTTGGCCTGGCCCCTGTGGTGGTAAGCAGGTTCATAAGCGCTCTCGGAGGTGAACTGGAATTGATCTGGCAGGGTGACTTTTCAGGACAGCTGAAAGCTTGCTTTTCATCTGCTGCAGGTTAGCAGTTGCACCTGCATCCGGGATCCGGGATCCGGGATCCCCCGGGCAAACCATAACCATTTACAGAAGGAGTACTGAGCCTTCAGCTGAATCCAGCAGCTCAGCCCAGTAAATACTACAGCCCCATGAGCAAATTATGAGTAACTTAGGACCCTACATCAGAAACAAAAGACTGGCTCTGCACGATAAATATGCAGGATATTCCATCCGCAACCTGGCCAAAAGAATCGGTATTCATCACTCATTCTTAAGCAAATTAGAGCGTGGCGAAGCTGACACTTTAAGTGAGGAAAAAATCATACTTATTGCGAGAGAACTGGGGGAAGATCCTGATATCCTCATGGCCCTGGGCGGCAAACTTTCAGAAAAATCCATCCAGATCATAAAAGAAGATCCAGCCAGCTTCATCAACACTTTACGCAATACACAACATCAGAGCACAAATGAGCCCGCCAAGCCTGATTTTTACACTCAACGCCTTGAGGAGCGCAAGGCTGAACTGGAGGAAATAACCATGCGCCTGCGTCAGGAAATGAAGGAAAGAAAGGAAGCTGTCAAAGCTTTACAATTAAGCGAGGCCAGGCACAGGGCCATGTTTGAAGCCAACGCCGCCATGCAGCTTATTATAGACCCTGATACCGGCAGCATCCTGGATGCCAACCCGGCGGCCTGCGCTTTTTATGGTTATGAACGAGCTGTCATGCAGTCTATGAATATCAGCGATCTTAACACACTTTCAGGACAGGAAGTGAGTTTTGCCCTGAATCAGGCCAGGATCCATCACCAGACAGTTTTCAGTTTCCCTCAGAAAAAGAGTTCCGGACGGACATGTGAAGTTGAGCTTAGATCAGCCCTGGTTCCTCACAATGATAAAATGGTTTTACATTCCATAATCATTGACGTAAGCGAAAGAAAACAGTTACAGGAATCTTTGAAGCGTGACTCCATAATCAAAGATGCTCTGGCCAGGGCATCTCAGAGACTTTTGGGAGAGGCTTTCAGCCTTGAGGACATTTCCCGCATCATATTGGACAAATCCAGAGAATTGACCCAGAGCAATCAGGGGCTTGTGGTTTCCATTGAACAGACCACCGGTTATGCCTGGGGATACGCCCACACACTGGACAGCAGTCCGGGCAAGGCAGGAAAGGGTATGATGAAGAAAATCTCCTTTATCCCCGACAGTCGAGGCCGGTATCCAGGTTTATGGTTCACCTCAATTAACTCAGGCAAAACCTATCTGACCAACAATGCCCCGGAAGACCACGACAAACATGAAGACTTGATTCTTGACCCCCCCAGGAACAGTTTACTTTCCATTCCGGTCATGGACAAGGACAGTCCCAGAGTTATCGGTCTCATAGCTGTCGCTGACTCTATCCGCCAGTATACTCCGCCGGACATCGGGGTGATTAACGACCTTGCAGTTCTTTATTCACTGTGTCTGCACAGACTTGGTGAAGAGAATGCTGCAAAGGAGAGCAAAAATTGAATCAGAACCATACAGATAAAGCAACCATTCTGGCTGTTGATGACGATCGCACCGCTCTGGACTTTTTAACCTTTCACCTTGAGAATGCCGGATACCATGTCCTGCAGGCCTCTACAGGCGCTGACACGCTGCAGACATTAAATGAACATAATCCTGATATCATTCTTCTTGATGTTTACCTGCCTGATGCCATTGGCATGGAATTGTGTTCATCCATCAAAGAGCAGAAAAAATCAGATGCTCCGTCCATCATTCTCATGTCCACCTGGGCTTCTTCAGGTGATATGGCGGAGAACCTGACCAAAGGTGCAGACGATTATATTCGCAAACCCATTGATCACAAAGAGCTTCTGCCCAAGATTAATGCAGTCCTCAAATCCAGAGAAGCTGAAAATGAGTTGCGCATGCAGGGGACCATCATGCAGACCATACTGGACAGTATCCAGGAAATGGTTGTCTACATGGACCTGGACCACGTAATTCGCTGGTCCAACAAAACCGTTTCCAAAGTAACCGGGTTGCAGCGCTCTGAGCTGGCCGGCATGAAATGTCATGAAATTATGCGGAAAATACCCGGAATATGTCATGACTGTCCCATAAGCCAGACTTTTCAGAAAGGACGCATGACCGAAGGCGTGATAAAGCTGGATTCCGGACAATACTGGAACATCCATGGCTATCCTATTCATGCCCCAGATGGCCGACTCACCGGAGTAGTCCAGATGTCCATTGACATCACAACTCAGGAACACGCCAAGCGTAAGATTGAATATATGGCCCTCCATGATCCCCTCACCGGAATTGGCAACAGAGCACTGTTTATGGATATCTTTTCCCAGAACCTCATCAGGGCCAAAAGATACGGGCATATTTTAGGCCTTTTATATATTGATCTGGATGGTTTTAAAGCCATTAACGACCAATACGGACATACTGCAGGAGATCACCTGCTGACCACCTTTGCCCGACGAATCAAAGAAAATATTCGGGAATCCGATCTGCCCGCGAGAATGGGCGGAGATGAGTTTGCAATCATCCTCCCGGAAATGACCGGTATGGACGAAGCCAGAAAGGTTGCTGCGAGAATTATCAATTCCCTGCACAACCCGGTCATGATTCAGGATACCCCGATAACAATAAAAGCAAGCATTGGCATCAGTGCCTATCCATATCACGGAGAAAAAGTGGATCAGCTTATTAAAATTGCAGATCAGGCCATGTACAGGTCCAAAAAGTCATTGGACATAAAGATAAGTGAAGGGGAAGACAGGGAATGATTGAACAGAGGAAGCCAGCTCTGGTCATGGTAGTAGATGACGAGCAGACAGCAAGGGATTTTCTAATCTTTCATCTTGAGAATCAGGGATTTGAGACCGCCAGTGCTGATTCTGCAGAAAGTCTTATGAAGGAACTGAAAACAGTCTTTCCCGACATTATCATGCTGGATGTCTATCTTCCTGATGCCAATGGTCTGGAGTTGTGCGCTGAAATCAAGGCCCTTTATAAGGATAATCCACCTGGAATCATTGTCATGTCCGCATGGGCGTCACCTGCGGATATGGCTGCTTACCTTAACTATGGAGCTGACGCCTTTATCCTTAAACCCGTGAACCCCAGAGAGCTTATCTCCCTTATGGAGTCCACCCTGTCCATCAGGAATAAGATCTCTGAACTGAGCAGGAAAAACCAGTTGCTCACGGATTTTGTTGACAATATTCCCGACCCGGTCAATATTAAACTGCCTGATCTTTCTGTACTTCGTTACAACAAGGCTGCCCTGAACATGCTCCAAAAAACCCACAGCGAGACCAGGGGCAAAAAATGCTTTGCCCTCATAGGCAGGGACAAACCATGTGAACCCTGTGCTTCCCTGCACACTTTGAAATCAGGCAAACCATCCTCTAAAGAAAGGTATATTCCAGAACTGGATATTTATCTCAACTGCAAGGTCAATCCTGTCCTGGATGAACAGGGCAACATTAAATATCTTGTGGAACTTATTCAGGACGTGACAGAGCGCAAAAAGGCACAGATGGCTCTAGAACAGGCCAAGGAGCAGGCTGAGGCCGCCAGTGCAGCCAAGGACCGTTTTCTGGCCAACATGAGTCATGAACTCAGGACCCCGGTTAATGGCATTATGGGCATGCTGCAGATTCTGGAAATGGAAACCAGCCATGAGGAGCACCTTGAATATATTGATCTTGGTGTGCAGTCCTGTCAAAAACTCACCACCCTGCTTTCAGACATTCTTGACATTTCCAGAATAGAAGCCGGCATCATCAGTCTCAATGAACTCAGATTTGATCTGTGGGAAACCATTAACCTGACCCGACAGCTGTTTTGCCTTGCCGCTCGCCAGAAAAACATTGCCCTGAACTCCTTTATTGACCCTGACATACCCCGACAAATGCTGGGAGACCCCATCCGGGTCCAGCAGATCCTGACCAATCTGACCGGCAACGCTATAAAATTCACTTATGAAGGACAGATCAGCATCCAGGCTCATCTGCTGACTCCTTTAGACCAGGACAGCCACAGGGTGCTTCTGACAGTTCAGGATACCGGCGTCAGCATACCTGACACTGAAGTAGAGAATATGTTTAATCCCTTCACTCAGGCAGATGACTCCCTTAACAGACCTTTTGAAGGAGCCGGACTGGGCCTTAGCATCGTCAAATCCATTATCGGGCTTATGAACGGCAATATTTCCGTAGAAAGTGAACAGGGACTGGGCACCACTATATATGTAAGTCTCTCATTTGGCAGGGTCCATGAAACACAAGAACAGAAAGAAACCATAATTCATGAAGAAACTCCCCTGGAAAAAACCTGCCGCAATCTCAATGTTCTTGTAGTGGAAGATGACCCGGTCAATCAGGAAGTTATGATGAAACTTCTTATGAAACTCGGGTGCAAACCAGATCTGGTCAATGACGGCAAGCCCGCTCTGGAAATTCTCGGCAGAAAACGGTTTGATATTATTTTCATGGATGTCCAGATGCCTGTCATGACCGGTATTGAAGCCACAAGACACATCAGAATGGCGGAAAAAAGACGGAAGGAAATAAAATCCGAACTCCGGGATCCTGACATAAACCGTCCGCTGGAAGCAAGACTGCATCCTGACCACCCTGAGAGAATTCCCATCGTGGCTGTAACAGCTCACGCCATGGAAGGCGACAGCAGCAAGATTATCTCCGCGGGCATGGATGACTATATTTCAAAGCCTGTAGAAATGCGTCATATACGGAATGTACTTCTCAAGGCAGGTTTGCCATAATGAACGACTATCTGGAAAGCCAGTCTCGTTCTCACTGGGAGTATGACAGCATATATGTGGGCAGACAACCGGTGTTTGATGCTGGTCTTAAACTTAACGGTTATGAGCTTTTTTACCGATCTGATTCCAAGGCTCCGACCGCCCTTTTCCAGGATGCGGAACAGGCTACCCTGAATGTCATTCAAAGCGCTTATGTTGCCCCGTTTATAGACATCAAGGACAACAACTTCATCATGGTCAATTTTTCCTTTCAGGCCTTAGAGACTCGTGCTCCTTACGCCCTGCCACCTGGAAACACCGTCATCAAGCTGTCCGGACACGCTGATAAAAGCCCCACAAGAATAAAGTATCTCCAGAACCTTAAGGATGAAGGCTACACCCTTGCCTTAGACGGGGGCATCATGGAATGCGCCCGCTGGAAAGACTACATGGATATCTGCATTGTGGATGCCCTGGATCCGCATGTAAGACAGATAATGAACCGGGCTGACCGCATCAGACAGGCAGGTCTGACCCTCATGGCCAAAAGAGTGGAGGATCAGGATAATTTTCATATTCTTAAAAATGCCGGATTCAGCCTGTTTCAGGGTTTTTTCTTTCAAAAACCCGAGACAGTAAAAGGCACCAACCTGTCTACACATCAGATCATGCGCCTCAAAATTCTGCAGGTCCTGCAGCAGATGGATCCGGATTTGAACAAACTTGCGGAACTGTTGGAAAAGGAGGTCTCTCTTGCCTACAGAATTTTGCGCTATGTTAACTCAGCCCATTTCAGCACACCGGTCAAAATTAAGTCCATCAGACACGCTCTGAGTTACATAGGCATAAATCAACTCAAGACCCTTCTTGAGGTTTTTCTCATCAGAGGAATGACTCCCAGCAGCAAACCAAGTGAACTGCCCTTTACTTCCGCGCTGCGGGGGCGCTTCCTGGAACTGGCTTCACGAACAAGGCCCGACCTGGCCAGGGAGTCAGACTCCTTTTTCCTGCTTGGTCTTTTATCTCTTTTAGATGCCATATTTGATATGCCCATGCACAAAGTGCTGGAATCATTACCCTTAGATGAAGATATCAGGAAGGCCCTGTGCCAGGAGCCAAGTCCTTATCTGCCCTGGCTTCAACTGGCCATTGGTTTTGAAGAGGCTCACTGGAGTAAAGTGGATAAACTCGTTGAAAAACTTAGCCTGGACCCCATAGCCACTGCGAAAAATTATTCAAAAGGACTCATGTGGACCAAGGATTTTTTCAGTTTGCACACTTGAAGCGCTACGGCAGAAGTTAGCTGGAATACATCATTATTTAAAAACTGCTCAGGAGCACTATGCTTTTTCTGAAGTCATTCATTTTTTTGCGTATGCAATCCCAGGTGTTCCTCAAACTGTTGCAGACTTTTATTCTTTTTGTTCTTTTGAGCATATTCATGCATGGTCCTCCTGCTCAGGCTGAATCGCATTTTTTCCCAGACTTTGAAGCTCTGTTTGAAAGACACGGATCAATTATGCTGGTTATTGATGTTGACACTGGAAAAATTGTCAGGGCCAACCAGGCAGCCTTAGACTTTTACGGATACTCTTCCAGTGAAATTAGACATCTGACCATCCATAACATAAACGCCCTGTCCTTTGCAGAAGTGGAAGCTGAAATGAGAAAGGCCATTTCTGAAGATCGAAACTTCTTCCAGTTCCAGCACCAGCTGGCCGACGGTCAGATCCGCCATGTTGAGGTTTATTCATATCCATTTAGCACTCAGGAGGGCAACCTCCTTTACTCCATTATAAATGATGTTACTGCGAGAAAGCAGGCCGAGCAGAACCTGAAGGCTGTCATTGCCGCATCAGGCATAATTTTTCTGCTGCTTGGCATGACCGCTTTAGGCCGTCACTTTTCCAAAAGCAGGATCGCTCAAAGACAGGCCTTGGAGCGAGAAGCAAAGCTGAGTGCTATATATAAAGCTGCCCGTAACATTGGCATTATTGTTACTGATCTGGATTTTAAAATTGTAGAGTTCAGTCCCGGGGCTGAAAAAATTTTTGGCTTTTCCAAAACCGAAGTGCTGGGCAAACACGTTGGAATGTTTCACAAAGAGCAGGACATTTCTAATTTTCCAGACTTTATAAAGCGCCTTAAATCCTCAAAACAGGGTTTTTCCATAGAAACCGAACTTCGCAAACGAAACAATGCAATATTTCCTGCCATCCTGACCATTGAGCCTTACCAGGATCATAACAACAATATTGTGGGAACTCTTGGCATTTCTATTGACATTACAACTCTCAAAAAGGCTGAGGAAAAACTCATCCAGAGCGAGGCCAGGTTCAGGCAGATGGCGGAAAACATTGACGAAGTATTCTGGCTGCGCTCTGCTGACAACAGGACAGTTCTTTATGTCAATGAAGCCTATGAAACGATATGGGGCAGGACGTGCCAAAGCCTTTATGACAATCCGAGCGATTTTATCTCTTCAGTGCATCCACTTGATAAACAAAGGGTCATGGAAGAATACAACAAGGAACTAAGTGACACATCTGATGGACGCTTCAACCTGGAGTACCGCATTCAGCGTCCTGACGGCAGTATCCGCTGGGTCTGGGCCAGATCTTTTCCTGTCAAGGATGAAACAGGGATTACTGTCCGTTATACT
This sequence comes from Desulfonatronovibrio magnus, assembly GCF_000934755.1. Lineage (NCBI taxonomy): Bacteria > Pseudomonadati > Thermodesulfobacteriota > Desulfovibrionia > Desulfovibrionales > Desulfonatronovibrionaceae > Desulfonatronovibrio > Desulfonatronovibrio magnus. The sequence continues at coordinate 438,581 of NZ_KN882175.1, forward strand.
GGTATAGCAGTGGATGTCACTGAGAGAAAAATTGCTGAACAGGCCCTGGCCGGCAGTGAACTAAAGCTTCGAGGCATTACAGATTCCACTCTTGATGCTGTGCTTATGATGGATCATAACGGAAACATTTCTTTCTGGAATCCGGCCGCTAAATCCATTTTCGGCTATACCCGGGATCAGGCCATGGGACGTAACCTGCATATGCTTCTTGCTCCACCGGAATATCATGACCAATACCGCCAGGCCTTCCCTGAATTCCAGAGAACCGGAAAAGGAAGCGCTGTGGGCAAAAATATTGAACTGAAGGCTTTACGTTCCGACCAGACTGTTATTCCTGTATCCCTGTCCCTGTCTGCCTTTGAGTTAAATGGAAAATGGAACGCTGTCGGTATTGTCAGAGACATATCACAATTAAAGAAAAATGAGCAGGAACTTATCAAGGCCAAGGAGCAGGCTGAAGAGGCCTCCAAAGCCAAGAGCATTTTTCTGGCCAATATGAGTCATGAAATACGCACCCCCATGGCAGGCATTATGGGCGCTTTGAAAATGCTCTCCAGCACTGTCAAAGACCCAGATTCCCACAAGCTCATATCCATGACTCTGGATTCTGCTTCCTCCCTGAAACAAATAATCAATGACATACTGGATTTGTCCAAGGTGGAAGCCGGAAAAATGGAACTGGTCTTTCATGAGTTCAGCCTCAGGGAGCTTTTGCACAGAGTTGAGGGCCTGTTTTCCATTCAGGCTGAGTCAAAAGGACTAACCCTGTCATGCCAGGTATCAGATGAGCTTTCTGACAGGTTTATGGGAGACTCTTTCAGACTTGAGCAGGTCTTGCGCAATCTCGTGGGCAATGCCATCAAGTTTACTGATAAGGGCTGGATTATTATGCGGGTCAACCCATTAAAATCCACAGACCTCAAAACAACTCTGCTCTTTGAAGTTGAAGATACAGGAGAAGGCATTCCCCATGATCTCAAAACCAGAATCTTCGAAAGCTTCATCCAGGCAGACTCATCATATTCCAAAAAAATCAAAGGTACCGGACTGGGACTGACCATATCCCAGAAAATCATCAACATGATGGGAGGAAAAATTGAAATCAAAAGTCAACCAGGAGCAGGTTCCATCTTTTCATTCAATTTAGAGCTTGATGCATTGCCTGAGAAGAAACAAAAGGTTCGCTCTGCTGAATCCGCATCAGATGCCCCTGCCCCTGCATCATCACCAAAGTTGAATATCTTAGTAGCTGAGGATGTGGAACTTAATCAGGAATACCTGAAATTTGTTCTCAAAAATCAGGGACATCATCTAACCTTGGTTAATAACGGATTGAAGGCTGTTCAAGCCTTTAAGCCTGGAAAATATGACCTGATTCTCATGGACATCCAAATGCCTGAAATGGACGGCACTACAGCAGCTGAAAAAATCCAGACTATTGAGGCTGAGTCCGGCCTGGCACAAAAGACTCCCATCATAGCCCTGACTGCTTATGCCATGGCCGAAGACAGGAAAAAATTCATGAAGGCAGGGATGGCAGGATACGTGTCCAAGCCCATCAACAAGGACAGTCTTATAGGTGAAATGAAAAGGGTATTAAAGGAGCAATCATGAAAAATTTATCCAACAGGAATCAGGAAAATAAATATATCTGCTTTGCCAAAGATCAAAGAATTAGAACCCAGGATGCGTTTGCACTACTCTTCACATTTACTCTGTTTCTTTTTGCTCCCGGTGGGGTAAAGGCCCAGGAGAACCCGATAATAATTGGATTAAACGCAGACATGAGCACTGCTGATGCTGAATCAGGTCAATCCATTAAGCTCGGTGCCATGGCTGCCATTGAACAAATCAATGCCCAGGGAGGAGTTCTGGGCCGGAACCTGAGCCTGAAGATTCTGGATCATCGCCGCAACCCGGCCAGAGGTAAAATCAATATGCAGACCTTTGGCCGCAATCCTGACGTCATAGCAGTGCTGGGCGGCAAACACACCCCTGTTGTCCTGGCTGAACTGGAAACCGTTCATGAACTGAAAATCCCCTACCTTATTCCCTGGGCCGCTGGTACTACTATCATTGAAAATGGATTCACTCCCAACTATGTATTCAGGGTTTCAGTACGCGATGAATATGCCGGAGGATTTCTCGCTCGTTATGCGGCGCGCCAGGGTCTTGTCAGACCAGGCCTTGTGCTGGAGCAGACCGGATGGGGAAGATCCAATGAAAAATCCCTTGTCAATGCCTTTGATCAGCTTGGCATCACCCCAGCCTGGGTGGAATGGTTCAACTGGGGGGAAAGTTGTTTTATGAGTTCTTTAGAAAGGCTGCACAGGGCAGGAGCCGACTCATTTATTTTTGTAGGTAATTCCCCTGACGGAGTGAGTTTTATCCGGTCTATACTGCAACATCCTGAGTCCATGAAAACCCCCATCATATCTCATTGGGGTATTGCCGGAGGTGACTTTGAAGAAATCCTCGGGGCTGACCTTGACCGGGTAAATCTTGCATTCCTCCAAACTTTTTCATTTTTTGATCCTCCTTTCCCGGAAAGAGCCCAGACTGTTTTTGAACTGCTCCAAAAAGTTTCCCCGGACATTGCATCAGTAAGAGACATCAAGGCTCCTACCGGAGTAGCCCACGCCTATGACCTGGTACACATCCTGTCCAAGGCCATCAACCTTGCCGGCATATCCCGGCGAGAAGATGTCCGGGAAGCACTGGAAAACGTTCCTCCCTACCATGGTCTAATGCGTGACTATAAGCCTGCTTTCACTCCTCAAAATCATGACGCTCTGGATGCCGACGATTTTCGCATGGCCCGGTTTGTCCAGGGAATTATTAAACCTATCAAAGACTGACAGTCATGTTGTTCAAAGCGCCCAAAAAATTAGTAAGCCATGTTCTGGTCTGGATAATTCCGTCCACACTGATCATTCTGTTGATCACCGGGACAGTCATGCTTCATCTGAATAACAGAGCCATGGACTCAGAGGTGGAATCCAGGCTGGAACATATGATGAGGCACACCAGTGACCTGCTTCGGGAAAACATTACATCCATCCAGATTCAGACCTCCACTATTGCTCAAAACGAACTTGTCAGAAACGGTCTCATCGACACGCAGGAACGTTATCGTTATCTGCCGGTCATGTTCCGCTCACTGGGCAGGGTTTCCGGCTCTCAGACCCTGGCCAGGGTTTCTCTTCTGGATTTCATGGGCAACGAAATTATTTCCAACAATGTAGATCCAGGCCATACCATCCCCGGACTTGCAATGAACCACACCCTTGAGGAAGGCAAGGATGTTCTGGTGCTTGACATGAATGGGCTTCTTTATGCCACCCCCATATTTATTCATGGCTTTGTGGAAGGATCCATTGCAACATCCATGAATTATTCTTCACTGCAGGATCTTTTTGTTGACTGGGACCGTCTCAATTATGCTGTAAGCCTGCAGGATGAACAGGGTAATGGTCTGCTGACCAACTTATTTTACAAAGATCATGCTGGTTCTGACCAGATAAACAACAACCCGGACTGGGTAACCCTTACCAGACAGTGCTCAATTCCCGGCCTTGAAAATTACTACCTCATAGTTGGCCTGCCTCATACCATTGCTTACGCCAGTGGTATAAATCTTAGAAACCAGATGCTCATATCCCTTGGCCTGGCCTTGTTTTTTGCCATGTCTGCAGTCATCATGTCCGCCCGCATGACTGCCAGACCCATCAGGCAACTTGAGGCAGATGTCAGCTTCATGGCCGGAAAAAAAGACCTGAGCTTGAGACTGCCTGTTGCCGGTGTCTCGGAAATTCAAAATCTGGCCCAGTCCTTCAACCTGACCCTGGCCTCCCTGGAACAGGTATACACATCTAAAAAACGTCAGGATCAGCTTTTATCCGGCAGTACCGCTGTCATATATTCGGCTCCGCCGGACAAGTTTCAGGTAAGCTTCATCAGCAGCAATGTTTACAGCATTCTGGGATACACATCACAGGACATTCTGGACAATGAACAATGGTGGTTAGACAATCTGCACCCCGAAGACAGGGAACAGGTCCTGGAAACTGAAACCCGGTGGTACGATTCCAACGCTCCTCATCCATTAGTCATGAATTACAGGTTCAGGCACGCTCTTGGACACTGGATCTGGATTGAAGACCGCATCCAGGCCATTAAATCAAATGACGGAAAAATTCTGGAAGAAATCGGTTCACTGGTGGACATCAGCGCCCGCAAGAAAGCCCAGGAAAAGATTAAAATCAACGAAGAAAAATATAGATCTTTGGTGGAACAATCAGTTGACATGGTCTTTCTGCACGACCTCCATGGCAATATTATTGATATCAACCAGGCCGCCATTAGCCAAACCGGATATTCCAGGCAGGAACTATTGTCCATGAACGTCTTTGACCTGCATCCAGACGCATCCTCTAAAAATAAAATAATTGACGTCTGGGCAGACTGGCAGCCTGGAGAGTCCCAGACCGTTGAAGCCATTCATAAATGCAAAAATGACACTCATGTTTCCGTGGAAGTAACCACCGGCAAAATATCCATTGGCAGGGAACACTTCATTCTGGCTCTTGTCCGTGATATCACCCAGCGCAAGCAGGCTGAGCAGCAGCTTATCATGGCCCGGGATGCTGCACAGGCTGCCTCTAAGGCCAAATCCGAATTCCTGGCCAATATGAGTCACGAAATACGGACCCCCATGGCCGGAATTCTGGGAGCCTTGGACATGCTGTCCTCCAGAGTGAAAGATCCCTTCTCACAAAGAATTATTGCCATGACCCTGGAATCAGCCGGATCTCTGCATCAGATCATCAATGATATCTTAGATTTATCCAAGGTCGAAGCTGGAAAAATGGATATCCAGGAAAAAGAGTTCAACCCCGAGGCTATTGTCCACCGGGTTATTGAGCTGTATTCCATTGAAGCTCAAAAAAAGAACATTGAACTTATCAGAGAAATTGATTCTGACTTACCCATGCTGGTCAAGGGAGATCCCTATCGATTAGAGCAGGTTTTGAACAATCTGGTCAGTAATGCCATCAAGTTTACAGACCGCGGCACTGTTACTGTCAGCGTTAGACTTGTAGACCACGACCACAACAGTTCAGAGGTATCATTCGCAGTAGAGGATACAGGCACAGGCATTGCCGAAGAATTTACCCAAAAGATTTTTGACAGCTTTTCTCAGGCCGATCTTACTTATGGCAAAAAACATCAAGGCACCGGACTCGGACTGACCATCTGTAAAAATCTTGTTCATCTAATGGGGGGTGAAATTACTGTCTCAAGCAGACTCAACCAGGGCAGCATCTTTACTTTCAGCCTTCCTCTAAGCATTGTAAGACAAACTCCCCAACAGGAGCAAAATTCTGAGACCGCCCTGTCTCCTGGAACAGAACCACTACCTCTCAGGGTATTGATTGCTGAAGATATGGCCCTGAATCAGGAGTACATCCAGTACCTCCTGAATCAAAAGGGCTACCTGACTGAAATTGCCGAAAACGGCAGGCAGGCTGTAGATCTCTTCAGACAGGGCCGTTTCGACCTCATACTCATGGATATTCAGATGCCCGAGATGGATGGGCTGGAAGCCATGCGGGAAATCAGAAAGCTGGAAAGCAATCCAGGCCTGCCTGAATTCCAGAACTCCAGAATTCCTGTCATAGCCCTGACTGCTTATGCCATGAATGAAGACAGGGAAAGATTTATTGCCGCAGGAATGGATGGCTATGTCTCCAAACCCGTCAACCCTGAAATTCTTTTTGAAGAAATAAACCGACTGGTAAAATATCCTGTTCATGCAGATAGTAAATCTTCCGTCATCGCCCCGGAAGAAACAGAGCATCAGCCTGCACCAGAGCAGAGCTCTCTGTTTGATTTTAATGAAATTGATGAAAAATACGCAGGTAACAGGCAGTTCTGGCAAAAAATGTTCACTAGGTTTGTTGATGAGGAGCTGGACAGTTATATTCATAATTTAAAGAAGGCTGCTGAAAAAGATGATATGGACAACCTGTTTGCCCTGGCGCATAAGTTAAAAGGCGGACTGGGTACATTGTGCGCATCGGATGCGGCTGAGGCTGCCGCTAATCTGGACGGAGCTGTCCGCAACAAAGAAATTGAAAAAATCCCTGAGGCCATGCAGGAACTGCTTGAAGAGCTGAAAAAGGTTAATTCTTTTCGCAACAGTTTATCTTCTCCCTGACAGGCAGGGGCAGGCTTGTGCATGGTTTATCCTGTTCACGGACTGCAGCACTGAAACAGGAGATGCAAATTAATAACAGGGTAATAGTTTAGCCCTTTTCTAAGGAAAGCAGGGGACAGGCACCCCAGCCCTTGTTTTTTGTTGATGTAAAACACAGACTTAATAAAACAAGGGCTGGGAGAGCCAGTCCCCCTCCGGGCTGTATGCCTCCGGGCAGGAAGCCGTGCCACATGCAAATGGCTAAACTGTTACATAACAGGTATACCCCCGTCGGGTGTTAAAACAACAAATATTTTTATGACCCGTTCCCAACGTTTTCCCAAATCCATAAATTCAGTCATCATCCTGATTCTGCTTCCAGTATCATGGCTTGCTGCTGTGTCTTATCTGATTCATGAAAAAAACGCTGGTATTCAGCGCTACCTGCAGGAACAGACAGCAATTCAGGAAACCGCATGGAAAGCTACCACCAACCTGCATAAAGTAGGTATGAAGGCTTATTTTGAAGCTTATATTATGACTCCAGCCATCCTGGATATTCTGGCTTACCACCGCCATGAACCAAAGCGTATGCAGGTATCCAGAACAAGATTATATGAGGAGCTTCTGCCCCTGTATGAGCAGGTTCTGTCAGAACAAGACATTCAGCAGCTTCATTTTCATACCAAGCACGGCAACAGTTTCCTGCGTTTCCACTTTCCTTCACGTTATGGTGATCCCCTGGCTCATATCAGGCCAAGCATCAGAATCGCCAATTCCCGATTGGAACCGGTTCAGGGTTATGAAGTCGGCAGAGTGGTTTCAGGGTTCCGCAATGTATTTCCCATAATAACCCCGGAAGGCGAACATCTTGGCAGCGTTGAGTTAAGCCAGCCCATTGAGGCATTCAGAACAGCCATGGCCGAACTTGATGAAATTAGAGAATACACTTTTCTCATAAATGGTCCCCTGCTCATGCCCATGCTTTTTGAAGAGCAGAAAAGCTTATATGAGGCCAGTCCCATTCATCCTGACTGGTATTATGAGGATCCTCACAGAACTCTTCCTCATGCCCCGCCTCCCATGTCCAATACTGCCGAAATTCTTGCCGCCACCATGGGAAAACACGACAATACTTTTCAAATTATTGAGAATGGACTTTCCGGTTCCGTGGATCTTCGTCTGGGCAGGCACTATTACGTGGGTACTCTTACAGCAATACCAGATATTGAGGACAAGGTGGCTGCGTATCTGGTCTCATTTGCCGCTGCCCCTGAGCTTGATGCAATTAATTACAGATTTCTGGTTGATGTCAGTCTTTCTGTAATATTTGTCCTTGCCCTTGGCTGGACAGTCCTGGGACTCATCAGGGCCAGAAACGCTTCTGAAGCAGCATCCAAGGCAAAAAGCGGTTTTCTGGCCAACATGAGCCATGAAATAAGGACACCCATGTCCGGCATCATGGGCTCCATGCAGATTCTGGCCAGCAGGATCAGCGAGCCTGAATCATCAAGAATCATTGCCATGACTCTGGATTCTGCCAGGTCATTACAGCAGATTATCGATGACGTCCTTGATCTGTCCAAAGTGGAAGCTGGCAAGCTCAAGCTTATCAACCGGGTTTTTTCACCCTTGACCTTATTGCAGAAAGTCAAGGACTTATATTATTTTCAAGCCAGGGAAAAAGGTCTTGAGCTTAAAATAGAGGCATCACCTGATCTACCTGACTATTTATGGGGAGATTCATACAGACTGGAACAGATCCTGCGCAACCTGGTTAATAACGCCATAAAATTCACCCATTCCGGTGAGGTGGTCATTGGTGCCAAACCTTTAAAACTAATGACTGAAAAAGTCAGGATACGCTTTGAAGTTCGGGATACCGGCATAGGTATTTCTCATGAGTTCATGCCTCATCTGTTTGACAACTTTGCCCAGGCTGACATTACTTATGCTAAAAAATTTCAGGGCACTGGACTGGGGCTTTCCATCTGCAAGGAACTGACAAAAATTATGGGCGGAGATATTTTTGCAGAAAGCAAACCTGGACTGGGCAGTTCGTTTTCAGTCATATTGACCCTGCCTGTAGCCCAGGCCCCTGAAACTGATGAAAACACATCAGCAGAAAGCATGACAGCCTTGCCATTTTCAGCCCCCAAGCTTAAAATACTTGTAGCTGAAGATGTAAAAATAAACCAGGAATACATTAATTTCGTCTTGAAAAGGGCCGGGCACAGCACGGTTCTGACTTCCAGCGGAAAGGAAGCGCTGGAGGCTTTTCAAAAGGAACCCTTTGATATCATCCTGATGGACATCCAGATGCCTGAAATGGATGGCCTTGCTGCTACAGAAGCCATTAGACGTCTTGAAACAGACAGTGACCCAACCCCCACTATTGCTCTCACCGCTTATGCCATGGCTGAAGACCGTAAAAAATTTTTACAGTCAGGCATGGACGGATATATTTCCAAGCCCATTGACCCTGATCTGCTTTTAAATGAGATAGTCAGACTTGCCAGGCCTGAAACGAAAGCATCAGGCGTTTCTGAAAAGTCAATTGGGAACAGTCCCGAAGCCAGGGACAGTTCCCGTAACAAGTTGCTGAACGCTTCCCCCAAAACCTTGAACTCAGAAACACAAGATGATACCAAAATGAAAACAAAACCACAGATAAAGTCTGAAATAAATGGTTCCCGGCCTGAGGCGACTCAAAAAGATAAAAAGAATAATCTCTTTCAGAAGAGCCAGCCTCCGGTCAGCGCTCAGTGCATTGAAGAGCGATACGGGGAAAATGATGACCTGTGGCAGATGATGATGGACAGTTTTGTTGAGACAGAGATACCAGAGTACATGGAAGAACTTAAAAAGCATGCTGCGCAAAACGATATTGAAGCTACCTTTCGCACCGCTCACAAAATAAAGGGGGCGCTCGGAACTCTTTGTGCTGAAAAAGGTGCAGCCAAAGCAGCAGCACTGGACCATGCGGCCAGAAACGAACAGCATAACAAAATTCCACAGGCCTTAGATGAACTGCTAAAGGAACTGCAAAACATCAAGGATTATTATACAGGCATTTCTAAGTAACTACAAACAAATTGGCAACTAAATCAAAGCATTATTAATCAGGATAATATTATGTCAGTCAGTGATGATCTGAAGCTGTCCATGCAGGACATCTCAATACTTTGCGTGGAGGATGAATCATTTTCCCTGCGTTTTCTAACTGAAACCCTTAAACGCATGGTTAAGGAGGTTCATTCAGCCCAGGACGGGCAGGAAGGGCTTTATGCCTATTCCCGCTTTTCTCCGGACATAGTTATTACAGATATTGAAATGCCCAGACTCAATGGATTGGACATGGCTGAGGCCATTCGCGAGTCAGATCCTGAATCCGTCATCGTGGTTTCTACAGCCTTTGACAATATTGATTACCTCAAAAGAGCCATTACTCTGCGTCTTGATGAGTTCATATCCAAGCCGGTTAAACCTGCTGAACTTAAGAATGCCATTGTCAGAGGGCTTGAAAAGATCAATGTCAAACGAGAACAGAAAAGATACCAGCGCTTTACTGAACTGATGCTGGGGGGCATGCCTTTTCCAGTCATGCTCATAAACCACTCCCTGTCACGGGTGGAGATTGCCAATCCTGCTGCCAGGGCAGTCGGATATGATCAGCAGTCACCCTTGAAGGGAGGATTTTTCACTGACAAGATCAAGATGTTCATGCAGGAAATAGCTATACCCAAAACCATATTTCGTACCCATGACCAGCATGTTACATCTCTCCAGGCGTTTGATAAGTCATGGGATGTATACCTGAAACCAGTTGGCAGCCAGAACGTAATTTTTGCAGCTGTGGATGTCACCTGGCGTAACCACCTGGAAAAACTCCGGGATGATGTTGAGCGTATAACCAGGCATGATATGAAAACTCCCTTAAATGGTGTAATTGCCATACCAGACCTGCTTCTGGAATCCGACAACCTCTCGGAAGAACAGATCGAGCTGATTAATTACATTAAATCATCCGGACATACCCTGCTTAACATGGTCAACCTTTCCCTTGACCTTTACAAAATGGAACAGGGCAAATATTTACTCAAGCCTGAACGTCTTAATGTTCTGGAAACTATCAACAAGGTACTGGTTCAGCTTGGTCCTCTTGTCAGAGGAAAGAATATCACAGCTTCCATACTTTTTAATGCCCGCCCTTTGCATCAGGACACCGTTATTATGGCCATGGGTGAGGAGCTTTTGTGCTACTCCATGCTTTCCAATATTATCAAAAATGCTTTGGAGGCATCCCCGCATCAGGAAACCATCACCATCAATATTGAATATGTTCTGGATCAGGTCATGATTTCCATTCATAACAAGGGTAGTGTTCCAGAAGAAATAAGGGCATCATTTTTTGACAAACTGTCCACTGCCGGCAAAGATTCCGGCACCGGTCTGGGCACTTATTCAGCTCAACTTATGGCCAGGACCATGAAAGGACATATAGAAATGGAAACTTCCATTGACTATGGAACATTTCTAAAAATATTTCTGCCCAAAGCAGCTTAACAATTGCACGGGAGCATTACGCGTTTCTGAAAAGTCAATTGGGGGCATTCCCGAAGCCAGGGACAGTCCCCTTGCCAGGCCGTCACAATCGGGTTTTAACTCCAAAATAGTTATGACATACAGCTCGAATTTATAGTTTTCAGAAACGCGTAATGCTCCCCAATTGCATGCTGTGACCGGGCTTAACAGTCAAAACCAAGGAGAAATTATGATTGTAAGGATATGTGAAACCGGTAAAGCCAGTTCATTTATTACCAAACTCAAGGAAGTGGAAAAGCATCCCCAGGTAAAAGCCATAATGATACTTGCCTGTGATGCAAACGGCTTCACACCGGAATCTGTTGACCAGGCTCTTAAAGACTGCCCCCATCCTGTTATGGGTGGAATATTTCCCCAGATTATTGCCAATGCCGAAAATATGGAAAAAGGCACCGTCATTGCCGGTTTTTTTCATGACATGAAATGCTCTGTTGTCCAGGGCCTTAGTAATAATGATCTGGATCTGGATGACGCTGTTTCCGAATCTCTCGACGGCATTGACTGCGTGGGCAAAACCATGTTTGTTTTTGTAGATGGTCTGAGTACGCGCATCAGCGCTTTCATAGAAGGGATGTTTAATAATATCGGACTTATGCCCAACTATATTGGCGGAGGAGCAGGATCTCTTTCCTTTGAGCAGAAACCATGCCTTTTCAGCAGCGAGGGCCTTCTGATGGATGCCGCCATTCTGGGAGTTTCAGATGTTGCCAGCGGCATAGGCGTTGCCCATGGCTGGCATCCTGTGTCCAAAGCCATCAAGGTCACCCAGTCTGAGAAAAACAAGGTAATTTCCCTGAACTGGGAACCTGCCCTTCAAGTATACTCCAAAACCATCGAGGAACATTCAGGGTCATCTTTTGCTGACCAGGATTTTTTTGACATAGCCAAGGCTTACCCTCTCGGCATTGTCAAGTTAGACACTGAAATGGTGGTCAGAGACCCCATAATGACTGAAGACAACAGTCTTGTGTGCGTGGGAGAAGTGCCTGAAGGTTCTTTTGTGTATATTCTGCATGGTAATATGGAGTCTCTTATCCAGGGTGCTGTGCAAGCCAGAGATGCAGCAGTTGCCGACTATTCAAATCATGGCGATTCATCATTCTTCTTTATGGACTGCATATCCCGGGTACTCTTTATGGGCCAGTCTTTTGAAAATGAGTTGCAGGCTGTAAGCACTGGCAGTTTTTTGTTCGGCGCTCTGACCCTTGGAGAAATTGCCAATACAGGCGACTCTTATCTTGAATTTTATAATAAAACAGCTGTCGCTGGAATTCTAAACGATCCACTTAGCGGTTAGCTTTAAAACTAGTCGGGGAAGTATCCCCTGTTGTGAGTATTCACAGGCAAGCCCCGAGCCAGAACTGTGAGCAACTGAAAAGGTAGTGAGCATTATGCGCGATGATCTGTATAAAGAAGTTCTCCTGGAAATAGCTCTTTCCATCAGTGGAGAATTTGACCTTAAAGCCCTTCTCAAAAAGTGCCTGCCTCTTTTTCTGCGCAAACTGGACTGCACCGCCGCAGGTATCTACACTCATGGCCAGGATACCCCTGAACTGAAAATGATTATGCCCATGGCCATGAAATCCAGCGAGGCCATACAGCAACACGTGGCAAAATTCAGCCGGGATATTCTCCAGGACCCGGTTCAGGGCTGGTTTTTGTCCACGACAGACAACAGCCATTATTATTGTTTCCCCTTGAATGGATTCGGTTTTCTCATCATGGTCAAATCCTCTCCTTTTGAGCGTTACTTTATTAATGAATTTATGCCCCTGACTCGAATGCTGGCCAGAGCCTGCATATCATGCGGGGAAGTACAGAAAAGAATTGAGGCGGAACAGGGGCTTATGCGACAAAAGGCCCACTTTGAATCATTGTTTACCAACACCAATGATGCCATGGTCTATTTTGATAATAAAAACAGGATTTTTAATATTAACTCCCAGTTTACAACCATGTTCGGTTATGATGCCCGGGAAGTCATGGGGCAGGACATTAACAAAGTAGTTGATCCGCACCACAGGGAACATGAATATGGTTCTGAGCGCATCCTGGCAGGTAAAACCGTTGAGATGGAGGCCACAAGGTACACCAGGACCGGACAGCCTAGACAGGTTTTACTCAAGGGTGGTCCGGTCATGGTCAACCAGACAATAGTTGGCGGTTATGCCATTTATTCTGACATCAGCCACCGCAAGCAGGCTGAACAAAAGCTGATTCAGGCCAAAGAGGCAGCTGAAGCAGCCTCGAGAGCCAAAAGCGACTTTCTGGCAAATATGAGCCATGAAATCAGAACTCCCCTCAACGGGGTGGTGAGCATGATGAATATACTCAGTGAAACCAGTCTGAGTGCCGAACAGCGTGAATACGTTGACATGGCTGTTGTTTCTGCTGATTCCCTGCTGGGCATCATTAATGATATCCTGGACTTTTCCAAAATTGAGGCCGGCAAACTGGAACTTGTGGAAAGATCATTTGATTTGGAGCAGGAAGTCAACAGAGTTATGTCCATCATGTCCGGAAGGGTCAGGAACTCGGAGGTGGAACTTTTAATTAGCTACGATATCCATGCTCCGAGGATGGTCAAAGGTGACAATCTTCGACTGAGGCAGATATTGTTCAACCTTGTAGGGAATGCTGTCAAGTTCACAGAAAAGGGACACATTCTGCTGGAAATCAAATGCCTTGAACAAAGCTCTCAAAATGCGCGCCTTAAATTTCTTGTCCGGGATACAGGCATAGGCATACCTCCACAAAAACAGGAAGAAATATTCGAACATTTTACCCAGGCTGACTATTCTTCCACTCGCCGGTTTGGGGGCACAGGACTGGGACTTGCCATAAGCAGGCAACTTGTGAATATAATGGGTGGAGAACTCAAGGTCACGAGCAGTCCTGAACAAGGCTCGGATTTTTATTTTGAACTGGACCTTCCTCTAACCGACCCGACAGAAAGTCCTGCCCATGTCTCTCTCAAGGGTCTTACAGCTCTTATTGTTGATGACAACCCTGTCAACCTGAGAATATTGAGTGAATATCTAAAAAGCTGGGAAATGGAATATTTTTCAGCTGACAGTGCTGAAAAAGCCCTTGAGCTTCTTGAAGACAGCAGCAAAAGTAATAAAGATATCCATATAATTATTACAGATCATGGCATGTCGCCTGTTGATGGACTTGAGCTTGCTTCCCGCATAAAAAGTAAAAGCCAGTGGAAAGACATTCCCATGATTGGATTAAGCTCCTTCTGGGGCCAGGTGAAACCACAGGCTTTTTATGATCAGGGATTTCAATCCTTTTTGCCCAAACCCACCAACCGTTCCGACCTGTTGGAAAGCATTCAATGCTCGTTGAGTGGTGCTTGCGAAGTTGAAACAGACCAAACCACTGTTAGACCACAGAGCGTATCCCCTGCCGGCAATCCTGAGTTACAGTCATGCGACTTTAAACTGAACAAGGTTCTGCTGGTGGAGGACAACCATATTAACCGCAAATCAGTTATGATAATGCTGAGAAACAATGCGCAGGAGATTATCACTGCTGAAAATGGACAGCAGGCAGTTGAACTTTTTAAGCAGCACTCCTTTGACGTTATTTTGATGGATATTCAAATGCCGGTAATGGATGGTTTCCAGGCTGCCAGGCTTATCAGGCAAATAGAAAAGGAACATTACCTGGCAGGCCCGAGCAAGACCGAATTCAGCAGCGAGACAGAACCTGGCAATTCCCTGGCTGAACAGGCACCCCTCCAGGTTCCTATTATCGCTCTTACAGCCAATGCCATGGCCGGAGACCGGGAAAAATGCATTGAATCCGGCATGACTGACTATACCACCAAACCAGTTTCCAAAAAAATACTATTTAAGACCATAAGCAGACATCTACCTTGCCAGGCCTCATTTTCTCAAGTTCAAGTATCTAAATCTAAATCTGAATCTGAGCCCGTACGGTCTTCTCCGCAGGAAAACTATGACCTGGAGTCTGCACAAGCTATTGAGCCTGAACTACAAAAGACTCAAACCGGCGATCACAACATGGTCTTCAACCACATGGAGTTCATGGAAAGATATGAGCATGACCTGAGCATTGCCCATGATATAATGACAGATTTTTTTGAAGATTTGCCAGGTGCTGTATCGCGTATTAAAGAAGGTAAGGATGCCGCTGATGATACTGAAACCGAAAGAGCAGCACACAAGCTCAAAGGTTCAGCAGTTTACGCAGGTGCTGAAATCATAAGTAATGTGTGTGAGAACATAATGTGGCATGCCCTGCTCAAGGAGTGGGACGATGTCAACAATGAACTGCAGACACTCCAGAATGAAATCCAGATTTTCAAAAAACAGGTTGGAGATTTTTTTGAGAATCAGGGCATGAAACTGGAGATATAGACCATTATTCACAAATAAACCTTGCAACAAGGAGTTCAAACATGAAAACATCAAGACGAAACTTTTTTCAAAGCCTGGGCCTGACCATTGGTGGCATTGGACTTACTGCAGCAGCAGGAGGTGTATCAACAGCTGGAGCTGAAGAACCGGCCAGGGAGAAAAAACAGGGGCCGGGCAAGGTGGGGGTTGAGTGGCTCGGGCACGGCAGTTTTTTATTTGTATCCAGCGAGGGAAAAAGAATACTCTTCGATCCCTGGATTGCCACCAATCCATCCTGTCCTGGCAAATATAAAAGGAAAGGCAGTTTTGAAAACATCGACTACATTATCTGGACCCATGGTCATGTGGATCACTTCATGCTGGGTGATGCCCAGGATCTCATAGGCGACTACAATCCCAAAATTATTGCCCCCTGGGAACTGAGTTTTTTTATCAAAAGCGAGATTCCTCAGGCCAACACCTTGACTTTTACACTTGGCAACAAGGGCGCTACTTCAGATTTCGACGGAATCGGCATATCCATGGTTGAAGCCTTTCATTCCGCCGGAGCCCAGCTCACCGGTTTTGAAGGAACCAACCGGTTTGTAGGGGAACCTGTTGGCTATGTTTTTGAGTTTGAAAATGGTCTTACCCTGTATCATTCCGGAGACACCTCCCTTATGTCCGACATGAAAACCGTAATTGGCGATTACTACAAGCCTGATATCTCCATTCTGCCCATGGGCGGGGTGTTCACCATGGGACCTTCCGAGGCAGCGCACGCCTGTTCCATGATCAATTCCAAGCTTGTCATTCCTGAACATTACGCCACTTTTCCGGTTCTTGAGCCCAATGCAGAGAGGTTTAAGCAGGAAGTGGAAAAGCGAGCTCCCGGTGTAGAAGTTCTGGAACTGCAACCAGGCAAGATGGTCAGTTTGTCATAACTTGTTGTCTTCATATGTCAAAACAACCCCTGGGGCGAACCCGCGTGTTCGCCCTCAAACCAAAACCATTTTGCAACTTTTGGAGAAGCAGATGTCCGATCAAGCGGAAACAGGCGCATTTAAAATGCGCGTAAGCATTTTTCAGAAAATCATCATCCCTGTTCTGGCGCTGCTTCTTCTGGCCATGGGTGTGGCCACTTACATAGGCATCAACTTAGAAAGCAAAGCCCTCAAGGAACAGCTCAAAGAATCCGTCAAAACAACTGCCATGACCACAGCCACAATTTCCCGTAATGCCTTTAATTCTCTCAACTGGATTTATCTCGAAGAGTTTCTGCACGGAATTGATCCTGCCGGTTCTGGCGGCATTATCTCTGCCAAGCTGGTCAATGCTGATGGGGAAGTATATATGGCTCATGACCGGGAATATTACGGGACAACTATGGACCCTGAACTGCTTTCCAGTGACCTGACAATCCATGAAGATTATTTTTTTCAAGACTATGATATAAATGGGCTTTTAATAGTTTACCCCGTGCAGATCGGCCAGCAGCAATGGTATGTTTTTCTTGGAGCATCCCTTGCACATGTGGAAGAGGCAATAAATGAACTAATCAAGCGTTCAGTACTGTGGTCCATGATCATTGTGGTTCTGGCCACCATAGCCATTGCCTTCATCATTCGAACTATAGTCCGGCCAATTTCTTCTCTTGTTAAGTCAGTGAATAGAATTTCAAAAGGCGACCTGGAACATGAGACTGAAGTAACCTCAAAAGATGAAATCGGACTCTTGTCTCATGAATTCAACAAAATGGTCAAAAATCTGCGATCTGCCCGGGCTGATCTTGAAAATTCCATGCGTGAACTCGAAATTACCAACCAGCAGCTCGAGGAGGAAACCGCCCAGGCCAAGCGTCTCGCTGTGGCCGCCCAGCAGGCCAGTAAAGCCAAGAGTGAATTCCTGGCCAATATGAGCCATGAGATCAGAACTCCCCTCAACGGAGTAGTCAGTATGCTGAGCCTTGTGGAAGAGACTGAACTCAGTTCTGAGCAGGAAGAATACGTAAAAATGGCTGCCATGTCTTCTGAAACACTGCTGGCCATTATTAACGACATCCTTGATTTTTCCAAGATTGAAGCCGGCAAGCTGGAATTGACCGAAAGAGAATTTGACCTGGAAAATGAAGTGGCGGATCTTCTGTCAGTGCTGGCAGGCAAAGCAGGGGAAAAGAAACTGGAAGTGCTCATGCACTATGACTTTGATGCTCCAAGATTTATCAAGGGAGACAATCTGCGACTCAGGCAGGTGCTGTTCAATATTGCAGGCAATGCAGTAAAGTTTACAGACCAGGGCCATGTCCTGCTGGAGGTTAAATGTCTGCGAAGAGACCATGAGTCCGCACTCTTGAGAATCTCAGTAAAAGATACCGGCATTGGAATCGCACCGGACAAACAAAGGGAAATCTTCGAACACTTCACCCAGGCTGACTATTCATCAACCCGAAAGTATGGTGGAACCGGTCTTGGTCTGGCCATAAGTAAAGAAATTGTGAAACTCATGGGAGCAGAACTCAAGCTTGAAAGTACCCCTGGCCAGGGATCAGAATTCTACTTTGAAATCCGGTTTGAAATACCGAAGGAGCAAGCCCAGCAAACATCTGAATTTCATATGGACAACATGAAAATCCTGGTGGTGGATGACAACGAGGTCAATCAGTCCATAATATCAAGATATCTTTGCGATATTGGAGCAGAGTGCCATCTCGTGGAAAACGGCTATAAGGCCATGGTCAACCTTGAAGAAAGCATCAAGTCCGGAACCCCCTATCAACTGGCTGTAATCGACTATGCCATGCCGGGTATGGATGGGCTGGAGCTTACACAGCATATTCGCAGAAAAAAGGATTTTGATCAGATGCCCATTGTGATGCTCAGTTCATTCTGGGGACATATCCCGGCCAGGGATCTGTATGACGCTGGAGTGGACTCATATCTTCCCAAACCAGTTCGAAGAGGCCACCTTCTTCAGGCCATCCAGGGTGTGCTTGAAGGCCGCAGGGAAAAATCAGCCGGTGCTGACTCACCCCATGAACCATTGGATAGCATACACGATTCCAACACTCATGAATCCAGGAAGCAACCGGATGCTGACCAAAAATCATCCGGATCTTTGAAAATCCTTCTTGTTGAAGATAATCCTGTCAACAGAAAGTCTGTAAAGTATATGCTCAGCAAAATTACTGATAACATCGCAGTCGCTGAAAATGGACAACAGGCTGTAGAAATGTTTCAGTCACAAGATTTTGACCTCATTCTAATGGATGTGCAAATGCCGGTAATGGACGGTCTTGAGGCCACCAGGCAAATCAGAAAGATAGAAAAGACTGAAAATGCAGACATGAACAACCCCCTGACTGACTCAGATAATTCAAGTCCTGCTGGAGTGCCCATAATTGCTCTTACAGCCAATGCCATGATCGGTGACCGGAAAAAATGCCTTGAAGCGGGCATGAACGACTACCTGTCCAAGCCATTGCGCAAAAATGATCTGCTGAGTATTATTGAAGGCATGATCCCTGACATGCTGTCTGCTTCAAAAGCACAGAAACCTGGAAAGCCTGACCAGGCAATTTCTGATGAAAACTGCGATGTTCCTGAACATATGTCCATCTTTAATGAGAAGGACTTTATGACGCGCTATGAAAATGACTATGAAATTGCATCAGAAATATTAAAAGACTTTCTTGAGGATCTGCCCCTCAACCTGTCACAGATCTTGGAGTGTGTTCAGTCTGCCGACCCTGTCAGCACAGACAAGTCAGCCCACAAGCTCAAGGGATCTGCCGGTTATATAGGGGCGGAAATACTTCAGCACCTGTGCTCCTCCATCATGAAGCATGCCCGTCAGGATCATTGGGAACAGGTAAGTATCGATTCCATGCAACTTAAGGATCATGTGGAAAAATTTGTCCACGCAGCCAATGCCTTTTTAGCTCAACATAACAATTAGGCGCTTAGTGGAAATTTCAAACAAACATGTTGGTTGTTAAAAATCCTTGCTTTCATGTTTGTGGGGACAGGCACCCCGGCACTTATTTTTTATTGAGCAAGAAACAAATTAGAAAAATAAATGCCGGGAGAGCCAGTCCCCGTGCTCAATCCGTCATTCATAGGTTTACCTGAAGCTGCCCCGAAGGGGCCACTTTTTCCGTGCAAGGTCGCGGAAAAAGCTTAGTAACTTACTGTTTGAATCCTGTGGAAATAGCAAAAAAGTATTTTAATCTTGAAATAGCAACGATGCCCAGCATGCTTATTCTTCAGACTTCAGACTTCAGACTTCAGTCTTCAGCCTTTAGTCTTCAGCCTTCAGTCTGAAAAGTACGGTTATCGCCCCAACTTAACGATCTTTGTTTAAGTTGGGCTGTGGACACAGCCCTCATTAGACACATACTTAAAACTTATAACTTGCAATTAAAATACAAGGTCCCACCATGCAGGTACTAATAGCAGAAGATGACAAAATCAGTCGCAAGACTCTGGCCCTGTACATCAAAAAACTGGGCTATACCCCTTTGACAGCAGCCGACGGAGAGGAAGCTCTTCAGCTCTGGGCGGAAAACAGACCCCGCATCATCCTTACAGACTGGAACATGCCTGGACTGGACGGGGTCGAGCTGTGCACTAAGGTGCGTGAAGCGGAAATGGATGAATATACATATATTATCATGATAACGTCCCGGGATGATTCTGATGACCTGATCCACGGCTTTGAATCAGGCGTCGACGATTACCTCACCAAGCCGGTCAATAAAGCTGAGCTGGCAGTAAGGCTCAAATCCAGTGAAAGAATCTTCAGCCTGCAGAGTAAGGATACAGTCATATTTGCCATGGCCAAACTCGCGGAAACAAGAGACCCGGAAACCGGCCTGCACTTAGAACGAATCCAGAGCTACTGCAAGCTGATTTCGGAATTTCTCCTGAAAAACTCCATCTACCCTCAAGCAGTCACCAGAAGATTTATTGATGATATTTATGCCACCAGCCCGCTGCATGACATCGGCAAGGTAGGCATTCCCGACCATATCCTGCTCAAACCGGGCAGGCTGGATGAAAGGGAGTTTGAAATCATGAAAACCCACACTACCATTGGTTACGATACTCTGCGCAGCACCATTGCCCAGAATCCCAAGGCGAACTTTCTAAAAATGTCTGCTGAAATAGCAAAGTACCATCATGAAAAATGGGACGGCAGCGGTTACCCGGACGGACTTAAAGGCGAGGACATCCCCTTAGCAGCAAGAATCCTTGCTGTGGCTGATGTCTATGATGCTCTGGCATCCAAAAGAGTCTACAAGGATGCCTTTTCCCATGAAAAAACCAGGGCCATAATCACTGAAGGCAAAGGCAGCCATTTTGATCCGGCTCTGGTGGATGTTTTTCTAACTTGTCAAGACGATTTTGCCAAAGTGCTGGAAAAATTCAAAGAAGCATGACCGACAGGGGATCATCATATTGTCTCTGTTATTCAGACCAGTTATTTACTCAAGTGTTAGGGTTTTGAAAAAGTATCCCGGTAGCCTTTTAGTTCTTCCAGGGCACCAAGCAAATCCGTTGTCAGTCCCGCGACGCTGTGATGATCACCGTCTTTGACAGCAGAGTCCAGTTGCACTGCGAGGTATTCAGCCCTGTCCGCCCCGAGAAGCCCAAGAGATCCCTTGAGGGAATGAGCGGTTTTTCCAAGTTCCTGAACCTGATTGGCAACAGAATGTTTTTGCAGACTTTCCATATACCTACTCATGTCCCGTTCCAAAAAACTGGAAAACATCTTGTTCCAGAACTGCTCATCACCTGAAAAACGCAAACGAACTATATCAGGATTGATTATTTCATAATGATTATATTTATGTTTTGTATCTTTTGAAGACAAGCCGGAATCCTGAGATCTTTCAGAAGATAACGCCAGCAATCTGGACATTTCCTGAAACAGCTCACCTTCATTAACCGGCTTGGAAACAAAACCATCCATGCCTGATTTAAGAAACTTTTCCCTGTCTTCTGCCATGGCATAAGCTGTTAAAGCAATAATGGGCGTCCTGGACCCTCTGCCTTGCATCTGGGAGTTGTTGTCACTTTGTGCCTGATGCTCTTTTTCAAATGCAGGACTATGGTCATCTTCAATTTCTCTTATCTGCCTGGTTGCTTCAACACCATCAATCTGAGGCATCTGGATATCCATTAAAATAATGTCGTACTTCTTTTCCCTGAACCTCTGAACTGCTGTGCTGCCATTATCAACAATATCTGCTGTGCATCCCATGCGCTTCAAAATAAACTCAATATAATGCTGATTAACCTGGACATCTTCGGCCACCAGCACCTTCAAAGGCATTTCAAACTGTCCATCCCTGGTCAGCTTGAGCTCTGATCCTGGTACGGATCTATCAAAAGCCTGTTGCTGAGTATCTGATTCAGGCAATATAAAGCTCAGATGGAAGCTGAAAATACTCCCGTATCCTGGTTCGCTCTGTACTTCAATCTTTCCTCCCATAAGCTTTACAAGCTTGTTGGATATGCTGAGCCCCAGTCCGGTACCCTGTTTGCTTTTACTGTATGAAATGTCTGCCTGAGAAAAACTTTCAAAAAGCCGGGGCATAAACTCAGCATTGATGCCAACACCAGTATCCTCGACCTCAAAAACAAGTTCCGCTTTTGCTCTGGAGATATTTCTTGAAGACAGTCTAACATTAACCTCGCCCTGGGGCGTGAATTTTATGGCGTTGTTGATAAGGTTGCGCAGGACCTGACTTATCCGATGTGCATCTCCTATTAGAAAACGGGGTACGTCGTCAGCAATCCAGCTTTTAAGCTCAATATTTTTTTCACGGGCCTGGAAAGAGTAGAGACTGACCGCCTTATCCAGCAAAGCTGCAATGTCAAACTGCTCACTGCATATTTCAAGCTTTCCGGCCTCCACCTTGGACAGATCCAGTATGTCATCAATGATCTGCTTCAGAGAATTGGCTGAATCTAAGGTCATGTTGATGATTTTTTGGGACTCTTCATCTCGGGTCAAAGCAGACATCATTTCCAGGGCCCCCATAATACCCGCCATGGGCGTGCGTATTTCATGGCTCATATTGGCCAGAAATTCACTCTTGGCCCTGCTGGCCTTTTCAGCCTCATCCCTTGCCTTGACCAGATCCTGTTCAATGGCTTTTTCCTCTGTTTTATCAGCAAGGTATCCATGCCAGATCACTGTATTATCCGACATCTTTTCCGGTCTGGCTATGCCTTTCAGGTACCTTTCTCCTTTTGCAGGAAGATTGACCCAGTACTCACAATGCCAGATGGATAAATTCTTTGAAGACTCCTCAATGGACTCAGCAACTCTGTCATACTCATGTGGCTGGATTCTGGAATAAACCTTGGTTGCGTCTAATCGTACCTCTTCCGGAGAGACTTCATAGACATCCCAGATACCTGCACTGGCAAAGGGAAAACAGCTGGTTCCATCAGGGTTTATCTGAAACTGGTATATTGCTCCGGGAACCTGCTCGGAAAGTTTGCTCAAAAGTCTGTCCCGGGCTGCAAGTTTTTGTTCAGCATCAACCCGGTCAGTTATGTTTCGTGCCACCGCGTAAATCATATCGTCTTCCGGCCTGGCTCTCCACTCTATCCAGCGGTATGACCCATCCTTATGCCGGTACCTGTTCACAAACTGCAGTACTTCTTTCTGCATGGACAGGTCCTTAGCTTTCTGCATCGTATCCTCCCAATCATCAGGGTGGACAAAATCCAGGAAAGGCCTGCCTTTGAGCTCTTCTACATTATATCCCAAAACATCCTCCCACTGGGGATTCAGCCTGACAAACTCACCACTTGTATTGGCAATACACAAAAGATCCAAACTGGAAGTGAAGTAATTTTCCAGCTCTTCACTTTTTTCCTTCAGTGCATATTCAGTTTTTTTTCTGTCAGTTATGTCAATTATTCCAGCCAGTGCGCCAAGGTAATTTCCATGGTCATCCATAAGTGGCGAGGCAGAGGTATAAACATAAACCGGGTATCCCTGCTTGTGCAGAAGTGTAAACTCATGCTGTTCTTTTTGTCCCTGTTTTCTGCGCTCTGATTTTTCATAATACATTTCTCTGTCCGGCTCATCGCAGAAATCAACAACCTTCTTTCCCATCATTTCATCCGGAGCATAACCGAGCATATCAGCCATTACCTGATTGACAAAAACAGTCTTTCCATTGTGATCGATCTGCCATATTCCTTCATTAAGGTTGTCCACAAGCAGACGATATCTGGACTCACTTTCAAGCAAGGCTGCTTCAGCCTGCTTCTGTTCTGAAACATCGCGAACAAGAGCTATGGCCCTGTCTTCTCCCAGTGGAGAAAATCTGCATTCGAAGCTATGAATTTTACCATGTATGGGCAATTGATACTGAATGCTCTGTAAGCTGCGGGTCCTGAACATCTCAGACATGGAACTGTTGATTTTTTCTGCCAGGTCCTTATGGATAATTTCAGCAATATTTTTGCCCATGAACTGCTCTACAGGCATGTATAGCTGTTTTTCAGATCCAGCCTTAAAATCAAGAATATCCCCTTGACTGCCAAGTACAAAAAGCAAATCCGGCACAGCATTAAGCAGGGATGAAGTATACTCGTGCTGATTCTTAAGCTGACGCATGCCTTTTATTTCTTCGGAAATATCTGTAAATACCACTGCGAAATGATACTTTTCAGGCGAAAAGGCATGCCCTTTATACCACTTGCTTAAAGGTTCGGAATACTGCTCAAAATCCTTTTGCCGCTGGTTTATGGCTATATCTCCATAAAACGATATCCAATTGAAGCCTGAAGAAAAAAAATCCGGCACACACTCTGTAATTTTCTTGTTGAGGATATTTTCCGCCTTTAGACCTGTAAGTCTTTCAAAGGCTTGATTGACCTCTAAAAAAATATAGTCCACAGGCCTGTCCTGATCATCCAGTACAATGCGGTGATAGGCATAACCGAAAGGTGAAGACTGGAGTAACCTTTTATAACTATCTTCTTTCATAATACTACCTTTGCTCAGCAGTGGCAATTCAGCCGGTCCTGAAGTCCTTAAGTTCTTCCAAACAATTTATCAGTTCCCCTGCCAGAGTCCGGGAACTGGAATGTTGACCATGCTTTGCCTCAGAATCCAGCCTCCTGGCCTGATACTCCGCCCTTTCAGCCCCAAGAAGCGCCAGCACTCCTTTAAGCTTGTGCGCAACCTTTCCCAGTTCTTCCAAGTCATCACCTTCCATGACTTCCTTAATATCCTTAATATATTCAGGTAAATCATTTTCCACAAACTCGGTGATCATTACTTTCCATAAATCCTCGTCATCAGCGTAGCGTTCCCTGATGGAATCAAAATTGATTAGAGGAGTATTTCCTTGATCTGCTGTTTCCGGATCAGGAGGCACATTAACCAGTACATTGGATATTTCCTTAAGTAATTCTTTCTCATTGACCGGTTTGGATACATATCCGTCCATGCCGGCATCAAGAAACTTCTTTTTTTCCTCAGCCATGGCGTAAGCAGTCAGAGCAATAATGGGAATGCAGCCCTTAACCGCATTTATCTCACCATATTCAGCGCAATGCTGCTCCTCCAGCTTTCTTATCTGCCTGGTTGCCTCTACTCCATCCATTTCAGGCATTTGAATATCCATCAGAATAAGGTCATATTTTTTCTGCTGATATTGTTTAACCACTTCCACTCCGTTTTGCACAATATCAGCACTGTGTCCATTTCGTTGCAGCACAAAATTAATATATTTCTGGTTAACTCTCACATCTTCTGCCACAAGAATATTTAATGGCCTTTCAAGTACAGTTGTTCTGGTGTGAATTTGTTTTGGTCCCTGATCATCTTCATCCTGCGAAGGTTGGCTTAATTCAAATTCAGGAACATCAAAAGTCAGGCTGAAGCTGAAGGTGCTGCCCTTGCCCTTTTGACTTTCAACATTGATAACACCACCCATCAACTTAACCAGATTCTGGCATATGGCCAGCCCCAGTCCTGTACCCTGGGTCTTTTTGCTGTAAGAAGCATCTCCCTGGGAAAAACTGCCAAAAAGTCTTGGCATGATCTCCTGACTGATGCCCACGCCCGTATCCTCAACCTTGAAAAAGAGCACGGACTGTGAGTCAAGGTTCTGCAAAAGATTAACCCTGACTTCCACCATTCCTTTATTAGTAAACTTGATGGCATTATTTACCAGGTTGCGCAAAACCTGGGTTAACCGGTAGCTGTCTCCAAGAAGGGTTGATGGAACATCTCTGCTCACACTGGTCTTCAGGATAATTTTTTTTTCTCTGGCCTGAAAAGAATAAAGATCATTCACCTGCTCCAGCAAACTTCGAAGATCAAAAGGCT
The DNA here is from genome assembly GCF_000934755.1 of Desulfonatronovibrio magnus. Taxonomy (NCBI): domain Bacteria; kingdom Pseudomonadati; phylum Thermodesulfobacteriota; class Desulfovibrionia; order Desulfovibrionales; family Desulfonatronovibrionaceae; genus Desulfonatronovibrio; species Desulfonatronovibrio magnus. Next base: position 464,114 of record NZ_KN882175.1, read on the forward strand.
CATGCTGCAGTGTCATGCCTCCTGCTTCGACTTTTGACAAATCAAGAATGTCATCAATTATCTGCTTCAGGGAGTTGGCTGAATCCAAGGTCATATTGATAATTTTCAGGCATTCTTTATCCTTTATTAAAGCAGACAGCATCTCAAGAGCTCCCATTATTCCAGCCATGGGTGTGCGGATTTCATGACTCATATTGGCCAGAAATTCGCTTTTAGCCATATTTGCTTTTTCAGCCTCATCCCTGGTCTGAATCAGGTCAATCTCGATGCTCTTTTTTTCGGTTATATCCATGATCAGCCCATCAATATAGGCCAGATTACCGTCATCATCAAAAACTCCCTGCGCATTTTCCTCAATCCAGCGAAGAGTACCATCTGCATGGGTTATCCTGTACATTATCGAGTATGGCTCTCTAATTTCAAGCCCGGTGGACACTATATCATTCACCAGGCTTGAATCTTCCGGATGTATTATTGCTGAGTAGGCCATATCCCTGTTGTTGATAAACATATCAGGATCATACCCGGTAATGGACTTAAAAGCATCACTTATGAACAGCATGGTCCAGTGCTCATCTTTGAGACATCTGAATATGGCACCTGGCGAATTTGCAATAAGATTGTTTATCCAGGAGTTGGCTTTTTGCAATTCTTGATTGATCTTTTGTATTCTGTCCTGAGCAAGTTTCTGCTCAGTAACATCCTTGCCCACTGACTGCAATTCCGTCACCCGTTTTTGAGAATCTAAAATGACATAGTCAGTCCACTCCTGCCATGCTTTAGTTCCATCTCTGTAAATTACGGGATGAGCATAAGTCTGCGTTGGGTTTCGAGCATTGAGCGCAGCCAGTTTTTTTAAAACGGACTCATGCTGGTCTTGAGGCAGAAAATCCAGAAACTTTCTGCCCACCAGACTTTCTGCATCCATGTTAAATGCCCTGCAATAGGCTTCATTGACAAATGTAAGAGTAGTATCAGGAAGAAACCTGCAGATCATTTCCTTCTGCGACTGAACCACAGAAGCCATACGCTGCCTCTCTGCAAACAATTCTTCTGATTGATCAACTATCTTCTGATTGAGGAAGTTTCTTCGCCTTAAAATCCATCCTGACCCTGCGGTCAGAAATCCAAGAAACACAAAGAAAGTTGCAGGCAAAACAGCTGAACCTGCCACAATTTTTCTCCACTCTCCGGCATCCAAATCCAACCCGAGAACAGCTATTATCTCTCCTGTATTATCATCAAATATGGGGACAAAGGCCGATATCCATGTTCCCCATTGATCTGTCAACGGACCTTCTACAAAGGCAATCCCGGTATCAAAAAGATCAACCAGTCTTTGAGAGGCTTCAGTGTACACTTCCCCGGGTCGAGCATGATCAATATCTGAGTCTTCAGGTTCCAGAAAAGGAGTATCCACAAGAAAATAAACCCGTCCCTGTTCATCTCTTGCCATGAGATACAGATCAAAATAAGAATAAATATCTTGTTCGTAATATTTTTCCAGCTGGAAAAACTGGCGGACAAGAGAATGGTAGGAGGGATTGAATTCATCCCTTGCGTCTCCGAACAGAGAAAAGACTTGATGAAGATCAATAGTATGCTTTATGATGGAGGCCTCAAACAGAAGATTGTCCCTGAGCTCTCTTTCTGTTTTGTGGACTGTCCACCAGGTAAAGGCAATGCCAGTCAGTAAGACCGTAATCAGGGCAGATAAAATCCAATAGCTGAAAAAAAATCGTCTGGACTTCTTGTTAGTGTCTGTCACATCAAAACCTCAAACATCATCTTTTTTGTAAACACTTTTAAACAGTGATGATGCTGACTTTTTAAATCGTTGAAAAGCCTCACTTAGATCAGCCTTGCCTGTGCTCTCCAGTCTTCTGCGGTTCAACTGGGTATGCAGTGCTGCGTCATAGGCTGAAGCCATTGTCAGACTTAATTCATGTACATTATAATGCGTTTTGTCAGAAGCAACACATACTGGAACCCATTTATCCAGCTTAAGCAGCCCCTTGTTGTACTCCAGTGCGTCCCTGATAATTCTGTCTCCGGGATTATCAGGTGACTCAGGGTCATAAGGAGGCTGCCAGGCACCCCCAAGTCTGAGGCGGTCAATATGTGTAAGCACGCCTATGAAAACGGGCTTTTTCCTGGAACGATTGGCAGGTTCCATAAAAAACGAATTGATCCTGGCATATAATGAAGTATCCAGTTCTTTGGAGGATTGACTGGCTTTGACCACCCAAAGCACCATATCGCTGTTAACAATCTGGTTCAGTATAAATTTTTCATTTTCTTCCTGTCCATCAAGACCAGGAAGATCCACAAGATGCATCACATCATATCCATCAATTCCACATCCATATGTTAATGCCCTGTCTGTGGAGGGCAGCCTGCTCACCTCTGCCCTGATGTGCCCTGTCAGGGCGTTGATGACAGCTGATTTGCCTGCGCTTACCTGACCAACCACACAGACTCGCAAAGGATGAGGATCAGGTGCGTGTTCGTCCTTATCCCTGCCTGAAAAATCTTTATCAGATTGTTCATCAAATCTGAATCTTCCGCTGTATAGATCAATAGCAACTGAAGCAACCTCCTGAAGAAATGAGGCTTTGAGTCGGAACTGCAGTTCCTGACTGACTCCGGAAAACATTTTGCCAATAATCAATCCCCTGGCTTCAGCAAGAAGTCCATAAGGTGTAAATACCCTGTATGTACGGTAAATATTCCAGATTTTACCTGCTTTTGTAGCCTTGTCCTTGTGGTCATACAGCATTTTCATGGTGGATATATTGAACTTTTCAATATATGGCACATGTTCCTTGAGAGTGATCCTGTATCTTCTGCTGACTTCCTCCATCATTTTCAGAAGCTCAATAGCTGAAAAGCTCAGCTCTTTTCTGCTGCCTTGGCCATGATACTTTTGCGCGATATACACTGCTGTTTCCCTGACATGCAGTCCCATGGACGACCAGAGGGAATTATCCCTGAGCATTGCCAGGATAAGTTCATTGACTTCCTCCCAGACTGTCAGATCAAATTCGGACCATTCCTTAGAGGGCTGCACCATGGACTCATCCACCTGCTCCAGGACTGCGGAGCCTGCTCTTCTTTTCATGAGCCAGAGCGCTGCTGCGCCAATTACAGCGCAAACACTTAAAAGCCCGGTAAAATAAAGCATATAGCCATACTTGAAAAGAGCATAGCAGCCAAAACCCACAACAACCACAACAGGCAGGATGACTGCCAGTAGAACAAGAGGTGCCAGACCAGTGGAAAGCCGGTTTAAAAAACTGAAACTATCCTTTGCCGGTTTCATTGCGGGCAGCCTCTTTAATGCCTTCAAAGGCTTTTTTGTATGTTTTCATGAGCTCTTCCCTTGAAACTTCCTCGCCTTTGCTCTTATGATAAATATATTTGCAGGCCACACGGCCTAAGGCATAAGTAGCACTGAAACTTACGACAGCTGCAGTAGCACTGCCTACAGTCTGTCCGTAACCTGGTATCAGTTTGGCAAGCTGACGGATTCCAAGCCGGACAGCAAAGTTAGCTCCAAAACCTGCTCCGAGAGCTGCGGCAAACTCGGCCATGGATCGCCTGTTCCATTCCAGACCGTATTTTTCTGCAATAAAATAGAGCATTCGGGCCTGCACAGCCGGTACCGTCACTGTACCGGTAACCGGCACTGCATCACTGGCGCCTGCTATCCCTGCATGCCACAGAATATCTTTTTTCAGCTGGACAAACAGTTTTTTCTCCAGGTCAAGATGTCCCCGGTCTTCCATTAGCTCTGATATTATGGGCATAAGATAAGATAACTTCTCGGTAAGCTTCATGATTCCAAAAGATGAACCGTCATTCAGCTCAAAATCTACCTCTACAAAGTCAAGTTTGCTCCCCCAGGCCTTTTCAACCTGATCCTGGTTGTACTTAACGCACTGAAAGCGCTCATGCTCACTTTCAATAAGACAGACAGCAGTGTGAACCACAAGTGCATGCTCAATTCGTGCATTTTTTTTGATAAGACTAAGTGCTTTAAGCACATGGCTCTGCTCAGGCTCTTCAGCCTTCATTACCACAATGAGGGCATTGGATCTGTCCTGACAGGCCCTGATATCTTCACCAGGATCATAATCAGATTCACCCAGTCCTCTGGTATCCAGAAAACGCATCAAGGGTTTGTCCTCTGGAAAATCATAGCTCAGGGAAGTGCGGGTGCATGGCGCAAAACCATTACCTGTCTCAATCGTAGTGTTTCCTGTGACAGCCTGAATAAGGGAAGACTTTCCAGCCCCGGTCTTCCCGAGAAGCCAGAGAGTGGGCAGGGTTTGTCTATGCTTTGTAAAGGCTGCTGACAGGTCAGGCTCATTAGGAGTACTGAATATATTTTTAAAATCCGGAAAAAATTTCATGGGATTGCGTATTGTTATGGCAGGATACAAGAAGTTCATGTTTACATGCTGTGCACTTTCCCTGGAAGAAGAGTCAGTCTGCAGCATAGCAACTGTTTACCAGCTTTTTTTGATATACTTGAAACAATTTTTCGTCAATCTTTATGCAGGTAAAATCCATTAGCCAGCATAACATTACCAATGCTCAAAAATGCGACTGACTTACAAGTAACTATAATCGTTTTGCTAATAAAATCAGACGTTTATAATTTTCATACTTTTACGATTTTTGCTCATGATTGATGCACATTTGCCTGAAAAGTTCCGTCAAAGATGGGAACTTTGCGCCTGGCACAGGGACTGTCCCTCGCTGTGTAAATTTTATCCTTTAAGCAAATTTTTTCCCGGAACCAATGCAGCATCAATCTTTTTTATATTACCTCGCGGGGACTGTCCCAATTTCCAAAAAAGTGACAGACTCTTAAAGTTACTCGCAGGTTCGGTCCCGGTATTCCCGCTTCTCTTCAAGAGGTCAACCCACTTCTTGACCTCAGACACAAAAACAAGTAACCCTCAAGTGAAAATATATAAGCATCAACAGGCATGAGGCATTCATCATCATTTCTTATCAATATTATTTCAAAGCACTAGAGAGCCAAGGCGATCCAAAGTAAAGGCAATAAACTATGGACATCAAATGCTGGGGGGCCAGAGGTTCAGCCCCTGTCTCTGGAAGGGAATTTACCAGGTACGGAGGTCATACAAGCTGCCTTGGGGTCAGCGCCGGCAATCCAGCCCAGGCAGTGATGCTGGACTTTGGTTCAGGAGCCTTACCATTAGGTCACACCCTGCTTGAATATAACATCTTTGAAATTGATGTTTTCGTCACCCATTCCCACTGGGATCATATCATGGGCTTTCCTCTTTTCCCACTTATTTTTCAGCCTGAAGCCAGCATAAATTTTTACTACAACCCCAGATATCAGGGGCATCCTGAAAAACTTATCTGCCAGAGCTTGATGAAACCGCCCCACTTTCCTGTAAGATATGAAGACCTGCCATGCAGCATAAATTTCATACAAACAGACACAACTTTTAACTTTGGACCTTTCAAGGCCTCTACTATTCCACTCTCCCACCCCAATGCCGGCCTTGGCTGCAGACTGGAATACCAGGGCAAAAGCCTGGTTTTTCTTACTGACAATGAACTCGGCCTCAAAAACAAACCGGGACGTACCTATGAAGAATATGTCCACTTTTGCCATCAGGCAGACCTTCTAATTCATGACGCAGAATACCACACTATCAAAGAGTATCAGGCCGCCAGAGGATTCGGTCACTCTCTTGCCAGTGATGTAATCAGACTGGCTCACGATGCTCAAGTCCAGTCCCTGGCTTTTTTCCACCACAACCGTAATCGGACTGACAGGCAATTAGACGATTCCCTGCGCAGGCTTCAAAAGGAATTTTCCCATCTTATCAGATTTCATTTTTTTGCCTTTGCCGAGGGCCAGACCGTCAGCCTGAATTAATCCTTGACCATGGGGATGATTTAATATATAAGCATCATAATTAATATATAAATTTTAATTTCTAACCAACCTTAATTCACCCCATGAAAAAATTCAATTGGCAACCATGGGCACTGCTTGCGCCTTCGGTCAGCGCTATTTTTTTCCTGCTTGTTGTTCCTGTTCTGTTTGTTGTTGTTTACAGCTTCTGGCTCCGGGCCCCTACTGGTGCTGTTATTCCAGACTTTCAGTTCGGTAACTATGCCAGATTCTTTGAAGACTTTTTTTATCCCAGCATCCTCATCAGAACCATTCGGGTTTCGTTAATCTGCGTTTTTTTATGCCTGATTTTCGGATACATTCCCGCCTATTTTTTTCACCGCAGCAAGTCACGCTACCGCCAGGCCATGATCCTGCTCATCATGCTTCCCTTCTGGATTAGTTTTATCATCAGAACCATGAGCTGGGTCAACATTCTGGGAGCCAATGGTTTTGTCAATCATGCCCTTATGAAAATAGGCCTCATATCCGAGCCGCTATCCCTTCTCTACAATGAAGGTGCTGTTCTTATGGGGCTGATTCAATTCCTGCTGCCCTTTATGATCCTTAATATCTTTGTCAGCCTTGAGGGAATTGACAAAAATTTGCTGGAAGCCGCAAGAAGTATGGGCTGCAATGAATGGCAGGCTTTCAAGGAGGTGACACTGCCTTTGAGTCTGCCCGGAGTGAGTGCCGGATGTCTTCTGGTATTTGTGCTCACCGCAGGGACCTATCTGCCGCCAATGATTCTTGGCGGTGCCGGCAACGAAATGATTGCCAATCTGATATTCAACAGGGTTATCGGCACTCTTGACTGGCCTTTCGGCTCGGCCATCAGTGTCATTCTGCTCATTCTTCTTGGAACCATTGTCTGGACATACAACCGTTATCTCGGCATCAACCAGCTTTTCAACGCCTTCAAAGGAACTTAGTCATGCTGAAAATTTCAGGCTGGTCTCTCATCAGGTTGTTCACCATCATGGTCTATGTATTCATGTTTCTGCCCATTGTGGTGGTCATCATCCTGTCCTTCGACACCCAGCAGTTTGCCAGCTTCCCCATGCAGGGTTTCACTTTGCAATGGTATTACGAACTGGCCCAGAATGAATCCATCATCAGGGCCTTTAAAAGCTCCATTATGCTTGGGGCCCTGGCTGCTCTTATCTCTACCAGTATTGCAATACCGGCAGCCATGGCCTTTGTCCGCTACAGCTTCAGAGGTAAAAACTCCATCAATACCCTGCTTCTGGCTCCAATAATGGTGCCTGAAGTTGTCTTGGGGGTAGCTCTTTTACTGTTCATGCGCTGGCTTCAACAGCCCAAAAGCTTTGCCATGCTTCTGCTGGGTCATGTTATGCTTACCTTGCCTTATGTGCTGCTCATTGTGCAGGCCAGAATGGTCAGCATCAATAATGTCTATGAGGAAGCAGCCAAGTCCCTTGGAGCTAATCCCCTGCAGACCTTCAAGGAAGTAACCCTGCCTCTGCTGCTGCCGGCAATTCTGGCAGGCATGCTCTTTGCCTTCACCATTTCTTTTGACAACATAACTGCAACTCTGTTCTGGGCTACTGCTGAGCACCAGACCGTACCGGTCAGAATCTTTGGAATGCTGAGACACTCCATAAGTCCGGAGATAAACGCTCTCGGTACAGTCATGATCTTTTTCACCATTATGACACCTCTGATTGCTGCGCTCAGCATCAGATACTTTTCCAGGAAAAGTGCCTGATCTGCACCAGGAATATTGATATGAGCATTACACATTTTTTGAACCATTACTTTTTTTAACTCTTAAGACGTGAGGAGGATTTTATGAAAGAAAGGCTTAATGAAGTGAAGCATCAGTATGAAAAGGGCAATCTGTCCCGAAGGGATTTTGTTAAATACCTTGGCATTGCCGGTGTTGCTGCCGGCCTGGCTGGAGGCCCTTTTGGAATGATTCGTCAGGCCATGGCCGCCGGACGGATTCGCTTTGACGGATGGGGAGGGACCACATCTCAGGCCTTCAGAAGATACGCCTTTGATCCATTCACTGAAGCAACCGGAATCAGGGTTATTGACGGGGAATTCGGCGATATGGACTCCTACCTGACCAGAGTTATAGCATCATTTCCTCCGGGTGGAGAATTCAATCTGGCCCATTTAAGTGGTGTATTCGACTATGCCAGATACGTAGGTCTTGAATTTCACACCAAACTTGATGAAAGCAAAATCACCAATCTGAGTCTGGTTATGAATGCCATGATTGAGCCTTACCGCAAAATAACTCCTGATGGGCTGTCAGCAGTACCCTACAATCTTGGTCAGACCGGCATTGCCTATAACACAAAATATATTTCCAGGGACAAGGCTGAAAATCTGGGAGCATCCCTGCTCTGGGACGATGAAATCAGTGGACGCCTGGGAAGCTGGGGAGACTGGAGGACCAATATATGGTATGCAGCCCTGCATACAGGCCAGAGCCCCAATGATATTCAGGATATGGATGCAGTCTGGAACGCTCTGAGTGCACAGGTGCCCATGGTCCGAAAATACTGGGCTTCAGGTGCTGAACTTATGAGTCTTCTGGCCAATGAGGAAATCCATGCCACGGTTGCCTGGTCCGGACGGGTTGCCCATTTGCAGGATCAGGGTTATCCCATTGCCTTTCTGGCTCCGAATGGCTGTTATTCATGGCAGGAATGTATTTTCGTCATGAAGGGTACTGATATTGACGTAGCTCATCAGCTTCTTGACTTCATGCTTGCACCGGAAGCCTCAATAGCCGTTGCTGAAGGTCAGATGTACCCGCCAAGCCTTGATCCCAGCAAAGTTGAACTTACTGACAAAATAAAACAACTGCCTGCTTTTGATCCCACAGGAAAACTTGAAGGTTATCTCTTTGCTGATCCTGAATACTGGAATGCCAACCAGCTGGCATGGGCTGAAAGATGGGACAGAATCAGAGCCAGAGGCTAATTTTTATCTGTTCATCATGCTACTCTAAGTGCGGAACTGTGATTTACTATCTCTCCGCATTCAAACTTGACTCCCGGCAACAGTTTGCCGGGAGTCAACATTAAAAATCAGGAGTTTTTCTTACAGTGGAAACCACACAAGACAACCATGTGGTCCGTTTGAGGGGCATTGTCAAAAAATTTGGCAAGCTGCAGGCCGTGAAAAAAATTGATCTGAATATTGAGCAGGGATCACTTGTCACCCTTCTGGGGCCTTCAGGCTGCGGAAAAACAACCATACTGCGCATGATAGCCGGTCTGGAACATCCCACCAGCGGAGAAATTTTCATCAAAGGCCGACTGGTCAACAATATCCCCATTCACAAACGAAATCTGGGCATGATTTTTCAGAACTATGCCCTTTTTCCCCATAAGACCATTTTTGATAATGTAGCGTTTGGTCTCAAATACCGTGATGTTCCCAAGATAGAAATTAAGGACAGGGTCCGAAAAGCTCTGGAAATGGTTCGTCTGCCTGATGTGGGCAAGCGATATCCATCACAGCTTTCCGGGGGTCAGCAGCAGCGCATAGCCCTGGCCAGAGCTATTGTTATCGAGCCTGATGTTCTGCTTATGGACGAGCCATTGTCCGCACTGGACGAAAACCTCAGAGAAGACATGCGCCGTGAGATTGACAACCTTCAGCAGATGCTGGGCGTAACCACCATATTTGTCACTCATGACCAGCGTGAAGCACTGAGCATGTCCGATAAAATCATTGTCATGAAGGATGGTGTTCTGCAGCAGGAGGGACCACCTGAGGAGGTATATAATTTTCCATCCAACCGCTTTGTGGCTGACTTTCTGGGCTCATCAAATTTTTATCCTGCCAGGGTTGAGGATGTGGAAAACGGTCAATATTCCATCCGCCTGGACTCGGGTCATGTCATCACTTCCGAGCACCCTTCCCAGTGGAACCAGGGTGATCGGGTAGAACTGGTGATAAGGGCACAGAAATTTTACATTTATGCTGAGAACGAAGCACCGGAAGAAAATCACGGTAACCAGTTCAAGGGAGTTATAAAGGACCGCAGTTATATGGGGGGCGAAGTCAGCTATTTCGTAGATTTGGAAGGCGGACTGTCCATTCACGTCATAAGTATTGTCAATTTGCGGGCCCTGAAAATCGGCGACAAGGTTGTTGTGGATGTAGCACCGAGGCATTGCGGACTTTTACCGGGCAACTGATTATGATACCTGAACATATACTTCAAGCATTTAATAATTGTTTTTCACAAGGCATTACCACCATAGATTCTCATACAGCAGGAGAATACACCAGACTTGTGGTCAGCGGCATTGAACCTGCAACAGGCAGGACCATGGCGGAAAAAAGAGTGGCTTTCATGTCCCGTTATGACCATGTAAGAAAACTGTTGACCATGGAACCTCGCGGCAACCGGGATATTGTGGCAGCCCTTGTTACAGAACCAGCGACCCCTGAAGCAGTTCTGGGACTAATATATATGGACGCACGAAGATACCCCTACCTTTGTGGGCACGCCACCATCGGAGCTGTCACTACCTTAGTGCAGACAGGACTTATACCGGCTGAACCTGATGAAAACGGTCTGGCCGAAATGATTGTGGACACCCCTTCCGGCCCCATGCCTGTTCAGGCTGAAATCAAGGCTGACAGGGTCATTTCCGTATCCTTTACTTCAGTTCCGTGCTTTGTTCTCACAATGAACCAGGGCCTGACCATTCCCGGAATCGGGAGGGTGACCATTGACCTTGTATTTGCCGGTGGTTTTTTTGCCATGGTGGATCTTGATCAGCCGGTTTTGCAAAAACTGTCATTGGACAACAATCAACTCATTGCCCTGGGCATGCAAATTACAGAACAGTCCTGTTCAGAATTCAAAGTCAGTCATCCGGAAAGGCCTGAAGTGTGCACCATTGACGTTACCGAATTTTACAGGCATGAAAATCCGGATGAGGGCATCAGCTATGTGGTTTACGGCGATTCACATCTGGACCGCTCACCCTGCGGTACCGGAACATCCGCCAAAATAGCCCTCCTGCACCACAAGGGGCTCATATCGAGACATACTGAATATATCAATAAAGGCCCCCTGAAAACCAAATTCAAGGCACGTATTGTCCGCGAAGTCATGGTTGGCAGCCATCAGGCAGTCGAGGTCTGTATTACCGGCAGCGCCAGCATTACCGGACTGCACCATTTTGTCCTGGATGAACATGATCCTTTCCCCAACGGTTTTTTAATCTAATGCCAATCATATGCGCAAACCCGACCTTATTCTGGAAAATGCCCGGATCCATACCATGGATCCGGAGATTCCCCTTGCCTGCTCAGTAGCAATTGCCGGCAGAAGGGTTATGCATGTCCAAAGGGATGCAAAACCTGAAATTGCAGGCGGTCCCCGTACAAAACGCATTGACCTGGAAGGCAGGCTTCTCATGCCGGGCTTCTGGGATTCCCATTTTCATTATTATCAATGGGCCATGGGGCGCATGGACATTGCCCTGGACCAGGCAAAATCCTTTACCCACTGCATGCAGATGATCCGCGCCAAGGCTCTGGAAATCAAGACGTCCAACAAACTGCTCTGGGTCCAGGGACAGGGTTTCAATGAATCAGACTGGCCTGACAACAGAACTCCCCTTCGTCAGGACCTGGATGATGCATGTCCTGATATCCCGGTCCTTATCTGGAGATGTGACCTGCACCTTGCCGTTGCCAACAGCATGGCTCTGGAACTGAGCGGGCTGGCTGATGACAGGCCTGATCCCATCAAGGGACTGATAGGCAGGGATGAGCGAGGCAGGTTAGACGGCATTCTCAGAGAAGAAGCTATAAACATTGTCAAAAGAGTGGCTCCTGAACCGGACCTTACAACCACAACAGCCATTATGGGCCAGGCTCAGTCAGGCCTTCACGCCCTTGGCATTACCGGTGTTCATGATGTGCGGCTGGCTGGCAACCAGTCTGAATCAGCCCTTACATTCAGAGCCTGGCAGGCTCTGCGCCAGAACACACAACTCAAATTGCGCTGCTGGACCAGCCTTCCTGGAGAGGAAAGGGAGTCTGTTCAGAGACTCGGCCTGCGGACAGGGCTTGGAGATGAATATCTGCGAGTGGGTCACCTCAAATATTTTATGGATGGAGGCATGGGTGCCAGAACAGCCTGGATGCTTGAACCCTATCTTGACACAGGAACAAACGGTCTGTGCCTCATTTCTCCAGAGGCCATGCTCAGAGAGGTTATTGCCGCTGATCAGGCAGGTCTTGCTGTTATGGTTCATGCCATAGGAGACAGGACATGTCATGAACTGATTACTGTTTTTGAAAATGCTGCCATGGCCATGCCCAAAAAAAACATTGAACCTGCTTTGAGCCACCGTATAGAGCATGTCCAGGTTATCCGCGAAAATGATCTGACAAGACTGGCGCGTCTTGGCATGCCGGTATCGGTACAGCCGGCTAATATGCTGCTGGACATCAATATGATTGATCAGTGCGCGGGAAAAACAGGAAGATATGCCTATAACTTCGGATCCATGACTGATGCCGGCATAGATGTCATGTTCAGTTCGGACTGCCCTGTCTGCACCCCCAATCCTCTTGTTGGAATACAGGCCGCTGTTACCAGGGCCAGAAATGATAAAAGTCCTGATGGAGGCTGGTACCCTGAACAGAAAGTATCCCTGGACCAGGCCCTTGCAGCATACACTTCCACCCCGGCCAGGGCTTACAAATCATGGAACATCCACGGAAGCATCACTGCGGGAAAGTTTGCTGACATGGTGGTGTTTGAGGACAATCTGTTCAAGGCCGATGTCCATCATATTCACCGCGCCAGGGTGGCCATGACCATCTTTGATGGAAAGATTGTTTACCAGGCAGACCATAGCTGAGCCGTAATGAATCTTAGTAATTTGCCGCCTCAATCCCGTAGCAAAAAACAAGGTTTTTTGTAATAGTTAAGCCCTTTTCTAAGGAAAGCAGGGGACAGGCACCACAGCCCTTGTTTTTTGTTGATGTAAAACACAGACTTAATAAAACAAGGGCTGGGAGAGCCAGTCCCCGTGCCACATGCAAATGGCTAAACTGTTACGATTTTTTTAACCCTGACAAGAACAATAATGCTCTGGATCCTAATTCTTCAGCCTTCGGACTTCAGCCTTCAGCCTTAAATCTTAAGTCTTAAGGCTGAAAAGTACGGTTATCGCTCCAGCTTAACGATCCTTGTCTAAATTGGGTTGTGAGTACAGCCCGCGTTAGAGGTTTGCAAATGAATACATTTTACCTGTGCATGGCATTGTTTCTCGTCATTAATATTCTGGCCGGCTTGTGGAGAGTTGTGGCGGGTCCCCGGCCTGAAGACAGAATGGTAGCAGCCCAGCTTTTCGGCAGCACGGGCGTTGCTACCCTGCTTTTACTGTCTCAGGCCCTTGACTCTCCATATATTAAAAACGCAGCTCTGGTTTTTGCCCTGCTTACGGTCATGGCTGTGCTGGCCTTTGTACGCAATACATCCCATGGATTGAAGCAGGATATTGAAAAATGAATATTTTTGAAATTTTGTCCATTATCTTCTGCCTTTGTGGCGGCATCTTCTTCCTGGGAGGGACTGTTGGCCTGATACGTTTTCCAGACACCTACAGCCGGCTGCATGCTCTGACCAAGGCCGATAATCTGGGGCTTGGATTTACTGTTCTTGGCTTGACCCTGGTCAGCAGCTCTGTTCCGGAGATTCTCAAGCTTGTACTTATCTGGACCCTGGCTCTGATAAGCAGCTCCAGTGCCTGTTACTTCATCGGCAACCACATGTTTCAAATTAAAAAAACAGTCAGCAGACAAAATGAATCTAATTTTTGATTTATTCATCGCCATTTGTCTCATAGCCGTATCAGTTAGAATTATCCTGGTTAGAGAACACTTTCAGACCATCGTCCTTTTCATCACTTTTGGACTGTTTCTCGCTCTGGCCTGGACCAGACTGCAATCTCCGGACATAGCCATAGCAGAGGCAGCAGTAGGCGCCGGTCTGACCGGGGTACTGCTCATGGACAGCCTGGGGGCAATTAAAACATCCAGAAAACCTGCCCGCAACCGGATTCCTCTGAAACTGGTTTTTCTAACCATTGCACTAATTATTGCCCTGAGTTATTCTGCTGTGCATATTCCCTATGACTTTTCAGGACTCAGCCAGGCAGCCCATGATGCCATGCCCGCATCAGGACTTGAATATCCTGTGACTGCAGTCCTTCTGGATTTTAGAGGCTATGACACGTGGTTAGAACTTGGAGTACTTCTTGCTGCGGTAACCGGAGTGCTGGCCTTGCGCCGCAGAACCAACCTTACCGGATCTTTGCTCCCAGCACCTGCCGAGCCTGTGGGCCGTTGGATAATCAAAATTCTTCTGCCCTTCATGGTCTTGATTGGCGGCTACCTGCTCTGGCTTGGTGCTTATGCCCCTGGCGGAGCTTTTCAGGCCGGGGTTGTTCTCGCTGGAGCCGGAGTCATGCTCTGGCAGGCAGGACACCCTTCCATTGCTGTACTGCCCGGTATATGGTGGAGAATATTATTATGCTCAGGATTTAGCGCTTTCCTTATTCTCGCTGTATTGTCTTTATTTTATGCAGATCAAATGCTTACCCATCCGCAATCCAAAGCCTGGATCCTGGGAATTGAATATGCGGCCACCATCTCCATTGCAATTTGCCTTGTCAGCCTGATTCAGGCATCTCCGGGCTCAAAACCGGACTCAACGATCCCCAATTAACTTCTGTGAAAAAACATAGCCATGACATCATTAGTAATTTATCCAATAACAGCAGTCATCCTTTTTTCTGTCGGACTTCTCGGCCTTGTAAGCCATCCAAATCTGCTGAGAAAGATTGTCTGCCTTAATATAATGGCCGGTGGAGCGTTTCTTTTTCTCATCAGCCTGGCTTACCGCGCCGGTGATCCTGCAATGGATCCTGTACCCCAGGCCATGGTCCTGACAGGTATTGTTGTCGCTGTCAGTGCTACGGCCTTTGCCCTTTGCCTGGCCCGGCTCATCAAGGAAAAGACCGGACACTGCAGTTTCGATGATAACAGCGAACAATAACTTATCTGATGCCTGAACTGCTTATTCTAATTCCATTTTGTGCGGCTGTTGTGTGCTTTTTTATTTCCGGCAAGATTCAGGCGTGGACAGGTCTGACTGCTGCACTGCTCATTGTGACTGCTGCACTGAAGCTGAGCAGAGATATCTATACCAGCGGTATTCAACGCCTGAACCTTGGAGGATGGGATGCTCCTTTAAGCATTGGACTGAAGATTGACGGGCTTTCCATAATCTTCATCCTGCTTACTGCTGCAGTGGGCCTGATGGTCAGCCTTTACAGTGTCTGGTATTTTTCAAAAGAGGATGAAGCTAAGCAGGCAACATACTTCTGGCCTTTATGGTTTCTGCTCTGGGGCGCTCTGAACTCCCTGTATTTTGTTGCTGACATCTTCAATGCCTATGTAGTCCTGGAACTGATCAGCATCAGCTCCGCTGCTCTAAGTGCCCTGACCGGAACAACAGCATCCCTCAAGGCAGCCCTGCGTTATTTCCTGGTGGCCATGGCCGGGTCCATGTCTTTTCTGCTTGGAGTGGGCTTTGTTTATGCTCATACCGGCGCGCTGGACATGCAGACCATAGCTCAGGCCGCAGATCATGGCCCTCTCATGTTTTCAGCTCTGGGACTTATGACCGTGGGTCTGATAATGAAAGCAGCTCTTTTTCCATTTCATTTCTGGCTTCCTCCAGCCCATGGCCAGGCTCCTGCTCCTGTAAGCGCCATTTTGTCCGCCCTTGTTACCAAAGGTTCTTTTTTTCTGATTTTAAGGCTCTGGTTCTCTACATTTCCCATGGACGCCTCAATGCACTACCCGGCGCTCTTCATGGGAACAGCAGGAGTTATGGCTGTACTGTGGGGTTCATACCAGGCTGTAATTCAGACCAGGATAAAACATATCATCGCTTATTCCAGCATTGGACAGCTCGGCTACCTGTTCATAATCTTCCCTCTGATGTTCATTAATTCCGATCCCTATTGGCAGCTGGAAGCCTGGACCGCGTGTATTTTTCAGGTAGTATCCCATGGACTGGCCAAAGCAGCACTGTTTCTTGCAGCCGGAAATCTCATTCTGTTTTGCGGTACCGACCACATAAAGTCCATGCGTAATATTGCCGGCTCACTGCCTATGACTACCTTCACCCTGGGCCTGGCCGGAGTAAGTCTCATGGGACTGCCCCCCAGCGGAGGTTTTGTGGCCAAGTGGATGCTTTTGCAGTCCATCATCATTAGTGGTCAATGGTGGCTGATCATTGCCCCGGTTATGGGTGGTCTGCTTACAGCTGCTTACATATTTAAAATCCTGTCCAGCACATTTGTTTCCGACCGCAATGTGCTAAAAAAAAACAATATTTCATTTTTTATGGAAAAATCAGCTCTGATACTGGCTCTTCTTGCCATGCTTATGGGCTTCAGAGCTGAAGAAGTAATCTTTCTGCTCCAGGAAAGGATGAGCTTCGAGCTTTCAGGGGGATATCTGCCATGAATCTGGACTTCTGGCTGCCCGTTCTTGTCTTGTCCAGTTCCCTTTTCACCGGAATAGTCATCTTCTTCCTCAAGGAAGAAAGCACCAGACTTAGAACAGCGCTTAACCTGCTCGGGGCGTCCATAAAAGTAGTTGCGGTTCATTATATGGCTTACAGATTGCTGGTCCTGGACATTATCCATGAAATCAGCTTCAGCATGGGCCTTGGTTTTGACTTTATTATCAGGGTTGACTTTCTATCCCTTATGTTTGTCAGTCTGTCCAGCAACCTGTGGCTGGTTACCACTCTCTATGCTGTGGGTTATCTTGAGGAATCGCCCAACAGAAGCAGATTCTTCGGATTTTTCAGCTTGTGCGTGACAGCAAGCACCGGCATCGCCATGGCCGGAAACCTGATTACTTTCTTCATGTTTTACGAATTTCTGACCCTGACCACCTACCCCCTTGTAGTGCACAGAGAAACGAGACAAGCCCTGGATGCTGGACGAACATATCTCTGGTACACCATTCTTGGCGGAGCCATCCTTTTTGTAGGCATAGTCTCGCTGCAGGTTCTGGCCGGTCCTGTGGACTTTGTGGACTCGGGATTCATGCAGTCCCTGGGGCATGAACATCACCTTACCTTGAAAATAATTTTTGCATTGCTCATTATCGGTCTCGGAGTAAAGGCAGCCTTAGTCCCCCTGCATGGCTGGCTTCCTGTAGCCATGATTGCGCCTGCCCCGGTATCAGCCCTGCTCCACGCCGTAGCAGTGGTCAAAGCTGGAGCGTTTGGAATCGTCAGGGTGGTATTTGATGTATTTGAAAGAGATTTTGCAGGCAGTCTCGGCCTGCTGGGACCTCTTACCGGCATTGCCGCCATTACCATTATCTATGGATCCATAAGAGCCCTGACCCAGACAGATCTAAAAAAACGACTGGCCTATTCAACAGTCAGCCAGGTATCCTACATTACTATTGGAGCTGCCCTGATTGCGCCTTTTTCCACAGTGGGAGCCATTGTCCACCTCGTGCATCAGGGAGTGATGAAAATCACCATGTTTTTTTGTGCGGGAAATATTGCCGAAACCCTGGGGCTGCATAATATTCGCGAACTTAAAGGTGTTGCACGGCGCATGCCTCTTACAGCCATCATGTTTACCCTGGCGGCCTTTGGCATGATAGGCGTTCCCCCCATGGCCGGATTCATCAGCAAATGGTATCTGGGATTGGGCGGGTTGGACAGCAATAATGCCTGGGTGCTGGGTGTTCTGGTGCTAAGCAGTATCCTCAATGCTGCTTATTTTTTACCCGTTATCCACACCATGTGGTTTGAAAAGCCGGACCGGGAATGGAAAACCATCCGCTCCAGCAGACTCGAAGCCCCCTGGATGCTGCTTACTCCACCTGCTATAACTGCCCTGGCAGCTTTACTTGCCGGTT
Source organism: Desulfonatronovibrio magnus (assembly GCF_000934755.1). Lineage (NCBI taxonomy): Bacteria > Pseudomonadati > Thermodesulfobacteriota > Desulfovibrionia > Desulfovibrionales > Desulfonatronovibrionaceae > Desulfonatronovibrio > Desulfonatronovibrio magnus. Next base: position 482,037 of record NZ_KN882175.1, read on the forward strand.
TGTTTGCCAATTGGGAATGGAGTCCCCTGGGGGTTGCCAGACAAATTGCTGTGGGCATGGGGGTTTACCCATGATCTGGATCCTTGCTGTTTTTTTTCCTCTTGTGGCTGCATTTTTCTGCCTTTTGCCCGGTAAAGGCTTTCTCTCGGGCAGACTGCTCATGGTCTGTGCGCCCTTGCCTGCCCTTTTCATGGCCCTGAGCGGACAACATGACCAGGGGATTGAACTGAATAATTTTCTTTTGCAGTCTCGCCTTGGATTCACCCCCTGGGGCAGGGAACTCCTTACAGCCATATCCATTGTCTGGGCTGGAAGTTCCATTTATGCCGCCTTTGGCAGATGGAACCTGACCAGATCCTTTGCAGTAATGTTTCTTTTGAGCATGTGCGGCAATCTGGGGCTGATTGTGTCCCTTGATGCCATCAGCTTTTATCTGTTTTTTGCTCTTATGACTTTCTCATCCTACCCGTTGATCATCCATTCAAGAGAGGAGCATACCATAAGGGCGGGCAGAATCTATCTGATCATGGCTGTACTTGGTGAAGGACTGCTTCTCGCAGGTTTGATGACCTCTGTTGCTCTGACTGGCAGTCATTACTTCAGCGACATACACCTGACTATGGCCACTGTCCCCGAGACTCACCCTGTCTTTGCAATGCTCTTTGCTGGATTCGGCATCAAGGCAGGTCTTGTCTTTTTGCATTTCTGGCTGCCCCTGGCCCATCCTGCTGCTCCTGTGCCGGCCAGTGCAGTGCTGAGCGGGGCCATGATCAAGGCCGGACTTGCCGGATGGATGTTCTTTTTTCCGCTGGGAATGGCTGACTTTGGTCTCTGGGCAATCATTCTGTCTGTCATGGGTATTACCGGCACATTCTGGGGGGTTCTGGCCGGAATGGCAGAAACAAGGCCAAAAGTTATTCTGGCCTTTTCCAGTATAAGTCAGATGGGTTTGATGACCTTCTGTTTTGGCCAGGGCCTTTTTATGGAATCTTTGTGGGTAATGGCCGGACCAGCCATGGTTTATCTGATTATGAATCATGCCCTGTGCAAGGCAACACTTTTCCTGCAGACAGGAATCTCAATGCGCATATCATCCGGATATGCCGGACTTATAAAAGTTCTAAGTATTATTCCGGCTCTGAGCCTGGCCGGAGCACCATTTACAGCCGGCATTCAGGCCAAGTATCTGCTCAAGGACGTTGCAGGACAAGGTCCATTTGGATCCATCAGTTCATGGATCCTTTCCCTGTCATCTGTTTTGACAACTATCCTTCTTACCCATTTTTTCAGCTGCCTTGAAAAAACCAGCATCTCTGGAAAATCTGATGCAGCAAAATACTCATCATGGTTAGTAATGATACTAACTGTTCTTGTGCTGCCCTTTACTATTCATCATTTTCAACCCGATCTCCGGCCGTATCTGCTTAACTCTTCAACTGTTATATCAGGGCTATGGCCTGTCATATCAGGCATTGCCATCTACATATTCTTCAGCAGGTTTATCAGCCGGAAAGCAGCACGCACAGTGAATGCGCTCCCAGTATTAGCCGAACTTCTGGAAAAAGCCTGGTATCATCTCAATTCAAGGATCAGGCAAAGCAGGGTTTTGGGATCAGAACAGGTCAGCATGAATTTTTCACAATATACAGATATGATTATCAGCAGCAGACTGGCCGTAAAAATTTCCAGAGGACTTGAAAAAAAATTTTATTCCTGGACAGTGTTTGGTCTGTTTTTCATGGTATCCATCCTTTTTTTTATTTTTCTTGCCTGGATCGGTCAATTTAATTCATAATAAACTTGTATTGAAACTGCATGTAAAATCAGTCTTGCCCACAGCTATGTCATATGTTATTTTTATCTCTGTCATATCTTTATAGAGTTTGTAAAACATGATAACAAGGAAACACTCATGGAACTTAAAGATGCCATAAAAGCCGCATTACAAGAGTTGATTATCCCTGAAATTAAAACACTCAAGGCAGAATCACTGCAACTAAAAGTTTCCCTCGAACATACCAATAAAAGGCTCGATGATATTAATATCCATCAGGCCGATCAAAGCAGACGGATAGATGACACAAACAAATGCATCGAATCGATGCGTACTGAATTCAGCCATAAATTTGACGGAATTAATAAAAGATTCGAGGACGTAAACAAAAGATTTGATGACGTAAACAAAAGGTTTGATGACGTAAACAAAAGATTCGATGACGTAAACAAAAGATTCGATGAGGTTTACAAGCGATTTGATGATCAACGTAGTGAATTCAGCCAAAAGCTTGATGACCTAAGAGCCGAACTCAGCCAAAAAATTGATGACTTAAGAGCCGAACTTAGCCAAAAAATTGATGAACAGAGAGCCGAATTTAGTTTAAAATTTGAAGAAGTTTATAAAAAATTCGAAGCTGTTAACAGTCGTTTCGACAATATGAACAACAGATTTGAAAAAATGACATCCGAATTCCACAACAGATTTGATGCGCTGAACAAACGCATTGATGACCTGCAGGCGGCAATGGTCCGTCGGGAGGAGCACAGTGACATTATTGAAAGAATACATCGTCTGGAGCTTGACATGTCCGAGATTTACCGAAAAGTGGCAGCCTGAGATCTAACCTTTTCAAAAAAATAATGAAAATCAAAAATAATTTGTAATCATCTATTTTTATTACATTTTTTGATAGGTCAATATGTCTTTGGAACCAGACCAGGTATCTATCCAAATTTATGAACTTTATTTCTTGCAACCAGGAACTTTCAAAATATTATACACCATGTCCATAAATGAAAAAAGCAATTCTGAAAATGAAGACTTTAGACTGTTTACCGGTCTTTCCAGGCATCCGGTTAAACTACTCCCTGGTCTAACAGTCAGAATTGTCATCTTTTCCATTATATGGTGGGGGCTTTCTGCCGGGGTAATGGACCAGATCATTCTCATGCTTTTCCTGATCCTGGCTTCAGCCCTTATAAGCATCCTTCTAATTCCACCTCAGAAGGTAAACATAACCGGCATGATACTTTTTATCCCTTTTTTTATTCGTCTATCTGTGATGGGCGGAATTGATGTAGCCTTCAGGGCCTTCAGACCATCCATGCCTCTGAAAACAGGATTTGTAAAATATCCATTAAGCCTCTCTCATCAAACAGCCAGGGTGCTGTTTGTCTGGGTGGTGAGCCTTTTGCCTGGTACAGCTTCGGTCTGTCTCAAAGATAATGTCATGAACATTCATGTTCTGGACCGCAATATTAACCATACTTCAAACTTAGAGAAACTTGAGCATAAAATTGCACTGATTTTTGGTTAAAACAGGACAGTCATTTTTTTATCAGCTTTTCTAACAGCTCAATATGTCTTTGAGCCCATGCCAGTAGTCTATCGAAGTATATTGACCTTATTTCTTTCAACCAGGAACAAATAACAAAGAACCACGAACCACGAACCTCTTTCTGCAATTAAATTAAACCCAACCCTTGACAATCGGCCAAAGATCAATCAATAAGAAATATTTCGTGTTGGTTTTCATTTGTCTGTATATAATGAACCTCCACCTGAATTTCATAAACAGTTCATAACTAAAGACAAAACTTTATTGTCTGAATGCCTGCACTGTGAAATTCAAAAGAGTGGGCACTGCTCATCCTGATAAATACCAGATCGGAACAAGCTCCGTTCTGGACAGGGAACAGCTGTCCGCTCCACTCCAAGCTATACTTAATTTACTGGGGTGGGCCTTTGGGTCCACTTTTTTTTTGACTCTAAGCATCTCACCCTGCCCTGAGGACTGTTGAGCACATTGAGACTCACCTTTGTAAAACCGTTTAGTACTTACATGGACTGCAGGCAGACAGTGAGTACGCCGGGTACTGAAAGTCACCTGTTTGTGGAGCTTTGTTATGAGTAAAGAACAACAATTAAGCAAACTAACCGAGCTTGCTGAAATATATTGTCGGGCCCTGGGCGTTTATCTGTGGGGCATTGAGTACCATCCCGGTCCTGGTGGAAAAAAAGGCATACTGCGCATCTATATAGAAGCTGAAAATGGAGTGACCATTGATCACTGCGCAGAACTCAGCAGGCAGATAAGCGTTGCTCTTGACGTTGAGGATATAGTGCCCGGTGCTTATAATCTTGAGGTGTCTTCACCAGGTCTTAACAGGCAGTTTTTTCATATTGATCAATTGCCTGATTACCTGGGACAAAAAGTTAAAGTTGTTCTCAAGACACCGAGGGACAACCGCAAAAAGTATTCCGGCACTTTATTGAGAGTGCAGGATCATGAAATAATAATTGAATCGGACTCCAATGCACAATGGACTTTTCCATGGGACGAAATCCATAAAATAAATCTTGCGGGTTAAGCGCATGAATGTCCTCAACTGTTTTTTCAAAAATTAAGTAATGCTCCCATACAATACCACCATTTTTACGGAGGAAGGCAATGAGCCTTGATTTAAAGAAAGCCATAGATCAGATCAGCAAAGACAAGGGGATTGACAGAGACATGCTCATTGACACCCTTGAAGAAGCTGTCCGCGTCTCTGTTAATAAAAAATATTCCAACATGCTGGATATTGAAGTTAATTTTAATGAAGATACCGGTGAAATCGATGTGCATCAGTACAAAATCGTTGTGGACGAAGTATATGACCCTGAAAATGAAATTAACCTGGAAGATGCCCTGGAGCATGAACCCAACTCGCAGATTGATGACGAACTGGGCTTCAAGTTGGAAATAAAAGATCTGGGCCGAATAGCAGCCCAGTCCGCCAAGCAGGTTCTAATCCAGAAAATGCGTGATGCAGAACAGGAAATCATTTATGAAGAATATAAAGACCGCATTGGTGAAATAACCAGCGGCATTATTCAGCGCCGGGACCGATCAGGCTGGATTATCAATCTGGGAAGAACCGAGGCCGTGTTGCCGCGCTCAGAACAGATTCCCAAAGAGCGCTTCCACAGGGGAGACAGAGTTGAAGCCTTTATTATCGATGTGCGCAAAGAAAGTCGAACTCCACAAATCGTTGTATCTCGGTCACATCCTGACTATATGTCCGCACTTTTCAAGCGTGAAGTTCCCGAGGTATCCGACGGCACCATCAAAGTAATGAATGTGGCCAGAGATCCGGGCAAAAGAGCCAAAGTTGCGGTGCTGTCCAAAGATTCAGACGTTGATCCTGTAGGTGCATGCGTTGGTGTCAAGGGATCTCGTATTCAAAATATTGTTCAGGAACTCAGGGGCGAAAGAATTGATATAGTTGTCTGGAAACCGGATATTGCTGCTTATGCTGCCAATGCCCTTTCTCCGGCGAGAATCTCACGCATCACTGTGGATGATGATGACAAGACCCTGGAAGTGGTTGTTCCCGATGATCAATTGACTCCAGCCATTGGTAAAAAAGGCCAGAATGTTAAACTTGCCTCAACCCTTCTGGGCTGGAAAATAGATGTTTACACTGAAACAAGATACGGACAGATCAACGAACACCAGCAGATCATTGATCAGCTGGCCAGTGCAGCTGAAATATCAGCCAGTGAATTCGCTAAGCAGGGCTTTGAAAGTCTGGATCAGCTCCTGCAGGCTTCTGATGAAGAACTTATGGACAAACTCGGGCTGAACCAGGAAAATCTTCAAAATCTTAAAAGCGCCATCAACTTCCTGATTCCCAAGGAAGAGAAAACCGAGGAGCATGATCATGAACAATCTGCTCAAGAGTCTGCAGATGATGCTGAAGTTAAAGATTTAGCACCAGAAGCTGATCCGGTCATTGAGGGAAAAGAGCCAGACCAGATGCCGGATGACAGCAGCCTGCCTGATTCAGATGATGACCAGACCATGGAGCAGGGTGAGCATGATCAGGAAAAGCTGAGCGATGAAACAGCACACAACACTGATCCACTCCAGGTGGAATCAGAGCCCGATAATCAGGAAAATAAGTAATGACCAAGCATGTGCCGGAAAGAACCTGTGTAATCTGCAGATCAAAAAAACCCAGGCACTTGCTTCTAAGATACACATGCCCCGAAGATGGCCAGGACCAACTCATGCCGGACCCGGACAAAATCGCTCAGGGGCGGGGTTTTTATACATGCGCTGACACGGAATGCGCTGAAAAAATTATTAAATTCAGGGGATGGATTCATAAGTGCAAGGGGGTAGAAAAGAATGTCTGAGAAAATAAGGGTAAGGGAATTGTCCCAGGAAATGGGCATTTCCAATAAGGAATTAATCCATCTGCTGAGGGATTTGGGCATAACAGTTAAAAGTCATATGAGCAGTCTTGATGAAGATCAGGCCCGGCAGGTTCGTGAGTACTATTCAAGTCAGCCTGTGGAAAAAGTTACTCAGAAGGTCACCAAGTCCGGGGTCATTTTACGACGCAGAAAGCGGGTAGCGCCCGAACCGGAGTCTGAAGAAGAACCTGATGTAAAACCTGAAGAAAAACCTGAAGAAACAGAGCAGGATAAGGCACTCGTATCTCAGGAGACGGCTGAACCCTCTGTTGTCCAAAAGGCAGATACCGAGGCAACCCTGCCCGATGATACTCCTGCTGAACAGGAGCCGATTGATGTACAGGCTGAACCACCTGTCAAGGAAGACCCTTTGCAGCCTTCAGAAACAGCCCCTGAAGCCATTGCTGAAGAAGATCTGAAAAAACAGCCCCCCAAAACCATTCCAGAAGATAAGCCTGAAAAACCGGTCAAGGAAAAAAAGCCTGCCCGTAAAAAGAAAGCCCCTGCAGAAGCACAAGTAAGAATCATCTCCAAACCTGATCCTGTCCCTGAAAAGCCTGCAGCTCCTGTTGATCAGGTTAAACCAGCAGCACCTGCAGTCACCGCAGCCCCCAAGCCTGCAGACTCGGAAGAGGATGATGGCAAGAAAAAACGCAAAAAGAAAAAGGGGCGCAAGGATAAACGAGTGGTGGACTTCAAGGAATACTATAAAGATAGCGAAGAAACCAAGAAAGCCTCCATCAGCTTTAAAAAACAGAAGTCAACCAAGGTTGCTGATAAAACCGGTGGAAAATTAAAGCTCTTAAAGGATAAGAAAAACAAGCTTGATGAGAAGGCCAAGGCCCAGACTCAGCCCATAAAGACATCCAAGAAAAAGATTAAAATTGATGAAGCCATCCGCCTTGCGGATATGGCCAGACAAATGGGCGTTAAGGCTCAGGATATCATCAAGACGTTGCTTGGACTTGGCATAATGGCCACCATCAACCAGTCCATTGATTTTGATACAGCAGCTATTGTAGCGGCTGAGTATGGTTATGAAGTTGAGAAGACCGGATTTTCAGAAGATGAATTCATGATACCCAAAGAGCAGGATGCACCTGAAGATCTTAAGCACAGATCTCCTGTGGTCACCATCATGGGACACGTTGACCACGGCAAAACTTCTCTGCTTGATGCCATACGCGAGTCCAAAATTACTTCAGGCGAGGCAGGCGGCATCACCCAGCACATAGGAGCCTATTATGTTGAGACTCCGCGTGGTGACATGGTATTTCTGGATACTCCCGGCCACGAAGCATTTACTGCCATGCGTGCCAGAGGAGCACAGGTTACGGATATTGTAATCCTGGTAGTTGCTGCTGATGATGGTGTTATGGATCAGACCAGGGAAGCAGTAAGCCATTCCAAGGCGGCAGGAGTTCCCATAGTTGTTGCTGTCAACAAGATGGACAAGGAAGGAGCAAACCCTGACAGAGTTATGCGCGAGCTGGCTGAACTGGATCTGGTGCCTGAAGACTGGGGTGGAGATACCATCTATACCCAGGTTTCCGCCAAACAGCAGACCGGGCTGGACAATCTTCTGGAGATGGTTCTCCTTCAGTCTGAGGTGCTGGAACTCAAGGCCAATCCGGATAAAAGTGCTGTGGGTCACATTGTTGAAGCAAGGTTAGACAAGGGACGTGGAGCCATTGGAACCCTGCTGGTTCAGGACGGTACCCTGAAACAGGGCGATGCATTTGTCTGTGGCCTTTACCATGGCAAGGTCCGGGCTATGTTCAATGACAAAGGTCGCAAAATTGACATTGCCGGTCCATCCACCCCTGTAGAAGTACAGGGGTTTGAAGGCGTGCCCGAGGCTGGAGATGAGTTTGTTGTAGTAGCCGACGAAAAGGTAGCACGCAAAATTGCTGAAACAAGACAGACCAAACAAAGGGAAAAGGACCTGGCCAAGGAATCCAAAATCACTCTGGAAAGTTTTCTTGCTGCCAAGGCTGACGGGGAAGTGCTGAATCTTAACCTTGTTCTCAAGGCCGATGTTCAGGGTTCTCTCGAAGCCATTTCCGAAGCCCTTCACAAGCAGTCCACTGATACTGTCAAGATTAACATTATCCATGCCGGAGCAGGTGGCATATCAGAATCCGATATTCTCCTTGCTTCAGCGTCCAATGCCATCATAATCGGATTTAATGTCCGGCCAACTGCCAGAGTCAAGGATGTAGCCGAGCGTGAAAGCGTTGAAATCAGGTTCTATGACATCATCTACAACCTGGTAAATGATATCAAGGATGCCATGACCGGTATGCTGGCCCCCATTATCAAGGAGCAATACCTTGGGCAGGCAGAAGTTATCCAGACATTCAGCGTACCCAAAGTGGGCACTGTGGCAGGCTGCATGGTCTCTGACGGAAAACTTACCCGTAATGCCAAGGTCAGGCTCTTGCGTGACGGTGTTGTCATCTTCACCGGCAAGCTTGATTCCCTCAAAAGGTTCAAGGATGATGTCAAGGAAGTAACCAAGGGTTACGAATGCGGGGCAGGTCTGGAAAAATACAATGATATCAAAATCGGTGATATCATAGAAGCTTTTGAAGAAGTTGAAGAAAAGGCTACGTTGTAAAGTATGATAGTTGGAACCCTGCAGATTAATTTTCGCCTGTATGGAGTCACATCTCTCAAGGCCAAAAGAAAGATCAGCAACAGCCTCAAACAAAAACTGAAGAATAAATTCAACCTGGCAGTTGCTGAAACAGGATTTATTGATAATCTTGACTATCTTGAAGTGGCCATGGTCACTCTGGCCAATGAGAAGGTAAGGGTTGAAGAAATACTTAACAAGGCCCTGGCCATGGTGGAAGCCATTACTGCCGATGAAATTATTGAAGTTAAAATAGACGTGTTTGGAGCCTGAAATGCGAAGATCAACAACAAGAAGGTCATCCCGAATGGCCGATGAAATTATGCGCGAACTGGGCCGGATTATTGTCCAGGAAGTTCAGGACCCCAGACTGGAGCTTCTGACCATAACAGGAGTCCGCATGAATAAAGACTTCAGTATTGCTGAAGTTCTGTATACCCATTACAATGGACAATCCAGCGAACTTGAAGACAGCCTGCAAAAAGCCAGGGGGTTCATGCGCACAACTCTGGGAAAAAATCTCAGACTGCGCTACGTGCCAGACCTTCGTTTTACATGGGACTCATTTGTTGAGGAAATGGTATATGATGGAAAGTCTTGATAAAATTATCCAGGTTCTGAAGCAAAGCAACAATTTTCTCATTACATCCCATGTCAACCCGGATGGTGACGCCATAGGCTCCATGTCTGCCATGGCATTTATTCTGCAGACCCTGGGCAAAAAATTTTGTGTGTACAATGAAAGTCCCATACCCGACAAGTTCAACTGGGTTAAGTGGCCGGCTTCAGTTTCCCATGAATATGAGCCTGGCAAGCACGAGTGGATGATTGTCCTGGACTGCGGGGATCTGGACCGGGCCGGAGAAAAATTAGCAGGCAACGCTTCAGGCAGAATAATCAACATCGATCATCACCTTGGCAACCCTGAGTTTGGTGATATAAACTGGATCAAAACCGATGCTTCATCCGTTGGGGAGATGGTAGCCACCATCGCTGAAAAACTTGACATTGAACTTTCCGGCCCTCTGGCTCAGGGCATATATCTTGCCCTGGTTTCTGATACAGGCTTTTTCAGCTATGGCAATACCAGTGTTCACTCATTGGAGCTGACAGCCAGGCTTATTAACAACGGCCTTGTTCCCGGACGCATCAATCCGGTTATCCTCAACCAGTGGACTGTAGGCAGACTGCACCTGCATGGACTGGCCATGCAACAGTCATCATTTCATCTTGATAACCGCATCGGATTAGTCAGTGTTACTAAGGAAATGCTGGACAAAACAGGAACAACCCCTGATGATTGCGAGGGCTTGGTCAGCGCTGTAAGGAATGTCAAATCCGTTGATGTGGCCATATCGGTACGTGAAGACGAACCAGGGAAAATCAAGTTCAGCCTGCGCTCTTCAGGTGATATAAATGTACAGTCCATGGCCCGGGAACTGGGTGGCGGAGGCCACAAGAATGCCTCGGGCGGGATAATTTACGGTTCCATGGATCATGCCACCAGTCAACTTTTAGATGTTGCCATGAAACAGCTCTCATGAACAGCGCAGTCATTGTTCTGAACAAGCCCCATGGCCCTACTTCTGCTGCTTGCCTCAACAAGATCAAAAAAAAATTTAAAATTAAAAAACTGGGGCATGCCGGCACCTTAGATCCCATGGCCACTGGCGTTCTGGTGGTATTGGCGGGTCAGGCCACCAAACTGGCTGATTATATCATGGATGGACGCAAAACCTACTACGGAGAATTGCGTCTTGGTTTAGAGACAGACACCTATGACATTCAGGGCATAGTTCAACAGGAGTATGATTATTCCCACGTACAGCCGGATTTGATCAAAAAAACTGTCCTGGAATGGGAATCCCTCCTGTCCCAGCAGGTTCCGCCTGTTTCAGCAGCCAAACATAAAGGCAGGCCCTTACATGCCCTGCAAAGAGCTGGACAAAAGGTTCCAGTAAAGTTTAAGGATATTAAAGTTTTCAGAGCGGAAATCATTAAAATTGATATTCCCTCAATATTTTTTCGGGTAACCTGCTCAGCAGGCACCTACATACGTTCCCTGGCCCACAGCCTGGGGAAACGACTTGAGTGCGGTGCCGTACTGACAAAGCTTATCCGGGAAAAAAGCCATCCCTTCAGCCTGGGCCAGGCAGTTGAGCTTGACAGACTAATGGAGGCAGATTCCTGGCAGGACTATGCCCTGTCCATCAGTCAGGCCCTTGCACACTGGCCAAGACTGAAATTAGACAGCAACAATGCTCGCCAGGTTCGCCACGGACACCCCATTGAGGCATCATCTTTTCCTGAAGTCAAAGCTCAGGAAAATGAAATGGCCCTGATGGTGGATTCCAGTGGTGAACCTCTGGCTCTGACTGCTTTGGAACACTCCCGGGATGGTCGTTGGATGTGGACCGTTAAACGCGGTTTGTGGACCAGCCATTAAACTGGCTGACATCGTTAACCTTGAGATGCATCATAACTTCATGTTCTGCTGACATGGCAGACTATAAGTCAGATGAACCAGGGCTGCGGTAAGGTTTAAAAAAACAGTCAAACTCAGGAGGATAGCGCTGTGGTTATGGAGCCCCAGGAAAAGGCCCGAATTATTGATGATTACAAAAAACATGACAACGATACTGGATCACCAGAAGTGCAGATTGCGCTGCTAACAGAGAGAATCAAGTATCTAACCGAGCATTTCAAGACCCATAAAAAGGATTTTCATTCCAGAACAGGCCTGCTCAAGCTTGTAGGAAAAAGAAGAAACCTTCTCAACTACCTGAAAAACAAGGATGTTGAACGGTATCGCGACATTATCTCCCGCCTGGGTCTTAGAAAGTAAATTCAGCATCGGATGCGGGCCACAGATACATTCTGTGGCCGCACCCATGCTCCAGCCTTTTCAGACCGTGCGCGTGACATCCCTTTGAAGGATCCTGATGAGAATGCTTCGGTTCTTACATCCCGATTGCTCCTGAATGAACTTTTTCAAGATTAAACCCCGCTTTAACACCACACTTAAAAAACAAACCTATAATTAAGGATTATTTAACATGGCAAACAAATTTAAAACTATTCAAACCAGTACCACGGCCGGAGACAATGAAATTGTTTTTGAAACCGGCAAACTGGCTAACCAGGCAGACGGTTCTGTTGTTGTCAGAGCCGGAGACACTGTTGTTCTGGTCACAGCAGTGACCCAGGCCATGCAGCACGACCCCGGATACTTTCCATTAGTCGTAAATTACCAGGAAATGTCTTATGCTTCCGGCAGAATTCCCGGCGGCTATTTTAAAAGAGAAATCGGAAGGCCCAGCGACAGGGAAACACTGGTTTCAAGACTCATTGACCGCCCCATTCGCCCGCTTTTTCCAGGAGAATTTCGTGATGAGGTGCAGGTCATTGCCACAGTTCTGTCTGCGGATTCTGAAAATGACCCTGATGTCCTGGCCATCAGCGCTGCTTCAGCCGCTCTGCATATTTCCAAAATACCTTTCAGCGGACCCATCGCAGGAGCCAGAATCGGGTATATTGATGAACAATTTGTTCTCAATCCCAGTGAAAAACTTCTTGAACAAAGCGATCTCAATCTTATAGTTGCGGCCACGAGAGATGGAGTGGTCATGGTGGAAGGTATTACTGACTTTCTGCCGGAAAAAATCATAGCTGATGCTATAAACTGGGGACAGGAAAAAATAATCCCCATTATTGAGGCTCAGGAAAAATTGCGCGAGCTGTGCGGAAAGGAAAAGATTATCCTGAACGTTGAGCCTGACACGGATCCAGAGCTTGAAAAAATTATTTCTGATCTAACCTCTGATGAGCTTTCCAAAGCCTTGTCCATTCCAGATAAAATGGAGCGCAAAGAAGCCAAAAAACTTTGCTTTTCCAGAGTCAAAGAGGATCTATCCACCCAATTTTCTGAAGAACCGGACAGGCTAGATAAGGTTGGCAAAATTCTTGAAGAACTGGAAAAGTCCATTGTGCGCGAAAAAATTCTGCAGACCAGAACCCGCATTGATGGACGTGATCTTACCACAGTCAGACCCTTGACCATGGAAATAGGGCTGCTTCCCAGGACCCATGGTTCAGCCCTTTTCGCCAGGGGAGAAACCAAATCCCTGTGCGTGGCCACTCTTGGCAGCAGTTCTGATGAACAGCGCATTGAGACCCTGACCGGAGACAGCACTAAAAGATTCATGCTGCATTACAATTTTCCCCCCTATTGTGTAGGTGAGGTAAAGTTTCTGCGCGGTCCCTCAAGAAGGGAGATCGGTCACGGCATGCTGGCTGAAAGAGCCATCACTCCAGTACTGCCCTCTGCAGAAGAATTTCCATTCACCATCCGCATAGTCTCTGAAGTCATGGAGAGCAATGGTTCATCATCCATGGCTACTGTTTGCGGCGGCACCCTGTCTTTGATGGATGCCGGAGTACCCATCAAAGAACCTGTTGCCGGTATTGCCATGGGACTTATCAAGGAAGGAGACGAGTATCTCGTTCTAACAGATATTCTTGGCGATGAAGATCATCTTGGTGATATGGATTTCAAGATTGCCGGAACCTATGGTGGTGTGACAGCGGTTCAGATGGACATTAAAATTCCGGGCATTCCCATGGATGTAATGTATAAGGCGCTTGAGCAGGCTGGAGAAGCTAAAAAGGTTATTCTTGACGGCATGAAAGAAACCATAGCTGAACCGAGATCAGAGCTTTCACAATATGCTCCCAAGACTGAAGTTGTCTATGTGGATACAGATAAAATCAAAGATGTTATTGGCCCTTCAGGCAAAAACATTAAGGCCATTACAGCTGAAACCGGCTCATCCATAGATATTGAAGACACTGGAAAAATCACCATTTTCTCCGCCACCCACGAAATCCTTGAAAAAACCAAGGAAATGATCATGGTATTTAATCAAAAGCCGGAACTTGGCAAGGATTACCTTGGTGAAGTAAAACGAATTCTGGACTTTGGTGCAGTAGTCGAGATCCTTCCTGGAGTTGACGGACTGGTTCATATTTCACAGCTTGATACCAAACGCATTGATAAGGTCGGTGATGTAGTCAAGATTGGTGACCAAATAAAAGTCAAGGTTATTGAAGTTGGGGATCGCGGCAAGATTCGTCTGAGCAGGATGGCTGTAATTATGGAAGAAAATGGTGAAAAGTTTGATATAGACTCTGCAGCCTTCAAGCCTGGTCCCAAAGGACGAAGCTCAGACAAGGGGCGTCCCCCGAGAGGCCGCAGATAATAAAGACAACAAAAGCTGAATCCTGAATAACAGGCCTCAAGCATGGATGACTTGAACGCGGAGGCAGTCATGCTGCCTCCGTGTTCATCACTGGTTCATAATCCTGTCAGCATGGTAACTGCTTCTGACCAAAGGACCGCAGACCATTTTCAATCCCATTTCTTCACCTGCTTTTTTATACCCTGCGAATTTTTCCGGAGGCACGAAACGTTTTACAGAAACTTTCTGCATTGATGGCCTCAGATACTGACCAATCGTCACCACATGAACTCCGGCTGCTGCTGTATCTTCGAGAACCTGCAGTATCTCATCATCAGTTTCTCCCAACCCTGCCATTATACCTGTTTTAACAGCGATTCCCCCACCATGTCTGTCTACATGACGCAAAAGCCCCAGGCTCTGTTCATAATCAGCTCCGGGCCTTATTCTCAAATACAGACGTCTTATGGTTTCCAAATTGTGCCCGATAACATCAGGTTTCGCAGCCATAACTGTTTCCAGAGCATCAAGGCTGCCCTGAAAATCAGGTATCAATACCTCAAGGGTTGCTCTGGGATGATCCTGCTTAAGTCTATGCAGTACCGCTGCAAATTGTCCTGATCCGCCGTCCTTCAGATCATCGCGGGTAGTGGATGTAATTACAATATGCTTCAGCCCGAGCTTGGACACAGCCTGAGAAATCTTTTGAGGTTCTGAAGGGTCCACTGGTTCGGGCTTAGCCTGGCCTACATTGCAAAATGTACAGCCCCGGGTACACTTGTCCCCCAGGATCATAAAGGTTGCCACTTTTCTGCTGAAGCACTCATAAATATTTGGACAGGCTGCGTTTCTGCAAACCGTGTGAACTTTTGCATCGGCAAGCATCCTGTCCACTTGTGTGAATTCGCTTTTAACTGGCAAAGGCACACGCAGCCATGGTGGTTTTCGTGGAAAATTATTATTTTTCACAGGTTTTCGCTGATAGTTTTCTGAGCTTTTGAGCAAGCACTGCTGCATGTTTTCTTTTTGATAACAAAGGCAAGTTCATAATAACTCCCAGGCCTTCGGTCAACTCATGAAACACTATGTCATTGAGAGAACTGAGTACTGCTGTATTGACCATGGCATCCACACTCATAATATCCCTGATCAATTCTATGGGGCCTGAGTGGTTTAAAGACTAATGGAGTACTACCCTGTAAGCATAAGTCCTCTGCAGATTTTGACTACTGGCTGCCCGCAAAAATCCGACATTCACTATGGAAGGAAAAACCGTCCTTACCAGGACTTGTCTTTCATGTTGCATTTTTTCACCAAACTGATAAAAAATCGTCCTATGATAGCCATGTTGTTTAAGCTTGTGGGTGGAATCGGCCTGTTTGTGCTGGGAATGATACTGCTTACCGACGGACTGAAATCATTTGCCGGACAGTCTCTTAAAAAAGCTTTAATGCGTTTTACCGGCACCCCTCTCAAGGCGTTTGCCTCCGGTACACTGGCCACCATGATGGTCCAGTCATCCAGCGCCACCACAGTAACAGTTATCGGGTTTGTCAGTGCCGGCCTGCTGGCTTTTCCCAATGCAGTGGGTGTGGTCCTCGGGGCAAGTTTTGGAACAACAGGCACCGGCTGGATTGTTTCCGTATTAGGCCTTAAGATCAGCGTTGGTTTTTACGCTCTGCCGCTTGTAGGGATTGGAGCCTTTTTGAAGCTCCTGGCTCAAAGCCGCTGGAAATATTTTGGAATGGCTATGGCTGGATTCGGACTCATATTTATTGGAATAGAATCTCTTCAGGAAGGTATGGGGGTTATATCCACTCAGTTCAATCTGGCTCAGCTTCCTTCATTTGGTCTGTGGGGTCACCTGCTGGCCATGACCATCGGCGCCCTCATGACTGTAGTCATGCAGTCATCCAGCGCTGCTGTCGCCACAACTCTGACTGCCTTGCATACTGGAGCTGTAAGTTTTGATCAGGCAGCATCACTGGTCATTGGAGCTGCTGTCGGAACAACTGTAACCGGTGCTCTGGCGGCAATTGGTGCCAGTGTCCCTGCCAGGCGTACAGCCCTGGCTCATGTGCTCTTTAATCTTGCTACCGGCCTCATAGCAGTTATTTTTCTGCCTGGACTTTTGTGGATCATTGGTCTTATGCAGTCATATCTCGGTCTTGATCCCGGAGCTGTCAGCCTGGCCGCATTTCATACTTTTTTCATTGCTGTGGGGGTTGTGATCTTTCTGCCTTTTGCCGGCAGGTTTGCAAGATTTATCGAGAAAACCCTGCCGGACAAAGGTCCAGAGCTTACCAGGCACCTTGACGATTCGTTGCTGCATGCCCCTTTTGTGGCCATGGAAGCAACCAAAAGGGTCATGAAGAAGAGCGCGATACTTTTACTGCAGGGAGTCTATGCTGGAATGTACAATCACAGACACAATGCAGGGCGCTCTCTAATTATGGTCCAGGAAGCTCTTGATAAAACAAGGGAGTTTTTTGCACGGATTCCAAATGCATCAGAAGAAGAACCCTTATCAAATAACAGGGTTAACCAGATGCATGCTCTGGATCATCTCATGAGGTTGACCACCCATTTTTACCCTCCTGCGCGTGTAAGATTCATGTTGACCAGGCAGGAACTTCAGCCAGCTTTAAAAATTGCCGGAGAGCTTCTGGAACTGGCATTGTCCGGACTACAGGACAAACAGGGGGGCGACTGGACTGCAAAGGTGGAACAAAAGGCCGGAGAACTTGCAGAATTACGCAGGCAGGAACGTCCACTGGTCATAGGTCAGACAGCAGGTGGGACATGGGAACCTTCTCTCGCACTGGAATTTCTGGACGCCATGCGCTGGTTGGACAGGGTCTGCTACCATATATGGAGGATCTGTCACTACCTTGGCAGTGATCAAAATGACACTATGCTTTCCAGCAACTCTTAACACTGCAGCCAAACTTGTAAAGTACAGGCTGCAGCGAACTGGTTCCCTGTCAGCAGGCTAAGCAGTTATTACTTTCGCCCCTTTCCAGGAAAGCAGAAAATAATTTCAATCTCAATTACAACCAGATTTACTGCCGGGGAAGCAGTCCTTCCTTGCCTCAAGCAGGTGGCTTAACTGTTACTCATAACCTTACAAACACAAGACAGACAACATCATTAACATAGCCATCTTTGACCTTGTATTCACGGTAACCTTCACTGACCTGACACCCAACCGCATAAGTATTGCCCTGCAGTTCTATACTTCCTGAATACTGCCTGCCTCTTTCCATGCTGAAAAAAAAATCATCCAGAGGAATAATATCTCCGGGACTGAATTGGGAACTTGTGGATGAGATAATCATTTTATTGCGATTACAGAAAATAGCAAAGCTGTTTGCCAAGACCTCTCCGGACTTATCTCTGGGAAGAGTGTCCTCCAGCATGGACTTAAACTGCGGTTCAGAATCAAATACAATCTGTATGACACCTACTGGTCTGCTCAAATCATCAGGATGCCTTACTGCTGTTGAATAAATATATGTCCTGCGCCCGCCATAAAGCTCGGAAGGATTAAATTCAGATACACAATATTCCTTGCTGCTTTTAAGTCCCATGGCTGCATTCACCAGCTGATGATCAAGGTTTTTACCAACAAATTCCTGCCCTCGTGGAAATTCCTGATTGACAAGACGCTCTTCAAGCTCTTCAGGAGGATTGGATACTGCTGTAATTTTACCTTTGGTGTCAGCCAGGACCAGACGCAGGTAAGGTGTATAGAGGTTGTTTATATATTGCAGATTTTTCGTCAGTTTATGCAGATCATCACGGTCAAGGCTTTTACGTTCTTCCTGTAAAGCCAGAAGGCTGCGAAACATTGGTGTCAAAGCCCACCAGCATACATCATTGGCCCGTTCATAAAGGTTTCTATCAGCAATATTGTTGGCCTGAA
Organism: Desulfonatronovibrio magnus; assembly: GCF_000934755.1. NCBI lineage: Bacteria > Pseudomonadati > Thermodesulfobacteriota > Desulfovibrionia > Desulfovibrionales > Desulfonatronovibrionaceae > Desulfonatronovibrio > Desulfonatronovibrio magnus. The sequence goes on from NZ_KN882175.1 coordinate 500,078, forward strand.
AAGCTCTGAATGAAAGTTCGGTGAAGAGTGTGGAGACAATCTTTTCCTGCATGCTCTGAATAGAATTTGAAAAAATATTGTTTATTTCATCACCAATTTCACCAACAAAACGAAGCACTTCCACAAAACCGTCAGCCTGAAACCTTGCCGCCTTGACCTGACCATTCATACTGTCATTTTTCATGTCGTCGAGAACTTCTTCAGCCTCACGCTTAATCGTTGTGAGGCCTGGCGCGAACTGGTCCAGTCTGGATATAATGGATTCATGTTCCTGTTTATCCTCTTTACTTTCATTGAGTGCCTTGTCCAGACCAATCATGGCATGACCATACCAGGGCAGCCCGAAAAATCCCTGGTACCCATCAGTAACAACAGTAGTGCTTAAATAGGGACTACCCTGATAGCTTACCACCTTGAAATCATCATCCAGAACCCGCTGCACCCTGTTTCCAACTGACACGAGATCCTGATTACTTGATGCTATCACCACATCCTGTTTATCAATTATACATAAAAGGGGTTTGTCAGCACGGTCCTGCCCCAGGAGGTCATTAAAAATTCCTTCCATTTCTTCCTCGAAATTAAAGCACAGGCAAAGCACTCCCAAGGCCTCTTTTGTTGATGGGTGTTCAATTTTCTGGGCATAAATCAACACATTATCTCTTTTGGGAAACAGATCGCAAGGTCTGAAAACTTCTACATATTTATCAGGATTCCTGTCATCTTGCAGATCTACGGATAGAGTCTGCCCCACAATCGGATCTTTCGAGTATTCAACATGCTCATTTTCATCAAACCGTGCCATAACCCTGCCATGAACATCCATGATAATGATATCAAAATAAACAGTGTACTCATACTGATAGTCCTTGAGTCTGTCATGAATTAAAAGGCTGCAGTCATGGTAATCATCTGATTCATCAAAGCCTGCAGCACACCTGTAAAGAAAATCAATAATCTCTGAGTCCGTGGCGAGATAACCAACATCTGCTGTTCTTTCAAAAAGATTGCGCATTAATATGTTAATAGCAAACTTTGCCTGATCTGTAAGACTGCTGACAGACTTGTTCACAGCCTCATGCACCAGGGCATCAACAAGCTGATCCTGAATTTCAGTAAATTTATATTTTGTAGCACGCATGTCCTTGATAAGGGGTGAAAAAAGCATGGTCGCCTCTGCAGGCATGTGAGCAGTTTCTATAAGCCCGGCAGTAATGGCGCCTTCCCAGCGCTTGTTTACAGAAAAAAACTTCTGGGTATAGTTGTTTATTTCCCGCATATTGGCCAGCAGAATGGTTTTATAACGTTCAACAGAGTTATCAGACATGCACTACCTCCAGCATATAAAACTTGAGCATTTCAGAGAAATTTTGAACACTATCCCCATTAAGGTTAAGTGAATACCGATTTATAGCTCGCCCAGCCCGAGATACGCTAAAAAATAACCAAAATGTCAAAAAAGACATGAAAAAATGCCCAACATATCAAATAAATTATTTTTTTGTAAATATACTCAACCCGTCAAGCCTGTATAAAATAATCTTTGCTGTCCATCAACTACAAAATTTGCTTTTTTGTAACAGTTTAGCGAGCTGCTTTCACCTCAGCCTTTTCGTCACTCGAAAAATGCCACTCCTTTTTGCAAAGAACTACAATCTTATTGGAAATAAAACCATATACTTACACATTTCAGTATATTTTCTCTTGTTTCCCGGCTCCAGCCTGGGGATACCTCTTTTTTTTTGTGGCTCCAGCCACATTTTGAAGAAGCGGCTGGAGCCGCAAGAACTAAACGCCCCCAGGCTGGAGCCTGGGAACGATTGGTGGATGTGCCAATTGTAAACTTTGGAAAATTTAGGCTTGATATGACTTGATGTTTGTGCTTTTGTGAAAAACGAAACAAAAGAAAACGTAATAGTTTAGCCCTTTTTCAAGAAAGCAGGGGACAGGCACTCCGGGCTCCACTTGAGGGTCAACCGATGATTTAAACGTCTCACTTTTGAGACAAGTGGGTCCCGGAAGAGCCAGTCCCCGTGCCACATGCAAATGGCTAAACTATTACAAGAAAACAATCTTGCCCTTTACAGGAGAAGCTTATGCCAGGCACCCAGACCTCACTCAGAAAATTTGTTGCTCCTGAATTCATCTATGGTCCAGGAGCAAGGCACCTGACCGGCAATATTATATCCCGTCTCGGAGTAGAAAGGGTAATGGTGATCTCTGACCCAGGGGTTGAAAAGACAGGTCTGGTCAAGGACATTTGCAAGACCCTGGACGCCCATAACATAGAATATTCATATTTTGATCAGGTTTCTCCAAATCCCAGGGATGTTGAAGTAATGCAGGGTGTGGATTTTTACAGATCTCATGGAGCTGAAGCCATCGTTGCCGTAGGAGGTGGAAGTCCTATGGACCTGGCCAAAGGGGTAGGGATCGCAGCCTCCAATAACCGTCACATCCTTGATTTCGAGGGAATAGATCAGGTAGAGCTACCATCTCCCCCTCTTGTATGTATTCCCACAACAGCAGGAAGTTCAGCCGATGTATCGCAATTTGCCATCATCAATGACACTATACGCAAGATAAAAATTGCCATAGTCAGCAAGGCTGTTGTGCCCGACATGGCACTTATCGATCCAGAAACCACCCTCACCATGGATCCTGAACTCACTGCAGCCACAGCCATGGATGCCCTGACCCACGCTGTTGAGGCCTATGTTTCCAAGGCTTCTTTTTCCATAACCGATGCCCACGCCTTAGAAACCATCAGACTGGTCAGGGCAAATATCATTGAGGCTGTTAAAAACCCCGATGATATGTTTTATCGGGACAAGCTCATGCTGGCCAGTCTGCACGCTGGACTGGCTTTTTCCAATGCCATTCTCGGTGCGGTGCATGCCATGGCCCACAGTCTGGGAGGTTTGATGGACTTTCCTCATGGATTGTGTAATGCATTGTTGCTGTCGCATGTTGTCCGCTATAACTTCGACAGTGTGCCGGATAAATATTCTGATATCGCACAGGCTCTGGGGCTTGAAACCCAGGGCCGTTCCTCTGATGCCATCCGGGACAGCTTAAGCAAAAAACTGTATGACCTGCATTTTGAAGCAGGCCTGACCAAAACCTTTGGCCAGCTCGGCTTAGATCCAAAAGCCATCCCTCAACTGGCGCAAAACGCTGTAAATGATCCATGCATGCTTACAAATCCCAAGGAAATGAGCGCTACTGATGTCGAAAAAATATTCATCAAATCCATCTAAGTTAAATGGAAGTCAAGACGCTTTAAACAGGCTCATTGGACTTGGACCCAGGTCCATGCAAAAAAGCTATTACCCTGAACTCAAGGCCAGATTAGATGAGCTTACCCGTTTTCGTAACCTTCTGGACAATATAAATGATCTCATAATTCTCATTGATATACACTCCGGCCTTATTATTGATACCAACAAGGCCACTGAAACCCTTCTCGGTCTGCATTCAGGGCAAATCCTAAAAAATCCCCTGTCCACATTCATGGATAAAAGTGAAGCAGACAAGATCCTTAACTTTTTCCAGCAAGAATATATCTGCTCAAAATTATTCCGGGTACAGCTCATCACAAGCAACAGAAAACTTATTCCTGTGGAAATTAATTGCAAAATTGTCAAACTGAAGCCCAATGGTTATGGCGTGCTCATAGCGAGAAACATGACAGCTCAAGAAGAGGCCAGACAGGAGATAGAAATCCAGAGGGCCTTTTTCAGGCAACTCTTTGACAACTCCCCCAAAGCCATTGTCATGGAGGATGAATTATTTTGCGTAGCAGATGTTAACAAGGCCTTTGTGTCCCTTTTTGGTTATACTATTCAGGAAGTTGTGGGTACAGACATAAACAGCTTCATTACCCCTGATCATCTCTCGGAAGAGGTTACCGGCATCAAGCAGCAAGCATATAAAGGCATAACCCAGAACATGCAGACCCGCAGAACAACCAGTTCCGGTCAGACCATTGACGTTGACATTCTATGCATTCCTGTCACCTTTGGAGGAAGATTTAATGGTCTTTTCAGCATTTTCACAGATATCACCCAGAAGCTGCAAATTGAAATCAACATGTCCAGACAGCAGAAACTGGAGTCCATTGCCCTGCTTGCCGGCGGTCTTGCCCATGACTTTAACAATATCCTTTCGGTCATTTTGGCCAATACATCCTTAAGCAAGATTCACGCTGCACACAATAAACCCCTGAAAGAAAGCCTGAACCGCATTGAAAATGCTTCCAGCAGAGCAAAAGATCTGACCATGCAGCTTCTTACCTTTGCCAAGGGAGGTGAACCTGTCAAAAAGACCATTGATCTGCGCAAGGTGCTTCAAGAGACTGTCAAGTTTGCTCTAAGCGGTTCATCCACAAGAGTGGTCTTTCATATTGATGATGATCTAATGCCCATCTATGCTGATGAGGGTCAAATCTCCCAGGTCGTACAGAACTTGACCATAAACGCCTCTCAGGCCATGCCGGAAAAAGGTCTGCTGAACATTTTTGCCGGCAACATGGCTCTGGGTAAAGAGAATGACTTCAATCTGGCTTCCGGTAAGTATGTATACATTAAATTCAAAGACACCGGACCAGGCATTACAGCAGAGGATTTGACTCGCATTTTTGATCCATATTTCACCACCAAGAAGAAAGGCAGCGGTCTGGGACTGGCTATAACTTATTCCATAATCAGAAAACATCAGGGCCACATTCATGTTAGCTCCACTCCTGGTGAAGGAGCTGAATTTTTCATTCTCATTGAAGCATCTGACAGTCTTCCTGAAGACTCTGCCAGCTATTGCCCTCTAAAAAAAGTCCAGGCCAGGGTCATGATTATGGACGATGAATCAGATATCCTTGAAGTAACGTCTGAATATCTTGAGGCCATGGGATACGAGGTTGTGACAGCCAGGGATGGACATCAGGCCATGCGCAAGTTTGAACAATATCTATCAAACAGGGCACCCATTGACATACTGGTCACTGATCTTACAATTCCAGGCGGGATGGGAGGCAGAGAACTGAGTGAAAAACTGCTTGGCAATCATCCGACTCTACCCATTATTGTCACCAGCGGATACGCCCATGATGAAGCCATGGCTGATTATTCAAAATTTGGCTTTGCTGCAAGAATTATCAAACCTTTCAGCATTGAAGAGCTTGACCATTTAATCCGGCAGTGTCTCGCAGCCAAGTCAGTAAAACAGCCATAAGTACAGATCTTTCTTGAATTTACCTGTAACCGCTCGACCCGCACTCCCCGGCACAAGCTTACAGGTATCGGCCTTCAAGACTGGAGCCTGCAGCCTGCAGGCTATTGAATGACACGGCTTAAAGCCGCCTCAATTTTGCAATTTATTTGATGCACTGCAGGCAAGCCATGCAGTTACAAAAATTACAACAAAAGGAGATAACAATGATGCACAAAATTACAATTGAAGGAATGAGTTGCCAGCACTGCGTACGCGCGGTCACAGATGCACTTAAGGCCATTGATGGCATTACAGACGTTGAGGTCAGTCTGGAAAATAAAGAGGCTGCCTTCCAGGCGCCCGACAACCAGGACATGGAACAGGTCAAAAAGGCTGTTTCTGATGCGGGTTACAAGGTAGTATAAGTCTCTATCTGAAAGTATTTTTCCTGCAGGATTCAAAAAAACAAACTGCTAACCTTAAAACTGGAGATTATAAATGTCGGATCAAACCCTTGAAGCCCTCAAGGATATTTCAGAAGTATTCAAATTCGAACTTTGGCTGAGGTTTTACTTTATCCAGGAAAATGATGGAAAAATTATGCTCAAAATTGAAGATCAAGTTCTGCAAAAAATGAAGGATGAGTACGAACATCTTGCAGGACTGGCTGAGCAGCTCAACAACACAGAGCTAAGTCCTGCAGAGTGCCAGAAAGCCATTGTGGATCATGTTTTTAAACAGTTTGACGGAAAAAAATATGAAATGGGCTATGTACCCAAGATATTGGATATGGCTCCATTTAAGGCCGAAATTCAACTCTTCAATACATGGGCTCACCTGCATGAGGATCAGCTGGATAAAAATCTTTTGAGCTTTACAAAATGGAATGAGCTGTATGACGAATGGAAACGTTCAGAAAACGCACAGAAGATGGAAGTATCATTAAGCATGCAAAATATCCAAAATACCACCCAGCCAGCCTCCAACAGCACCAATTGAACAGTATTGTATGCCAGCTCCCATGTCCGCCATGGGAGCATACACTAAATTTGCATTTACATAATTCAGTTGGATCATCATATTTCATTAATAACTGTTGGGGGGAGTGTGATTTCCTGCACCTCTGGCTCAAGCATCCTGGCAGCATCGACAAGCATTCTGGTGTAACGGCCAGGCAGAACCTTTCCCTTACGCGCTATGAAGGTTGCCTTTCTGACTTGCTATTGCTTGCTCTATTGACCTGACCACTTCCTGGGGTTCAAGATCATCACCGCGTTCAACAAGAGCAAGAGTCAGATTGATCTCTCGCTGAATATGAGGGGTCTTGATATTAAAGTATTTTCTCCAGGCTGCTGCAGCTGCCTGAATATCTCCGTCTATGGCGTGGCTGAGTCCAGTATAAAGCACCGCGTAATCATCACCGGGTTTAATAGTTAAAAGCCTCTCCCATACCTTTCTGGCCTCATGACTATCTCCCAGGCGCAACCTGCAAAAACCCAGTTTTCGCAGGGCCTCCTGATGCAAGGGCTCCTTTAAAAGACATGCTTCATAGCTCTGTGCTGCAAGCTCATAATCCTTTTCCCTCAATAATCTATCCGCCTGGACAATATCCGGATCAAAGCCCGATGATTCCTCCTCCATATCCTGGCCGCGAACATGACGCATAAAACCGCGAAACAAATCTCTGCGTGAAAACTTATTTAACTTTTTAGCTTGCATTTAAAATCTGCTGGTTGCCATTTTATATATTTCATGGGGATCAAGAATAAGGACTACACTTCCATCTCCCATGATGGTGGCTCCGGAAATACCAGGCTGCTCTCCCATATACTCCCCAAGCGACTTAATGACGACTTCCTGCCTTTCCAGTAAAGTATCAACCACAAGACCAAGTCTGCGATCCCCCACAACAATAATAACTACGGGCAAAACTTCCCTGTCTTCATTATTGACCGGCAATTCAAGAAGTTCGCTTAATTCAGCCAGACCAAGGACTTCACCACGCAAAGTAACTGCTTTACGATTGTTTATTTCACTGAGTTTTGCCGCTTCAATCTTGGTGGTTTCCGAAACAGCATCTAAAGGGATGGCATAGGTCTGTCCAGCCATCTTAACCATGAGCGCATCAATAATGGCCAGAGTCAAAGGCAGGGTTATGGAGAATTTTGAGCCCTTGCCCAGAGTGGAGTGAACCAGCACGCTTCCTTTGAGGTTTTTTATATTATTTTTAACCACGTCCATGCCAACGCCACGCCCGGAAATGTCAGTCACCTTCTCTGCAGTGGAAAACCCAGGAGCAAAGATAAGATCAATGGCTTCCTGATCTTCCATGGACTGGGCCTTTTCCTGTGTTATTATTCCCTTTTCCAAGGCCTTTGACTTCATTTTTTCCGGATCTATACCCCTGCCATCATCCTCCACTTCAATCACTACTGAATTGCCACGATGCGCTGCACGAAGCCACACAGTGCCTAAAGGGTCTTTGCCGGCCTTGACGCGCATATCTTCCTGCTCAAGTCCATGATCAAGAGAATTGCGGATCAGGTGCACCAGAGGATCGCCAATAAGTTCTACAACGCTTTTATCAAGCTCTGTATCCTCACCTTCAGTAATAAGCTGCACTTTTTTGTTGCTTTTGCGGCTGAGATCGCGCACCAGTCGGGGAAACTTGGTAAATACAGTCTGCACCGGTACCATGCGCACGTTCATTATGGTTACCTGGAGGTCGTCAGATATCCTGGCCATGGAATTGGTGGTTTCTGTAAGCTGCTGGGCTATCTCCTGCACATCATGGCCTTCTTCAAGAGACTTGGACAGCATGGCAAAGCGATTACGATTGATAATAAGCTCACCAATGAGGTTCATGAGATCATCTAACCGTGAATGATCCACTCTAATGGTAGAGGCAATGGTAGGCTTGGTTCTGTCCTTTTTGGAAGGAGGCTGATTAGACTTGGAGGCAGGCGCGCTCTTGTCCGGCTCCTTTGGGCAGGCCTGGTTATCCTGGGTTTCTGCTTGAGAAGGCCCTGTTTGAACTCCGACATCAGAATCTTTTTCAGGCTCGGTCTGCTTTGATTCAACCTCCCGGGACGCATTCTCAGGTTCAGTATCGACTGAACCCGGACCATTGGAAGCCTGGTCTGATTCAGCTGTTGTTTCTGAATCATGTTCGGGTTCAAGACCTGGATCGGGTTTAGAATCAGAAGAACTTGCAATGCTTGTCAGCTTATTATCCACCATGGACTGCAGGATACTTGTTTCCTGCTTGAGAAGGTCACCCATCAGCTCAAAATCCAGATCAGATTTGCGGCCCTGATCTACTAATTCAGCAGTCCTGGCTGCATAAGTCTTTAAATCATCAAAACCCATGTAACCCGTGGAATTCTGGATGGTCACCAGAGATCTGTACAGACCATCGATAATTTCCTTGTCAGCCTCACCAGAATTTATTTTTTCCAGCGCCAGCTTCAGGTTTTCAAATTGCTGCGCCACTGCCTGTTCAAAAATCTGGAGATCCTCTGGATCAAAGTTTTCCTGATCGCTTGCAACAGACTCAGATCCGTTGTCTTTATGGTCTGCCTGGCTTTGAGTGTTTGACTTTTCAGACTCAGCAGGCGAGTCATCCTGTTTTTGAGACTGGACTTCCGGCTTATCAGGTACAGAATTCACCTCTTTTTTAAACTTAGGCTGATTTTGAAGAGCCTTGTCAACTTTTTCCAGAACATCTGATATATCATACCCGGTGACTTCAGAGCTTTCCCTGTCAACATTATTCAAAACTGTTTCCAAAGTATCGGAAATAGTCAAAAGAACATCAATAAGTTCGTGAGATATTTCCAGTTCATTATTCCTGACTTTATTCAGGATGGATTCAGCCTCATGAGAAAGCCTGTTTATTTCCTTAAACCCGATAATGGCACTGTTGCCCTTTATGTTGTGAAAGCTGCGAAACAGATCATTGATAACTTCCCTGTCAAAATCTTCGTTACTCTCCAAAGTGATAAGCATGGAGGTGACTTCTGCCAGAATCTCCTGAACCTCTTCAATAAAATCATTGAGATGATCCTGGCTGACCATGGTCAAGGCATAACTTTCTTCGGTTTTAAACAGTCCCGCATCCCCGGCCTCAGCCTTAGATGTCTGGTCTGACTGCTGCTCAGCCTCATCTGAAGATGGCTTTTCTGATGCAGGTGAATCCACACCACCGGATTGCATCAGTTCTTCAATATGCTTGATTATATGTGCAGTATCAACCTCACCTTCATTACCCTGGGCTTCAAGATTTTCCACCATTTCCCTGAGAGCATCTGTAGCTTCCAGTATAAGATCCATGATGCCGGAGGTAACTTTCATCCGACCTCTCCTGAGCTCATCTAAAATATTTTCGCCCTTATGAGCCAGAGAGTTCATAAGCTTGAGCCCAAGAAAACCTGAAGCACCTTTCAAAGAGTGCATGGGCCTGAAAATATCATCCAACAGGGAAAGATCGTCCGGATTCTTTTCAAGCTCAAGCAGCTTGGGCTCAATGGTCTCCAGATGTTCTCGTGCTTCTACCACAAAGTCAGCGTATACTTCAGGATCGTAAAAGTCTTGATTCATATATCTGCCTGATGATTGTTAATAAACTAATATCATTTCAAGGAAAACATGGGACAGGCACTCCGGGAGCCACTTGAACATCAACCAGTGATTTAAATGGGTCATTTTGAAGGCAAGTGGGTCCCGGAAGAGCCAGTCCCCCTCCGGGCTGTATGCCTCCGGGCAGGAAGCCATGCTGCATGCAAAGGGCTGTTGCAAAATAATATTATATCCCCCGGGATAAGTGAAAGATCGAAAAACAAACTCAATGATTACTGAAATGCACATGCAGGTATTATATGAGTTCTATGCTACCTGCCTGGAAACTTCTGGCCCAGAGCGTCAGCCCAGTAACATTTTGACATTTTTAACCAGCTTGTCCGGCTGGGCTGGTTTGACCATATATAAATTGGCTCCCAGCCCGAGACCCTGCTGAATATCGCTGTCCCTGCCCTCTGTAGACAGGATTACTACCGGGGTATCCCTGAACATCTCTTGTTCACGAAGATTTTTGATAAAGGTAAAGCCATCCATTCTCGGCATATTAACGTCTGAAATAATCAGATCTATACCTGATATGGAGTATAGTTTCTCTAAGGCATCCAATCCATCCTCGGCTGTAGTCACCTGAAATCCCTCTTTTTTTATAATAAAGGCTATCAGGTTGCGCACGGTTTTGGAATCATCAACCACTAAAATATGCTTAGACATGACCCCTCCGAAAAAAAGGTCTCAAGTGACGTTGCAGTTTAGCTCTATGTGTATGACGCACGGTTTTTTATTCGTAATAATTCAGCCATTTTTAAGTAAGCAGGGGACAGGCACCCCAGTCCTTTTTTTTTGTTGATGTAAAACACAGACTTAATAAAACAAGGGCTGGGAGAGCCAGTCCCCCTCCGGGCTGTATGCCTCCGGGCAGGAAGCCGTGCCACATGCAAATGGCTAAACTGTTACCTCATATATTTTTAAGCGTCTCTATTCATTCAAGAGACGTCCGACTATAGCGTCAATGGACAGAATAGAAATAATCTTTTCTCGATTTTTTATCAATGCGGCCACATAGCTTGAATTCATGGCCAGGGCAGACTCAACACTCCATTCTATGTCTTCTCTCGGCATACGATACATGGTGGCTATTCTTTCCACAAGCAGACCAACCTGAAAGTTATCCTTTCTACAGACCACAATAAATCTGTTCTCAACATCTTTGCCTTTACCGGGATTAAGAAGCTCTGCCAGCCGGACTATGGGGGTAACCTTTTGTCTGAGATTGATGACACCTTCAAGATAAACTGGAGCTGCAGGCAACTTGGTGGGCTGGATAAATTTAATAACTTCATTGACCGTTTCTATAGGAAGAGCATACTCTTGTCTGCCCATGAAAAAACTGACCAGTTGAACATCATCCATGGCCTTGAGACGCTCTTTATCTCCCAGGGCAGGCGCCTGATCCTTGCTGGTATGTTTTACCTGATCGTTTCTAACCTGGACCTCTGGTTCAGACTGTTTCTGATCCTGATCTGCTGAATGTAGTACAATAGTGTGCCCGGATTCGGTCTCATCAGCAAGTGCGGATTTTATACCCGCAGTATCACCGTTGAGATATTTATCGATAAACAGCTGTTCTGAATCAGATAATTTTGTGCCTTTATCAGCATGGTCAGCATCAAAATTCTGTTCAACAAAGTATTCTTCAGGAGTTTTCATAATTTTTTTATGCCTCTATCAATCTCTCTCGCCAGCCTTGTGTATTCCTGAGCGCCTCTCGATTTGGGGGCATAGTCATGAATAACCCTCCCCCTGGCACTGGATTCCCTGAACTTGGTATCTGTATTGATTACTGTTTCAAAAAGCCTTGGCCCCATTTTTTTGCGCAGAATATTGAGTATCCTGCGACATGCTCCTGCTCTGCGGTCAAACATTGTTGGCAGCACTCTATACTTTATCGGACTTTTCAGAGCTTTGTTTAACAATCGCATAGTGTCAAAAATCAATTTAAAACCGTGTAGAGCCAGAAAGTCAGTCTGAGTTGGTATTATTACCTCATCAGCAGCTACGAGGGCGTTGACCAGAATTACTCCCATTTGCGGAGGGCAGTCAATAATGATAACTTCATAGCCTCTTCTGGTCTGCGCCAGCCATTTTTTCAGGATCAGCCCTTTTCCTGGAACATCTTTCAGATCTGCATCCAGCTCTGAAAGCTGAATACTGCTTGGTGTGAAGTCGAATCTGGGTTCAGAGTGAGTAGGATATATGGGACTGTTTTGCTGATCTGGAAAATTGGGATAACTCTTAAAGATATCTAATGCAGTCCGCTGTGTTTTTTCAGGAAAAAAGGCCATATGAATTGACGCACATGCATGCGGATCCAGGTCCATGACCAGAATTTTCCTGCCCATTCGAGCAAAAGATCCACCAAGGCTCAATGCCGTGGTGGTTTTACCCACACCGCCCTTTTGATTGGCTACAGCTATTACATAAGCGGACAAATCCGCCTCCCTTTGGGAATAATGAGTTCGAGTATCTGCTTAGCGCATTTTTAACCTTAAACCTCCAGCCCTCAGAACACCCTTCTCTGTTACCGATAGTTTAAAATCATTTTTCTAAGGGCCTGCCAGTCATCCTCGTATAGATCTACAAAACGCAGCCCGACTTCATAGCTGGTAAGAGGAATTCTTTCCTTTACCCAGGCCACTTCTGCCACAGCCTGCAGATATTGCCCGAGATCACTTTCAAAAACCTTAAAAAAGCCAGGATGATACTTGTTAAAGCTGGCTATGAAAACCCTGACCTGGACCTGCTGATTTTCCTGAAAACGCCGATTGCATATAACTCTCAATCCGCCAACACTGATATCAGCAGATTCAACTTCAGTCTTTTTCTGCCCTTTCAGAGGAAAAATAAAGTCCTGGACCTCCACCCTGAATTTCTTAGGTATTCTGGCATATTCCCGTCTGTCATTATCCTTGTTAATAACCTAACCCTCCTTCAGATAAACAAGAGCTCCTGGATGATGAATCGGTCTGAAAGCTCTGGAAATATTGTGCAGTGATTCAGAATGCCCGATAAATAGATAGCCTCCCGGAAGCAAATTATCGTAAAAAGAATTTATAACATTTTTCTTCATTTCATCATCAAAATAAATGACTACATTCCGACAGAAAACAATATCTGATCTGGGTACTTTCTTGAGCTGGAAGCGATCACTCAGGTTAATCTGACCAAAATCCACCAGCTGCTTGACACTGTCCTGCACAACAAATCTGCCCGGCTTTTCTTCATTGAAATATTTCCTGACAATCTCAGGCGGTGTTGTCCGCAGGGCATATTGGGAGTAAATCCCTCTTCTTGCTGCAGCAAGCACTGATTGTGAAAGATCATTGGCGGTAATGCGAATCCGCCACAAAGGAAGCTCCGATCCCAGAAGCTCATGCAAAACTATGGACATGGTATAGGGCTCCTCTCCGGTGGAGCAGCCAGCGGACCAGATATGCATGTACTTCTGGGCCTTGCTTCTTTTGGTCTGTATCAGCTCCTTGAGAATTATATCCTGAAAGACCTTGATCTGTGGAGGATTGCGAAAAAAGCTGGTTTCATTAGTGGTAATCACCTCAAAAAGTTTATTGAGTTCAATCTTGCGGTTAACATCATAACGAAGAAAGTAGAAATATTCCCCGAAACTCTTGAGATTGTGCTCTTTAAGCCTGTTGGCAAGTCTGTTTTCCAGAAGATACTTGCGATTATCACCAATATAAATTCCACTTTGTTTGTAAATAAAATCACGCAGCTGCAAAAACTCATCATCCTGAATCTTGAAATCTTTTTTCAGAGTTATGCTTTTGGAAAATGAAGCACTCATCTATTATTTTACTCCATACCCTGTTCCTGCAAAATATCAAGTGCGCGCTCTGCAGCATCCTGAATCTCGGTATCAGGATCGTCAAGAATATCTAACAGCGCCCTGAAACATACCTGTCCGCCTATGGTGCCCAAGGCTTCGATTATTTTAATTTTCTGCAACTTGGAACTGTTGTCCCATAGAGATATAATCTCTGAAGTGACCCTGCTGGATTTTTTGTCGCCAAGGGCTTCAATAGCCCTGATCCTGACCCATTCATCTTGATCCTCGAGAGACTCGAGAAGGTAGGCCACTGTTTCCTCGTGTGGACATTTGCCCAGCAATTCCACAAGAGCAAGGCGAACTTCCCTGTTTTCATCATTTATGACCTTAATGGCTGCGGGAATGATTTCCTTATCATCCGGGCACACCGTAGCCATGGCATCCAAAGCCATTTTTCGGACATCCGGGGAATCATCTGTCAAAGCCTTTTTCAAAATATCAAGGTTTTTCCCTGCGCCGAGTCTGCCTACAGCATAAACCGCCATCAGCCTTTTCATGGGGTCAGCGCTGGTTATCATGGGACGAAACTGTGCAGCCACAGCCTCTCCGCCGATGGTCAGCACTGAATCCAGCGCCGTCTCCTTGACATCATTCCAGGGATGATCCAGGAAAGACATAAGTTCGCTGATGCATTCATCATCTTTAAGCTTATAACCGATAAATTTCAGGCTGTTTTTCAATACGTCGCCGTCTTCATGAGTGCGCAGGATATGCAGAAAAAAATCTCTGGCCTCTGAACCGCCGGTATTGTAAATTTCCCGAGTAATGGCTCTTTGCAGATCACGGCTTTGCACCTCAAAAGCATGGGTAAGTCTGTTAATGGCATCCTTTCCTCCTATCCTGCCCAGAGCCCGCACCGCTACAAATGCCTTGGATTCATCTTCCGCTGTCAACCCATCGGCCAGGGCCTGGGAGTAACCAATGGAAACCAGCGCATTTTCTGCTCTTTCCAACCTCTCAGAATCCCTGTCTGAATCAAGTTCTGCCGCAATAGTAATAATTTTGGCTGAAGCCTTTTCACCCCCCACATAACCAAGGCCGGCCATGGCTACATCCTGAGTTTCAGGATCATTATCCTCAAGAGCAACCAAAAGATAGTCATTGAGTTTATCTCTTTCTTTTTCACTTAAAAAAGCCAGTGCCTTACCGCCAAGAACCTTTATGATGGACTTGACAATCTTGTTGCGTAAAGCTGTCGGTGAGGTTTCGGTTTTTTTCAGGAGCATGGGTACGGCTTTAACATTGCCCAGTTCTCCCAGAGCATCCACAATCATGGAAGTAACCAGTTCTGAACTGTCAGCAAGAGCTTTGATCAGAGCCTGAATTGAAGATTCATCTCTGAGTTTGGCGAGCGCTTCCACCACAGCGTATTGAACCCACTCTTCATCCTTAAAGGCCTTGTTCAGGCATGAGGATGCTTCAGACCTGCCCAACTCTCCCAGACTGACTGCAGCCTGGTACCTGACATTGACGTTTTTATCTTGCAGCAAAGCGTTGCATAAAGGACTGACAGCAAGGTATGATCCTGACGATCCAAGAATATCCGAGGCGAAAATACGCATATCCTCATCTTCATCATTAAGCAGCTCAATTAGTGAGTCCAGATCCTGGTGACCAATATGGCGAAGAATATCCATTGCCAGATTTCGAACCTGGGGCAAATCACTTCTAAGCAGCGGGATCAATGCCTGCACGCATTCTTCTCTGCCAATCTTGCGCAAAGCCATGTCGGCAGCTTCCTGGACCCCGAGACTCTCACTTTTCAAAAGCTCGACAAGTTGCGGAGCAGCATCGATCAAGCCTTTATCCCGAGCCGCAAAAGCTCCTTCTCTTTGTTTTTCCGGATCACCACTTTTTAGAAATACCATGATCTCAGAAATGCTCATCTCGTCCATACTATCTCACCTTGATTTGATATATCGCAGGTATTTTCAACATTCAGCCATCCCCCAGCCTCCAGCATTCAGCCTCAAACCTTCCGTCTTCATCCATAAGCCTTCCGTCTTCAACCTTCAGTCTTCAAACTTCCGTCTTCACCCTTCCGTCTTCCGTCTTCCGTCTTCAACCTTCAACCTTCAGCCTTCCGTCTTAAGCCTTCAGCCTTCAACCTTCAACCTTCAGCCTTCCTATTCACCTGTCTGTTTCAACATAAAGACTCGAATTTATGGCATTTGCCATTGCCTCAAGTTCAACAACCTGATCTGCCAGACCATCATCCACAACTGCCTTGGGCATGCCGTATACAACGCATGTATCTTCGCTCTGGGCCAGAACCAGCCCTCCCTTGAGCTTGAGGTCTCTTGCGCCCAGCAGTCCATCATTGCCCATACCTGTGAGTATGACACCCACCGCGCGCTTTCCTACACCCTGGGCAGCAGAAGTGAAAAGAACATTGGCTGATGGCTTGTAAAGGGCATCCACCGGTTCAAGACCAACACCCACTTCAATGCGGTAAACTTTCTGGATGATCTTTAAATGCTGACCACCCGGGGCTATATATACCCATCCCGGCTTTAGAACATCTCCTGATTCCGCCTCTTTGACATTAAGTCCGGTTGAATCATTGAGACGTCTGGCAAAAGGGCCTGTAAAAGCAGCAGGCATGTGCTGGGCAATAAGAATAGAAGCCGGAAAACTGGCTGGTAATTCAGCAAGGATTTTTTGCACAGCAGGCGGTCCACCTGTGGATACACCAATAACAACTACATCACGGACAACTTTTCCTGAAACAGAGTCCGGTATTTCCCTGACTACTCTGGGCACTCTTTTGGGGCGCTGTATAGCCGCAAGTCTGACAGTTCTGGCTTTTTTCCGGGCCACGGCCTTAACCTTGGCCTGCAAATCATTTTCAATTTTGACAATATCCAGACTGACCTTGGAAAGTTGCTTGGAAATAAAGTCCACAGCCCCGTATTCCATGGCTTTAAGAGTCGCTTCAGCACCATCCGTGGTCAATGAGCTGACCATGATCACCGGCCTTGGCATCTCCATCATGATATGCTTAAGGGCAGTCAGCCCGTCCATGACAGGCATCTCAATGTCCATGGTCACAACATCAGGATCAAGCTTGCGCACCAGTTCAAGCCCTTCCTGACCATTGCGGGCCATACCCACTACATCAATTTCAGGATCTTTTTTAAGCATAGTGCTGATGGCTTTGCGCATAAACGCTGAATCATCAACAACTACGACTTTAATGACTTTATTCATATTATTTTGACTTTAAATGGATCCTGCATCCTGCAGCCTATTTAAATACAGGCGACTGGAAGCCGCCTCCACTTTGAAGAACAGTTCCATATTTGGAAATAGAGACATCCCCCGCGAGGTACACTAATTATCTGTAACTTACCTGTAAGCTCCTACCAGCTAAAAGCCAGGAACCGCTCATCTTTGACTCGTTCTTAGCGGCATTGTCTGCATATCCTTCTGAATATTCTCAAAACCATCGCGGTTAAGTAAATCCACCCAGCTGTCAACCAAATCACTTTCCCATTGGCTTCCTTTTCCACTTAACAGGATATCTCTGGCTTTTTCCCATGGCAGGGCCTTGCGGTATGCACGGTCCGAAGTCATGGCCTCAAAGGCATCCACTACACTGATTATCTTGGCCAAGCCTGGAATCTGACCATTGGAGATGCCTTCAGGATAACCCTTGCCGTCCACGCGTTCATGATGATGAAACACCACCGGCAAAGTCTCTTTCAGAGACCAGACTTGAGAAAGTATGTCCCTTGCAATGACAGGATGGGACTTCATTACCTCAAATTCTTCGTCACTGAGTTTGTCCGGCTTGTTAAGGATATGATCAGGAATGCCGATTTTGCCAATATCATGCAACACACCTGCAGTATAAAGGGCATCAAGTTCTTTGGAGTCAAGTTTGAGATAACTGCCAAGTTTGACAGCATAGACTGCAACCCTCTCAGAATGGCCCTTGGTATAATAATCCTTGGCTTCAACCGCCTTGGCATAAGAACGGATTATATCAATGTTCTGATCTCGCATGCGGGTGTACATCTTGGCATTTTGAATGGCAGTTGCCACATGAGCAGCAAAAACACTAAGCAACTGCAGGTCATCATTGGAAAAGAGGCTGCTGTCTTTTCTCAGGAGGACCACGGCACCAACCCGGTTCTGCTGAGAAAAAAGAGGAACCACCATCAGGGAGTAAGGAAATTCCTGGTCTGCGAACATGGGTAGCTGACGGGCAGTATACTTATCAAGCAAGTATGACTTGGATTCATTCAATGATTCCTGAGCCAGCCTCTGAACCCTGGCAAAAAATTCAGGATCTTCACGAAAAAGCCTGCCTCTGATCACTGATTTGGTCAAATTGCTTTTACCATCAGCTCTGGTGAACAGAACAGCACTGTCCGGAGAAAAATTACGCTGAACCTGCAAAACAAACTCATAACATATGGATTTGAGATCAAGCTGGGCATTAAGAGCATTGCTCAGATTGAGCATACGCACTATGTTGCTTAACCTGTTGCGCTCCAGCTTGGCGGTTCTGTCCCTGATCACCTTGCTGACCTTGACCAGAAGGTGATTTATATTAAATGGTTTGGGCAGATAGTCTGCTGCCCCCTTTTTCATGCACTCTACAGCAGTTTCAATGGTGGCGAAACCGGTCATGATCAAAAAATCAATATCAAGCTGCTTTTCCTTGATTTTCTCCAGCAGCTCCAAGCCATTCATCACCGGCATCCGAAGGTCTGAGATGATAACATCAACATCTTTATTGGCTGAAACAACCTCTAAGGCCTGCTGCCCGTCTCCAGCCTGCAATACATTATAACCTTCATCCTTCAGTGCGTCTCTGCAGATTTCCCGCAGGCTTTCCTCATCGTCCACCACGAGAATTTTTACTGTTTCATTGCTGATATCCATTTTGCTACATAAACCTTCCTGTTGATTTTCAATTCATCGTAAGATATATTAGTATCTATTGCGCTTCTATGGAAAGCGATGGAAAGCGGGGACAGGCACTCCGGGACCCACTTGAGCATCATTTTGTGTTTAAAACAATTTTTGGGACAAGTGGGTTCCGGAAGAGCCAGCCCCCCTCCGGGCTTTATGCCTCCGGGCAGGAAGCCATGCCACAAGCAAAGCGCTAATCAGATACGATATATTTATTTTTATCAAGTCGGGATGTGGCTCAGTTTGGTAGAGCGCAGCGTTCGGGACGCTGAGGCCCGGGGTTCGAATCCCCGCATCCCGACCAATGCTTCCGGTATCAGGAATATTCAGCCTGCATTTTTATGGCTCCAGGGTCTTCACCCCTTTTTGTGTCCACCTCAGGACGCCCCACACATAAGTAAGCAAACCCCATTTCTCCAAGTATCCTTGGAGAGTAGAGATTCCTGCCGTCAAATATTATGGGAGAAGTAAGTTCCCCTTTGATTCTTTTGAAATCAGGATTTCTAAACTGATTCCATTCTGTGACAACAGCCAGTGCATCTGCACCTGACAAAGGTTCATACTGATCATTGACAATTTCAACCAGAGCATTGTCTTTAAGCTCCTGTGCGGCATTTTCCCCTGCTTCTGGATCGTAGGCCCTGATTCTCATACCATTGGAAGTTAGTTGACGGATGATTTCCAAAGCAGGAGCCTCTCTTATATCATCTGTATTGGCCTTGAAGGCCAGGCCCCACAAAGCCAGAGTTTTATCTTTAACGCCGCCTTGAGGCTCAAAATAACTCAAAATTTTTCGGGCAATCACCTGCTTCTGCTGTTTATTGAGTTCTTCCACAGCAGTCAGAACCCCGGGTGAATATCCATAGTCTAAGGCTGTACCAATAAGCGCCTTGACATCCTTGGGAAAACATGACCCTCCATAGCCTGCCCCCGGGTATATAAAGTGATAACCAATGCGGTGATCAGAACCTATTCCAGTCCGTACATCGCCAATATCAGCCCCGACTTTTTCACAAATATTGGCTATTTCATTAATAAAAGATATCTTGGTAGCCAGCATGCAGTTGGCTGCATATTTGGTCATCTCAGCACTGCGCACAGACATGACTATCAACTTGTCTCTGCTTCTGGCAAAAGGAGAATACAGGGCCTTGAGCAACTCAGCAGTTCTGATGTTGTCTGTCCCTACAATAACCCTGTCCGGCTTCATAAAGTCTGATACAGCGTCACCTTCCTTGAGAAACTCGGGATTAGAAACAACATCAAACTCAAGCTCTGCTCCGCGTGTTGATATCTCGTCACGGATTATACTGCGCACCCTGTCTGCTGTGCCAACAGGGACAGTAGATTTGTCCACAACAATTTTATAGTCCTGCATATATCGACCCACTTCATGAGCCACTTGATAAACATAGGACAAATCAGCCCTGCCATCATCCCCGGGAGGAGTTCCAACGCAGATGAATACAAACAGACTGTTGGCTAAACCTTCCTTGATATCTGTTGTAAAGTGCAGCCTTCCCTGGCTGAAGTTTCTCTGCACCATTTCTTCCAGCCCAGGCTCGTAAATATGTACCTTGCCTTGAGTCAGGCTTTCAATCACCTTGGGATTGATGTCCACACAATAAACGTTATTGCCCATCTCCGCGAAACAGGCCGCGCTTACCAAGCCTACATATCCGGTACCAACTATGCAAACGTCCACATTATTCTCCTTTAATCATATTGTACAGTCTTTTGCGCAAAATAAAAGAGACTGCAATAATATGTCCTGTTTTTAAATCCTTTGCAGGATAGCTTTATTTTATTTCAAAGATAGTTTCAACAAACTTTTTTTCGTCCCGACCATTACCTTTTGCCAAAGAACAGCTATAACTCCCTCAAATCCAAAAAAAAGGGGGGCGCCTCTTGAGACGACCCCCCTGTATTCAAATGTTTGCAAGTAAAAAAATTATCAGCTGTTGAGCTTTCTCTCCTGTGGGAAAACAGGCAGATATCTGTAGGACAGGCTGATAATCAGAATACAATATGCTGTGACTTCAATACATGTCATCCACTCAGTCCAGGCCGGTACATAAACCGTCCAGGTATCAAAAGGCATGACTGGATGAGCAAGGGTCTGCACAGTAAAGACAAACCTGTTAACCACTACGCCGACGCACGCCAGAAATGCTCCGAGATAAAGCAGGCCTGGCTGATTGCGGAACTTGGGAACAATGAGCATGATTGCCGGAATTACTCCGCACAGCCCAAGTTCAAACCACAGCAGCCACGTACCGTATACTTCATTGTAAAGCTGGCTGAAAGTCAGTCCCATTTTGGGCAAGGTATCAGTGGCCCAGTACCATGTATCCAGTATCTTGAAAAAGAGATAAAAACACAGCAGAGAACCTGCTATTTTACCGAGAAGCGCCTTGGTCTTGAAGTCTACAAGTTTGCGTCCGGTAATCTTTTCCATCATTGTGGCCACAAGCATGGTGAACGCAGGACCTGAGGCAATGGCTGAAGCAATAAACAAAAAGAATGTCCATGGCCAGATGAAAAAATGTTCACGATACGCAAATGGCTGGCTGAACAGAACTCCGTACATACCACCCAGGGATCCCTGGTGAAAAAATGACAGGAAGGTTCCTATTCCAGCAAATAATGGCATGTACACGTGAAAGTTGTGTGCCAGATGATGCAGAAATCTGATTTTATTAAGCTTGCGGTTTTCAAGAATAATGGGAATAAATTCAATGATAAGCACTATCAGATAACAGGTTATGCAAAAGATAACCTCTGTCAGCATGGAGTGCACATTGGGGTGCCAGTATCCAAACCAGGCTCTCAGGGGCTGTCCAACTTCAAGAGTCAGGATGATCATAGCCCCGGAATAGCAGACAAAACCAACAATCACTGCCAGATTAATTATGTTTTTAAGTTGATCGATTCTAAGGATATAGGTTAGAAATCCCGAGAAAAAGGCCCCTGCCCCAAGAGCAATAACTGCCAGATCAAAGACGATCCACAATCCAAATGCAAAATAGTTATTAAGCCCGGTTGTTATCAGTCCTGTGGACCAGACTACATATGAGGCATAAACCCCGAGGAGTACGAACACTCCCAGAAACCCAATCCAGACCATAAATTTGCCAAAAGAGCATCTTTCGACGCCTTCAGGAAGCCATTCTTTATCAATCATTGCTTACACTCCTTTGGTGGGTTCATGTTCAAGGTAGTTATCGCCCTGTCTGCGCACCCACTCCCTTTTGCTCATATAGTAAAGCTGAGGGTCGGTGCCGAGCCTTTCCAACAGCCTGAATGCATAGGGGCTTTTGGCAAGCTTGGCTACTTTATGCTCAGGATTCATGAGGTCACCAAATGTAATGGCGCCAGTAGGACAATTCTGGGCGCAGGCAGTAGTATAATCATCCTCATCCAGCTTATTGGGATCCCTGCCGTCATACCTGGCCTTTTCTTTGGCAGCCTTGAACCGGTGATGGCAGTAATGACACTTTTCAACTACTCCTCTCGGCCTGGTGGAAGTAAAAGGAGTCAGGGTTTTTTCCATTCCCTGGGGCCAGACCGGATCATGCCAGTTAAAATAACGGGCACGGTAAGGACAGGCTGCCATGCAATAGCGACAACCTATACATCTTGGTGATATCTGACTGACTATGCCCCCTTCCTCATCCTTGGTGGTGGCAATTACCGGACAGACAGGCACGCAGTTCGGGTTACCGCACTGCACACAGGGTCTTGGCAGATAGGCGATATCATGATCAGGAAAAGGTTTTCCATTGGAAAGCCGATATACCAGCATCCAGGTCATGGAATACAACTTGTCGGTAGCGTCCGGCATGGGAGCCATATTGTTTTCAGCCTGGCAGGAAATCATGCACGCTCCGCAGCCGGTGCACTTATCCAGGTCTATGACCATCCCCCATTTGATTTTAAACTCTTTTAATTTGTATATAGCCATTTTTTACCTCTTAATGTCTTTTCATAGGAAGCGATTAAGCAATGCTCACTCTGGTCCTGTTCCATACCGGGACTCCAGTTCCCTGCTCATCCTGGACTACAAGCAGTTTATAGGCATTGTCACCTTTACATCTGCTGAATTCATCCCAGGCAGTATGACCGAATCCGGTAAGAATAGCTGCTACATCGTCCATTACAGTCTCTGCAATATTCACCAGCGCCTTGCAGGTACCTGCCTCAGAGGTCAGGGTGACCACCTGTCCCTGGCGCAAATTATGCTTAAAGGCTGTAGCGCTGTTGATTTGTATCAGGAAACCATCCGAGGTAAGTTCGCTTTCTTTTATGGTAACGGTGGCGAAAGGCGGGATGGCTATCTTGTCGTTCCCTATGCGTAACTTGCTCAAAGGAGCCAGCTGCACTGGATACTGTGCGTTGCCATTCTCCGGAGGAGCTGCTCCAAGACTAAGTGGAAGAGTCGGAAGACCCTGGTACACATGATTATCGCTTGTATATACATCCCCTCGCAGAATGTTGCGCCAATTGGCTCCAATGGCTTCTGCTCTGGCCCGCATAACTCTTTCTAAAGAATTGTAGCCCAGATCCAGTCCCAGCTTGCCGGCCATGGCAAGAATCACATCCCCGGTTTCCATGGTGTTGAAAATTGGATCAATGACAGGCCTGGCTGCACTGTAGACAACCTTGCCGCTGCCAAAAGGAGTATATGCATCGTCTGATCTCTCAAGAAAATGAGGGTTGGGCAACAGCAGATCACATTTTTTGGCCGTTTCATCCATAAAGGTATTGAAGCAGACCTTGAATGGAATTTGCTCAAAGGCTTCAGCCGCTTTTTCAGCCCCTGGCAGCGCGTATACCGGATTGGCGTCATAAACCATCATGACATCCGGAACGTTATGACCTGACTCTATCCCCTGCATGAATCCCACCAGACTTCTCAAGGCAGACTGATCCGGGCTCACAGCAGCTTCAACCACATTGGGAGCAAATGGCAGGGTCTTCATACCACCAGGTTTATTGAGATTATCAAGAAGCAGGTTCACAAGTAAGCCTGCCGCCAGGCTCAGAGAGCCATTTCCCTTACCGGTTTCCGAGCCGGAAATGACAACAGGATTTGAAGCTCTTGTTAATTCCATGGCCAGTTCACGAATCTTATCCGGTGCAACACCAGTTGATGCGCTGACTTTGCCTGGATCATAGTTGTTGACAATATTTCTTCTGACCGGACTCAAATCTGCTCCAAGAGCACGTCCTGCCCCTTCCTGAATGAGGTAGTAGGCTATGCCAAGAGCCAGAGCCTCTTGCTGGCCAGGCTTCATGGGCACCCATTTGTCTGCAGATGCACCTGACCCTGTCTGTACAGGACCAGCATATACAAACTTGCCCTTTCTTGCACTGAAAGCTTTTTGGTTGCGGACAGGTGTACCCCAGTTAGAAAGTGCGTCAGCCCCCAGCATCAGGACATAGTCCGAATTTTCAATGTCGTACCCAACCTGACCGTTACCGTTCATCAAGCCGTCCCAGGCATGGGTGGTTGTCTGATAATCTCCAGGCATCTGAAAAAAGTTCGGGCTGCCCATTAAAGTGGTAAAACCCGAGAGCAACTCATTTATTGTTCCGTTTTCATCTCCGCTTACAACTGCAAGCCGATCAGATCCTTGAACCTCACGTAACTTTTCCTCTAAGATTGATTTGGCTTCTTCCCATGTAATGGACTCAAACCTGTCCGGGCCTGTTTTTTTCATGGGCCCTGGTATCCTGGAGGGGCTGTAAAGCAGCTGTACAGCACATGCTCCAAGAGGGCAGATACCACCCTGACTCATGGGATGATCCTGATCTCCTTTGGCTGTTACAGGGCGTCCGGCTACTGTTACAATTTCCAGTCCACATCCCGAAGCACACAGCTTACAGGTTGATTTGACATTGTATATTTCCCCATACTCCAGACTTGGAATCCACGGCCAGTTTTGTGTCCAGATGGATATATCGTCTGTGATTTTCCAGGGCACCGGGGTAAAAAGTGTCCCGGCAGCTCCGCCGACTACAAAGGTAATAAAACTTCTTCTGTCAAGTGCCATTTTTTACCCCTTTTTATTTATGACAAACATAGCAAGCATTGCTTGTACCGGTTTCAGCATGGCATCGCTCGCATTCCCACATCTTCATTGTGTCCCTGCTGTACTTGGTCAGCCTGTTCTCATAGTATTTTGGCCAGGCTTCAGCTGTTTCCACGGCCGGATGACAGGTCTGACAATCATACATTTCATGAGCAATATGCGAGAAATAAACGTTGTCAGGCTGCTTTTGATAAATGAGCCAGGGAACTTCCTTTTCCTCCCACACATACTGCTCAACAAAAATAATCTCGTCAGGGTCATCAAACATGACATCCATATGACATGCTGAGCATTCTTCAGTAGTTGGTATGCCCGAGAAAGAGCCATCCTCATAATAGTAGTGACAGTCATAGCAGTCCATCCCCACCACTTCTACATGAGAGATATGGCTGAACCAAAAGGGCTGCTGCTTTTCACTGAACAGCATTTTGGGAAAAAGCCCCCATCCGAAAACAAGGGCGCCGATAAAGCCCACCACAAAAGGGAGCAGCAAATAGCTTTTTTTCTTTTTCGCCACTTTTTCCTCCGTTCAATCCATAAAAAATTAAAAAATTATATAATGAAATATCATTAAAGCCCCCGGCCGAGCCAAAGGACTTTGCGCAGATGCTGAGACCATTTGATTGACGAATTGTTTTGCGTACACTATGCAAGACCTGCCACAGGTGTCAAGAGCAAAAGAAAAAATTCACAAAAGAAAAATTACAACCTCTCTCCAGAACCTTTGATTTTTATATGATCCAAGACTTTAATATCCTTATTTCAGGGCATTTGAAGGAGCTTAAGGACACTTCTCAGTTCAGAACCATTCCTTTACTTGATCATGGATCCGAGCTCTTTCTTGAACATGAGAATCAAAGACTACTTAACCTTGCGTCCAATAACTACCTTGGCCTGGCCAGTCACGATGCCCTCAAAACAGCCGCCATTAATGCAACATCTGTTTATGGTACTTCAGCTTCAGCCTCAAGGCTCATTTCAGGAAATTTTGCACTTTATGACCAGCTTGAAAAAGAACTTTGCGCTTTCAAGAAGAAACCTGCTTCGCTAATTACAGGCTCAGGCTACTCGGCCAATCTCAGTATACTGAGCAGTCTTGCAGGAAGGAATTCCGTAATCTTATGTGATAAGCTCAACCATGCCAGCATCATTGATGGAGCCTTGCTCTCAGGTGCCAGACTCCTCAGGTATCGTCATAGTGACATGGACCATCTCAAGTATCTAATTACAAAGCACCAGGACCGGCCTGACAAATTCCTGATCACAGATACAGTTTTCAGTATGGATGGCGACTTTGCCCCTCTTGAGGACATTGCTGAAATATGCGCAGGAAATAATATTATCAGTATAATAGATGAAGCTCATGCCACAGGAATTTTCGGGCATGGCCGGGGCCTGGCTCATCAACTTGGCCTCACGGATTCTATAGACGTCCATATGGGTACCTTCAGCAAAGCATTAGGATCGTATGGAGGCTATATTGCTTCAAGCAGAGATATAATTGATATGATCATTAACAAAGGCCGAGCCTTTATTTTTTCCACTGCCCTGCCTCCAGGTGTCATGGCAGCCAATCTGGCTGCTTTGAAACTTGTCAGCAGCAATCCGGATAAAAGCGCAAAACTTTTAAACATTGCTGCTCAGCTCAGGGCTCACCTTAAACAACTGGGTTTTGACACCGGTTACAGTCAGTCGCAGATTATTCCTGTTATTCTTAAGGACAGTCATATAGTGCTTAAAGCCAGACAAAAACTCATTGATAAAGGCATATTTACCGGCGCTGTTCGCCATCCTACAGTCCCTGTAAACACAGCACGCCTGCGCATTTCTCTGCGAGCAGACCTCATGCCTGAACATCTTGATCTCATTTTTCAGGCTTTTGACCATCTTGCCAGCGAACTGTCTTTACCGCCTGCATGTCGATTATGAACATCTTTACAACCTTGAGGTTGATTAGTAAAAGAGATTGTTGACAGTTACTGGTTCCTGGTTCTTTGTTCTTTGTTCTTCGTTCGTGGTTGCTGGTTCTGTTTTTGATTTTCTGTTCATTAATGCATCTTTAGTGGTAATAGTTCAGCAAGATCGAATAAGAAGATCAGGCGCTAAACAATTGCCATTTTTGAAACTTTTTTCAGGAGCTTTGTATGCGACAATTTGAGATAAAATGGGCTGTTTTTGATTATGGAGGAGTACTTGCTGAAGAAGGTTTTGTGGCCGGACTAAAGGCTATTGCAGAACAGGAAAATCTTGACCCTGATACCCTGTTTGAATCCACCAGGGATTTGATTCATGACACCGGTTATTTAACCGGCAAGGTTCTGGAAGAAACCTTTTGGAGAGAGTTTAGAAAGCAAACCGGTATTCAAAGAACCGATGATGACCTGAGAAATCAAATTTTGTCCAGATTCAAAATTAGGCCCTGGATGCTGGACATTGTCCAGGAGCTGAAAAAAGCTGAAATAAATACAGCCATTCTCAGCGATCAGGTTAACTGGTTAGATGAACTGGACGTCAGGGACGACTTTTTCAAATATTTTGACAGGGTATACAACAGCTTTCATGTAGGTCTCAGCAAAATTGAAACCGACATCTTTGACGAGCTTATTACCTGGCTCAATGCATCTCCTGCAGAAATACTGTTTGTAGACGATCACCCTGGCCATACAAGAAGAGCTGAGTCTCGAGGGCTTCAAACTATCCATTATCAGGACAGACAAGGCTTTACAGTCCGTTTATCCCAATTATGCCCGACGATTACCAGCGCATAGCGCCTGTTTACGATTTAATTCTCGACCCTCTTCTCAATCCCCTCAGGCGCAGGATTTCCAATATAATGCAGGAGTACAGGGTTGGAAAAGTGGTGGACCTTGGATGTGGCACAGGAAAACAGTGCGCGTTTCTTCACCGCGCAAACTTGGATGTGTATGGAGTGGACAGGTCTGCATCCATGCTTTCCAAAGCCTCAAATAACACTCCTGAAGGGATAAAGTATCAGCTTCAGGACTTCACAAGTACTGCGTTCCAGGATAATTACTTTCAGGCATCATTGATCAGCCTTGTTCTCCACGAGCATGATCAGAAAACGCAGCACAGCATGCTGACCGAGGCAAGGCGTGTTACTGAACAGGGTGGCATAACGGTCATTCTGGAGCATCATGTGCCAGACAGTCTAAGCTCCTGGATAATGCACCATATTTCATGCATACCTGAAAGGCTGGCTGGTCGCAGACACTACCATAATTATATTTCCTTTATGAAAAACAGGGGACTGCCTGGTCTGCTGGATAGTCGCCATGATCTAATTATAGTACGTGCTGAACCATATTTTTTTGGAGGGCTTATGCTTTATGTGTTAAAGTGCGCCTGATGCGGTTCGGCCTGTAAACAAATAACAAGACAATACGAATCCTGAAAAGCGCTAAACAGATACAAAAAAAGGAGAAAAGTGATGTTGACTGAAAAAATGGAAAAAAATCTAAACAAACAGGTTAATGCCGAACTTTATTCATCTTATCTTTACTTGTCCATGTCCGCTTATTTCAGCGAGATAAATCTTGGAGGATGTGCTCATTGGATGCGTCTCCAGGCCGAAGAAGAACTGGCCCACGGCCTGAAAATCTACGATTACATCAATGAACGGGGCGGAAGGCCCGTTCTCGGCAGTATTGACGCACCTCCCCAGTCCTGGGATTCACCTGTGGATGTCTTTGAAAATGTCCTCAAGCACGAACAAAAGGTAACGTCCATGATCAATGAACTTGTTGATCTGGCCATAAAAGAAAAAGACCATGCTACCAACAATTTTCTGCAGTGGTTTGTAGCTGAGCAGGTTGAAGAGGAAGCAAGCGCCAGTGACGTTTTGCAGAAGGTAAAACTTGCATCCAGCGATGCAGGCGGTATGTTTTTCCTTGACCAGGAATTTGGCAAAAGGGTTTTGCACAGTGAAGAATAACTTTTGCCGGCAGGACCTGGACAGCACTCTGCCTCCTGGGCCGTTCAGGCCTGCTGCGCGCCTGATTCTGGCTTCAGCTTCTCCAAGGCGTCAGTTTCTCTTGTCCACCCTTGGCATAAGCTTTGAAGTTATTCCTGCAAATTATCGGGAGCCCCCTCCGCGCGAGAATCAGCAACCACAAGATTATGCTTTGGAACTGGCAGCAGCAAAAGGAAATGAGGTTGCTGAAAAAAATCCGGCAGCCATAGTCATCGCTGCTGATACCATTGTGGTGCATGACAATATCATTATGGGCAAACCCACTTCCAAAGATCACGCTCTGAAAATGCTAAAGTCTTTACAGGGATCAGTTCATCAGGTCATAACAGCAGTGAACATCAGCTATGCAGCTTCTTCTAAGCAGGAAGCATTTTACAATATTACTGATGTAGAAATGGCTGAAGCATCAACTGATCTTCTAAAATGCTACATTAACACTGGTGAGCCCGCAGACAAAGCAGGCGCTTACGGCATTCAGGGCTTGGGAGGATTTCTAATTAAATCTCTAAGCGGATCATACACCAATGTGGTGGGATTGCCTTTATCAGAAGTTTGGAGCAGGCTTTTGCAGATTCAGGCAATAAGAGTGTCAGGATCTGTGCAACCCTTGGCGTGTGCATAGAAATTCGCTGTGATGGCAAGCTTTTCAAGGAAAACAGATGGGTAACTTGAGACTCAACAAGACAAAAATTCTTACAGGTGCGGCTACTCTGGGCTTTGTGGGTCACCTTCCCAAAGCCCCGGGTACCTGGGGGTCCTTTGTGGCCATGCTTGCAGCACCATGGCTCTTTATTCCATATTCACTGAGCACCAAACTCACTATACTTTTCGTTCTTTTTTTTGTGGGTTCCTGGGCCTGCTCAGCTGCTGAGAAGACCTTTGGCAAAAAAGATCCCAGTCAGGCTATTATTGATGAAGTTCTTGGTCAGTGGATAACCTTCCTGTTCATTACCACTGCAGCCATTTTACCTCTGTTGCTTGGCTTCATCCTGTTTCGAGTTTTCGACATTACCAAGCCCTTTCCTGTGCGGCAGTCTGAAAAATGGCTTCCAGGCGGCTATTCAGTTATGCTGGATGACCTTATTGCTGGTCTTTACGCGTTGGCAGCCTTAAGTTTGATACTTTATCTGATCCCAGCTTAAATACATGCACTAGTTCAGAATTATTACTGAAACCCTGCCAAAAAAACAAAAACATCTGAACCGCAAAGGTGCGAAGGTCTCAAAGTTAAAGACAATAAAGAAGATATTTTTGAAAACCTGACATCGGCTTTCAAAAAGGCTGCCTTTTCATTTGCCGCCTGCCTTGTTAAACAGACATAGTCTCCGTCGCAGACGGGTTTAACTGGGTTCCCCGGCAAATGAAAAAACTTCTTTCTTCCTTTGCGCCCTTTGCCTGCCCGGTTAAACAACGCTGAAAGCGTTCCTGCGCAGCAGGGTTTAACTGGGCGTCTTGAGTGAGTCTTTTTACCCAGGGCTAAACTATTACAAAAATTCAATAAGCAGGGAACATTCCGGATGCTCCCTGCTTTCCCAAAAAGATCAGCTTATACTTTTATGCCTGATCTTTCATTTCCTGGACCAGAGACTGAAGATCACTGGCCTGTTTTGCCAGATCACTGATTGCCTGGGCAGACTGTGCCATGACGTCAGCAGTTTCACCTGCTACCCTGTTAATATCATCTACAGAGCGGTTGATCTCTTCACTCGCTGATGACTGTTCTTCTGAAGCAGTAGCAATGGCGCGAACCTGATCTGAAGAGCGCTCCGCAAGAGAAACAATCTCCTCGAGCTGTTGGCCTGACAGGTTGGACAGATCAGTTGCTGTTTTTACTGACTCCACAGTAGAATCAACACTCTTGGCATTGTTTCTAACGTCTTCCTGAATGGCTTGAATAGATTCTCCAACTTCCTTGGTGGCGTTCATGGTCTTTTCAGCCAGCTTTCTGACCTCGTCAGCTACAACTGCAAAGCCCCTGCCGGCTTCACCTGCTCTTGCAGCCTCGATGGCAGCGTTGAGCGCCAGGAGATTGGTCTGGTCTGCTATATCTTCAATAACAGTCATAATTCTTCCGATTCCCTCAGCTCTTTGCCCCAGTCCTGCAATCTTGGACTTTAGCTCTTCAGCTGCTGTCTGGACCTGTTTAATAGCCTTGATGGCATCCTGCACGGTCTTGGAACCCTTTAAGGCGTTATTCTGGGCTTCTTCTGAAAATTCAGCAGCCTGTGAGGCATTTTTGGCAACTTCAAGAACAGTAGCGTTCATTTCTTCCATGGCGGTTGCTGTTTCCTGTGTCCTTTGCTGCTGGTCTTCAGACCCGCGACTGGCCTGCTCCACCTGAGCGGAAAGTTCTTCTGATGCTGAAGATATACTTTCAATAATATCTTCAATTTTTGAAGCTGCACTGAGCATTCCTTCTCTTTGAGCCTGCTCAGCCTTCTTCATGGCCTCTTCAGCCTTTAAGCGAAACTGTTCGGCTTTTTCGGTTTCTTCTCTGGCCTGGCTGGTTTTCTCATCCGCCTCAAATATTTTTTCTTTAAGATTGTCCACCATTACCTGCAGGCTTCCTGCCAGATCCTGCATTTCATCCTTGGAGCTAACATCAAGCTGCTGGTCAAGATCTCCATTAGAAACCTTGGAGGCAAAATCATTTATCCTTTTAAGGGGCCTGATTACTGCATAGTTAGTGGTCAACTGCCCTACAACCAGCAAAAGGATTAAAAGCCCGGCCATAATTGCCAGCAAAGTGATTGTAAGGTTACGGATTAATGCCTGCTCAACAGATGTATCCAGCACGTAGGCCATCACTCCTACCTGGTTTCCTGTGAAATCAACCACTGGAAACACTGACAATGAATAGTTTCCTGCAGTTTCCACAGCCAGTTCACGTGTGCCTCTCTCCAACAGTCTGGATGAAATTAACTGGTTTATTCTTGCATCTTCAGTGCCTGAAACCTTGACGAACCGGTTATCAATAACAGGATGGCGGGACTCATCCTGAAGCCTCTGGGCAATACGCAGCAAATCATAATTCATGTACAAAAGCAGCTCATGTCCTTCAGCTGCTGCTGCCGCCTCAACAATGGGCTCAAATTCAATAAGCATTTCCACTGAACCCAGCTGATTACGGCGATCATCCATAACAGGCAGAACACTGCGCACAGTAAAACCGCCTCGACCAATTTCAAGCCCTTCAACAGCCCTGCCCGAACGGTTGACCTGCATAACTGTTTGCCTGAATTCTGAAATATCATCTGATTCATCAACCCATTGTCCGTCACGTATGAAATTTTTCTCTCTCCACAACCGAACCAGGCTTCTGCCATTGGGAAGATGAAAATGAAGCATTAGGGGCTCACCTCTGACTGCTTCAAAACTGTCCAGCATGTCACTTAGGTTGGCACGCAGCATCTCCCTGGCTCTTTGTGATTCAGGAGAAGCACCGTCATTGATATTTCCGGAAAGAGCAACCCGGTAAGCTTCCGCCACTGCAGGCAGCCTGGAAAAAAGAGCTGATACTGACTCTGCCTCGCGAAATGCAAGAGACATGGCTGAGTCAATTTCATCTGCTTTACTTTGTCCGATTTCGCGAATGAATTCATTGCTGACACGATTCAGCTGATAGTTGAGGACAACAAAAATAATTACTACCAGTGCCACCAGCGACACTAACATGGGAATAAATATTTTCCCCCTGATCTTAAAACGCATATCAACCTCCCGAGGCTGTGAAAAAATTAACTGAAACAGAATCAGCCAAATATATTACGGACATGAATTAATGACTGTCAGCGGCTATCTGCAAGGCTTGCAGCCTAAAAAAATGTAGTGAGCATCACTGAAATAGATATCAAATAAATGCAAATATTACCGGATAGTTTCATTTTTGTCTACACAGATTATCTTTTCACAAACTGAAAACAACAAATTCAGTCAGTGAGTATACAGCCGACCTGCAAGGGGCAAAACCAGGATTGACACTAAAGCTTTCCACAACTATCAGGCTTCCTATGCATGAAGCAGTAAATCATCACCCCGGCATGACTGACTCACGAAAAAGACTCTTTATCTCGGGCTGGGCCGGTTTTCCGGAACTTTTTCCACAAATATCAAGAAACTTCACTTTTGTTTTGCCTTTTGGTCCTGAGCACGAGTATTTTGAACAAAAATATGTGAATCAACACTGGGATACAATTGCAGGCTGGTCACTTGGAGCTCATCTTTGCCTTAAAAAATTACATGAGCTCAAAACCTCGCATCTTATTTTGATTGCGCCGTTTCTTGACTTCTGCACCTACACGCCGCCGGAAAAAGTAAGAGAGATGATCGCCGGTCTTAAACGTAAACCACAAGCCCTGACCCGCTGGTTCTGGAAGCAATGCGGCATAACCCGGACCGGCATCAGGATTGAGCATCATCAGGAATTGCTTATGGGGCTTGAGTATCTACTTGATTCAAGCATCAAAAGCCTGCCAGAAGTCACTATAAATTCTGTCACCATAATGCACGGAGTCAGAGACAGAATAGTCCCTGCCCGGGCATCAGAAATATTACTGGAGTCCATACCTGGTGCCTGCTACATTACGTTGCCATACGGTCACTTTATTCCTGAAGCTGAGATTCTGCAGCGCATCAAGACATCAAATTAATACTGAAAACTGAACATAGATCCTGGCCCTCTGGACCATTATCCATACTGAATCTCATTGAATAAGCGTTAATTCACAACATTTTCTAAAAAACTTCATTGTCTTCCGTGTATTCCGCGGGCTGTATTTTTTATTTTGAAAAGAAACTACAGGTTTGTTTGAAATACCCTGAAACGCCTATACATGCATAATACTATTCGCCACAAATTTGACAGGTCAAGCATTACATACAGGGCAAACGCCCCTGTCCAGGATCACGTTGCAGCTAAATGCGCCATGAGAGTTCCGAAAGGATTCTCTGGCAATATCCTGGAAATCGGAGCAGGTGGTGGTCTGTTAAGCGAAAAAGTACTTGCAAGAATTAGTCCTGCCAGTCATTACTATGCCTTAGACATTTCTAAGGCCATGCTCAACATCATTAAAAATCCCGGCATGCAATCAGATATCTTTCCTGGCATTGAAAAAGTGCAGGCTGATGGAGAATACCCGCCCTTTCAAGATTGCTCCTTAGATCTTATGCTGAGTTCTTCCACCATGCAGTGGTACAAAAACAGCCCAGCTTCAATGACTCGAAATCTTCAACTTTTAAAACCAGGTGGACTGTTTTCCCTTGGCCTTTTTGTGCAAGGCACTTTTAAGGAAATGGAACATGTCAGCTCTTTAACAGGGTTTGGATCAACCCATATTCTTCCTGTAGCTTCTGAGTGCCTGTCTGCTCTGCAAAAAGAAAAGTTAGAGCTTGCTTCAGAAATAGAAACCAAAACAATTCAATATGACTCAGTTCTTTCATTTCTGAAAAAACATAAGCAAACAGGTGCAACTTTTTCAGGAAAAAAAGCTCGATTTGGCAGGGAAAGGCTTAGAAAATTTATTGCTGCATACGAGGAGCATTACGAAAAAGATGGGAAAATTCAGGTCAGCTACCAGATTTTGTATATATGGGGCCGCAAGTTGCTTTGAGCAAATGTCAAACCCTGACTGTCTGGTTTGGTTGAAATAGGATCATAGGTACTTAGAAGCTCCTCACCCGGGCGGACTGGGACCGTACTTGTGAGTAAGTTTAAGACTCTGTCACTTTTCTGGAAATTGGGACAGTCCCCGCGAGGTACTATAAAAAAGTAATGATACTGCATTGGTTCCTGGAAAAAATTTGCTTAAATGAAAAAATTTACACAGCGAGGGACAGTCCCTGTGCCAAGCGTAAAGCTCTCATCTTTGACGGAATTTTTCAGGCAAATGTGCATCATTCATAAGCAAAAATCGTAAAACATGAAAATTGTAACCGTCTGATTTTATTAGCAAAAAGATTGTAGTTACTTGTAAGCTCCTCACCCGGGCGGCATGGGACCAAACATGTGAGTAACTGTCTTTAAAGTGGAGCCTGCATCCTGCAGGCTATTTAATTCCAGGCGGCTGGAAGCCGCCTCCACCTTGAAGAACAGTCCCATATTTATGCCCCTCGTTTTCAGGCTCCAGCCTGGGGGCGTTTTTCTCTTGCGGCTCCAGCCGCTTCTTAAAATGTTGCTGGAGCTACAAAAAAAGAGGTGTAATAGCCTCAAAACGTTAGAGATTGCCGCGCTCGAAGACTCGCTCGCAATGACACCTGAGCTGTCAGGAATGTAGTTGCTGAAAACCTGTCACCCTCGAGGGAGCCTGAGCGACTGAAGCAATCTGTATGGTAAAACCATAATACTCTGATTTTATTAGCAAAACGATTCCAGTTACTTAGAAGCACTAAAGCACCTCAAGCCCCATCTCCCTGATCAACCTCATATCTTCACCACTGTTTCTGCCTTGTCTGGTAAGATAATTTCCAGTCATGACCGAACTGGCCCCGGCCGGATAAATAAATGGATGCAGCTCACCAAGGTTTTCCACTCTACCGCCACATACAATAATATCTTTTTCCGGCAGAATATAACGAAGCATGCAAATGATTTTCAAACATCTCAACGGAGTTATGCGCGGAGAATTTTCCAATGGGGTGCCTGGAATGGGAACCAAAAAATTAACTGGTACACTAACAACATCCAATTCTTTAAGCACCATAGCCAGCTGTATGACGTGAGCGTCAGTCTCACCCAGACCGAAAACCGCACCGCTGCATACATCCAGACCAGCCTTAACAGCGGCATTTATGGTCTGGACGCGATGAGAAAAATCATGGGTGGTACATATTTTTGCAAAAAAATCAGGTGCAGTCTCAAGATTGTGATGGTAGCGAGTAAGACCTGCTTCCTTTAAAAGTTTAAAATCCATCTCAGTCAAAATACCAAGAGATGCACAAACACTGACATTACGTGCCTTAAGCTCAACAACCGCCTTACAGACCTCCTCCACTTCATTGCGGGACAGTCCTTTGCCTGAAGTCACAATGGAGAACCTTCCGCACCCGGTTCCTGCGGCTACCATGCCGATATCCACAAGCTCATGATGAGATTTCAGTGGATAGTTATGGATACGCTGCTTATAGTGGGCTGATTGAGCACAAAACGAACAGTCTTCAGAACAGCTGCCTGACTTGGCGTTGGTAATGGAGCATACCCCGATTTTTGCTCCATGATATTTTTCTCTCAAAAGAGTGGCTCCAGGGAATAGTTGAAACGTATCCCTGTAAGGCAGCTCCAGAAGATTCTTGATTTCTTTTTCCGTCAGACGCTGGCCTGACTCTGATTTCACAGCTAACTCATAAAAATAGTTCATCAAATTTTTTCCTTAACATATCAGGAGTTATTGACTCAAGAGAGTCAAGCTGGGCTATAACCTGGACATTGCTAAACCTTTCAATAGCCTGTTTATGGTCACGATTGATTCCATCGCTTAAAATAACGCCCAGAATATCAATAGAGCGGGTTTTCAAGGCTTCAATGGTCAGCAGGGTATGATTGATCACTCCAAGTTTGTTGCGGGCTACTATCAAAGCTGGCAGATTCAGCTTTTGAATCAGGTCGATCATCAGGAAATCATTATTAAGAGGTACCAGCAGTCCTCCGGCCCCTTCAACAATTAAAGGAAACACATCAGGAGATTTGATCTTCTCCGGATCAATATATGAACTGTCTAAGGCAGCTGCGAGATGAGGAGATAGTGGTTCTGCAAAAGAATAAACTTCCGGAATAATCCTGTTCTCCGTGATACCGGCCATTTGCCTGACCATATCACTGTCTGAGACCAGCCTGGAACCTGTCTGCACCGGCTTCCAGTAAAAAGCATCAAGTCCGCGCACCAGCATGGAACTGACTATGGTTTTACCAGCTTCAGTATCAACCCCTGTTACAAAAAATCTGTCAGGAAAAACAAATGCCATCAATTGTTCCTGGTGCCTACAATAAGCTTTTGACCCGGGTGAATGGCATCATTGGGTGACAGGTTATTCAGTTCCCTGATTCTGTCCACTGATATGTTATGCCTGAGTCCTATGCGAAAAAGATTTTCACCAGGCTGAACTTCATGTAAAATATGATCTGCATCTGCTGAGGGAGCTGCTGCAGGTTCAGGAGGTGCAGGCCGTGGTGCCGGCTCTGGCGCAGGCCTTGGTGCCGGCTGCGGTGCTGGACGCGAAGCAACTCTTGCAGATTGATCTTCCATCTCTGAAAACCTCTGCCGCAAATCGTCAAGAGTTTCGCGCTGGGCCTCTAAAGCGGCTCTAAGATCAGCGGTTTGCCCCGGCTCTGCTGCAAAAGGATCCCGGCCTAACAATTGTCCTTCAATTTCCATGACCCTGTGCTCCAGAGTATCCATTCTGGCAATCACTTCTCTTAGCTCTGCCACAGGATATTCCGGGCTGCTGCCACCCCTGGCAAAGATGACAATAATCAGAATAAGAATAATCGCTCCTGCTGCAGCCAGGGCATAAATAATCATGTTTTCCTGCTGCCGGCCCGCATTTACTGCTACATTCCTTCTTCCGCTGGAAACAGGCGTTTCCTGCTCCAGATCATCAAGCTTGTTAATCCAGTTTTTCTTTTCCATGATAAACTCCTTATCTTGAGAGCTTTATAGTTTTATTTACTTGAGAGTTAAAAGTTATCTGTTATCTGTTAGCTGTTAGCTGTTAGCTGTTATTTGTTATTTGTTATTTACCATCAGCTTTGTCAACAATCTCAGCTACTTACCAACGCCTCACCCGGGCGGCCCGGGACCGAACCTGTGAGCAACTTAAAGAGTCTGTCACTTTTCTGAAAATTGGGACAGTCCCCGCGAGGTACTATAAAAAAGATTGATACTGCATTGGTTCCTGGCAGAAATTGGCTTTAATGACAAAATTTACACAGCGAGGGACAGTCCCTGTGCCAGGCGCAAAGCTCCCATCTTTGACGGAACTTTGCTGGCAAATGTGCATGAATCATAAGCAAAAATCGTGAAAATGGTAAAAATTATAAACGTCTGATTTTATTAGCAAAACGATTCCAGTTACTTGTAAGCTCCTCACTCGGGAGATCGGGCTGCATGGGTGAAGCGTTCATTATGTTCAAAATCCCATGCTTAAACCTTCTACCTTCACCCCTCATTCTTCTCCCTTCTCCCTTCAGCCTTCTCCCTTCAGCCTTCTCCCTTCAGCCTTCAGCCTTCCACCTTCAGCCTTCTCCCCTCAGCCTCAAATATTCTCAGCTGCATAGCGCATCGCTTGTGTCAGCTTAGCCACATCTTCCCTGTCTGCCACATATGGAGGCATTACATAAATCAAATTCAAAAAAGGCCTGATCCACACCCCAAGCTCAACAAACATCTTCTGAGCCAAAGCTGTATCCACCATGTCCTCCATCTCCAGAACTCCAATAGCACCCAGCACTCTGACTTCCCTGACCCCGGGCAAATCAATGCAGCTTTCAAGCCCCTTGCGCAGTTCCTGTTCTATAAACATTATCTTTTTTTGCCAGTCACAATCAAGTAAAAGTTGTATACTCGCCACAGCTGTAGCGCAGGCCAGGGGGTTGCCCATAAAGGTTGGACCATGCATAAATGCTCCGGGAGATCTGCTGGATATAACCTCAGCAATCCGGTCAGTACACATGGCAGCGGCAAGGCTCATGTAGCCTCCGGTCAAAGCTTTGCCCACGCACATTATATCCGGAGTAATGCCGGCATGCTCACAGGCAAAGAGTCTGCCTGTTCTGCCAAAACCTGTGGCGATTTCATCAGCAATAAGCAGAAGATCATATTGTCTGCAAAGCTGCTTAACAGCATTGAGATATTCAGGTGAATAAAATTTCATCCCCCCTGCCCCCTGAACAACAGGCTCAAGAATAAATGCAGCAACTTCACGGTGATGCTGCTTTATAAGATCTGCCGCTTTTTCGAGATGTTCAGGCAGGCAAGGTTCAGCAAAACCGCATCCAGGCGATGGTGCAAAAAAATTCCTGGGCAGAAAGCCTGAAAACAATGTGTGCATTCCAGTTACCGGATCACAGACAGACATTGCCCCGAATGTGTCCCCATGATAGCCTCGTTCAAGGCTTATAAACTTTGTTTTTTCAGGTTTACCAGCAGCATGCCAGTATTGCAGCGCCATCTTCAAGGCAACTTCCACGGAAACCGAGCCTGAATCACAGAAAAAAACCTTTTCCAATCCCTGGGGTGTCAAGTCCCTGAGCATTTGCGCAAGTTCAACAGCAGGTTCATGGGTAAAGCCGCCAAACATGACATGTGCCATCTTGTGCAGCTGTTTTTGCACAGCCTCATTTAAAACAGGGTGATTATAGCCATGAATAACGCACCACCAGGAAGCCATACCATCAACAAGCTCTGTTCCGTCTTGCAGCCTGACCCTGACACCGGAAGCTGATTCCACAGGGTAAACTGGCAGAGGTGAAGCAAGAGAAGTGTAGGGATGCCAGATATGGCCCCGGTCAAAGTCGAGCATTTGTGTCCAGTTCATAAGTATTTACGGGTTTGATGTTCACAATTGGCAGTTTTGATCATTTTTCTTATACCCATCCAATGGCCCTGACAACAATCTGTACTCCAGCAATCTCGTACGACTTGGACAGCCTGGCCAGAATAGTCTCATCTTCCAAAGGAACGAAAAGAGCTATAGTGATGGAAGGTAAGGTAAGATTGCTGGCATAGCTTGCAGCCTGCTGGATATAACGTTTCGTTTTGGCCTGATTTGTATAGTTTTTTACCTCAATGACTCCTTCTTTGTCAGTGCATTTCAAATGCAGATCTACGCGGCCATTACCTGTAGGAAACTCGGGGCTGACGATACAATAGTCCTGCACTGCGTTTTGCAGCCAGGCATAAAGATGGAAATGTCCCACGTACTCAGTATAGTGCAAATCTGTGCGACGAGGCTGATTGTGCCAGGGATTGAGCCCGGAATCCTTGAGCCGTTGCAGGTAAAAAACATAACGATCCAGCAATGCAGGCAGATTTAATTCCGGCCCTGAGAAAACATCCAAAAGCTCATCCATCGGCTCTAATGGCAGTATCGGGGGCCGCTCGCCCATCAGATCCCTGGTCAAAGCATTGTAAAGGCATGTCTGAATATAAGGTGAAGCAAAGCGGCATACATACCTGACGGCTCCACCATCAAGATTTTTTTCCTTGTCGATCACACCCAGCAGATAAAGATAACTGCACCACTCGGCTCTTATGCTGAAGGGCAGATCAGAGCGAGTAAACAGGTCAAGAACCTGGGGCAGATAGGGCGACTGTGCTTTCTTAATAAGATTGAGGATGGAATTATTCCACTCAGTATGCACAACAGCAAGATATGTCTCTTCCCAAACTGCCATATCAATTACCTTATCCTGGCCTGGATTGAATTTGGTGGTCAGCAACTCTCCAAACCAGCAGACCAGACCAGGCTGTCCGCAAGTAGCTGCATGGACAGCATTTACTACCTCCGGGCTGACCTTTTGCCCACTTTCAGTCTGGTACTGACCAAATAGATCACTGACTTCCGCCTTTGTAAAATTCGGCACATGCAGGGAACGCTGAACATTGAAGGGCGATCCCCGCTCACTATCTACACCGAGAACAGCCCTGACACCAATGAGAGCCAAACCATGCAGAACAAAATTACTCCGATCCAGATACATGTCTCGGAACAGACTCACCAGTCGATCAATGACTAAGGCCGGCAGTTTGTCAAATTCATCAATCAGCAAAATAACAGGGCGATCAAACAAACCTGAATCAGCCAGGAACAACTCACTTAGTTCCTCCCAGGATCTGGGTCTGTCAATTCTCTGCTTAAAGGCACGGCGGAACAAATGCGGTACCCTGTCCAGAAAAACATCCGGCGAATCCTCCTGTTCCATAACAATGCCCTGCATGGACATCATGGCCACATGAAACAGTTCTTTATATTGATCTTTAACAGCTTGAGCCACCTGCTGCATCACCCATGTCTTTCCAGACTGTCGGGGTGCCCAAAGGGTAAAATAGTGTCCGCCTTTCTGGGGATTGCCTATCAACTGCTCAATACAATTATCAATCAAGGCAGTGCGCGCAACGCAGAAATGCTCTTGGCAGTCCACAGGTCCGTATGAATGAAAATATCTCATGACATTGACTCCTGCACATCTATTTCCGTATACCCTTTATCGCTGAAGCCACACTTTATTTTAAGCTGGAAGAAGACTGGATGTTTTGAGGCTCGCGGCGGGCACAAGTGCCTGCTCCCGGTAGCCGGGACAATCTTTTTTTAGCCTTGACAAGAGCAATAATGCCCAAGCTCCTAATCCTTCAGCCTCAAGCCTTCAGCCCTCTGTTTTCTGCCTTCAACTTTCCGCTTTCTACTTTCTACTTTCTACTTTCTGCCTTCCACCTTCAGCCTTCAGCCTTCTCCCTTCTCCCTTCAGCCTTCAGCCTTCAACAACCGCCAGAACGCTTCCACAAAAAACAAGATTCACGCTGCTGCCTGCTCATTTGCTTTATGCAGGCAATCTTGACAGCAAAGAGTACAGATGGCAACATAATCGAGATAAAATAATAATCACTTGAGAGTTCAGATTTCGTAGAGTTAAATAAACACTTATAAAATCTTACACCTAACCCCAATACTGTCAAGACACACCATCACAGTCACATGATTAAACCAGCCGACCACGCCCAGCGCTCTTATGCCTTAGATCCATCAAAATCATTTATAGTTCAGGCCCCTGCAGGTTCAGGCAAGACAGAACTTCTGACCAGACGTTTTCTGCGTCTTTTATCACTGGTACGTGAGCCTGAAGAAATCCTGGCCATTACTTTTACCCGAAAGGCTGCTGCTGAAATGCGCAGCCGCATCATTACCTCCCTGAAAGATGCAGCGCTCGGCACAACTGTAGAGCAGCCTCACGAGGCTGAAAACAGAGCTCTTGCTCAAGCCGCCCTGGACCAGGACCGTCAAAGAGAATGGAATATTCTGCAGAATCCATCACGGTTAAAAATCAGAACCATTGATTCTTTCTGCCTTTATCTTGCCGGTAGAATACCGGTTCAATCCGGCCTTGGTGGAGAACCTGAAGTTACCCAGGATCCCAGTCATCTTTACAGCCAGGCTGCAGAAAATACTCTGCTGGAACTTAATCGGGACAGTCAATGGTACGAGCCATTGAAAAGAATCCTTCTGCTGCTGGACAATGACTGGGCAAAAGCCAGAGATTTGATCATCAACATGCTGGAGCTCAGGGATCACTGGCTAAGGCTAATTGGATCCGTTCCAGACCGTGACAATATGCGTCGTATTCTGGAAAACCATCTGCAGAATGAAGTTCGGCGCGGACTGGAGCATCTTTCACTGGTGGCTGGCAGATGTCTTAGTCCTGAAATCATTTCCACTCTTGTGAGGTGTATGCGGCATGCCTGTTCCAACCTCGAGAACACCAACCCGCAATCCATTATTCTGAAATGGAATGATGCACCAAAGTTTCCTGGTGCCAAATACGCTGACAAAGACAAATGGCTGGCCCTCAGGGAACTTCTTATGACCAGACAGGGAGAATGGCGGAAAACAGTTACCAAAAACATCGGCTTCCCTCCGGCTCAGAAAGGTAAGAAGGGTTGCGAGAACAGTGAGCGCAAATCAGAAATAATAGAACTTCTAAACAGCGTTTTTCCTTCTCAGAAAGATTTCAAGGAGGCTCTGGTCGGCATTGACCTTCTTCCCGAGGCCGAATTTCTCGACCCCACCTGGCAGGATCTATCCAGCCTGGTAGACATTCTAACTATGGCTGTAGGCCAGCTTTACCTCGTCATGGTTCAGAAAAAACAAGTGGACTACACAGAAGTTGCCAGGTCTGCTCTCCAGGCCCTGGGCAGCGAAAGTGAACCTTCAGAGCTGCTTTTGCGCTTAGATTATCAGATTCAGCATATTCTTTTTGATGAATTTCAGGATACCAGCATCAGCCAGCAGGAAATGCTGACCCGCATTACTTCCGGATGGACCGGCAATGATGGCAGAACAATTTTTCTTGTAGGTGATCCCATGCAATCCATATATGCTTTCAGGGACGCAGATGTTGGTGTTTTTCTAAGCGCTAAACAGACTGGAATAGGACAGATTAAACTCCATCCTCTGGAATTGAGTGTCAATTTTCGTTCTGATCAGGTGGTTGTGGACTGGGTTAATCAAGTCTTTCCCGATGTTTTCCACTCTCATGAAGACCTTGTCAGTGGAGCTGTCACCTACTGTCCCATGCAGGCATGGCATGGTCAACAGGGGCTGGTTCAAATTCATCCCTTTGTTGATTCAGAGCCGACTGTTGAGGCAGCAAGAGTATTGGATATAATCAACGATACCAGAGATAAATATCCTGAGGACAGTATTGCTGTACTGGTCAGAAACAGATCCCACCTGCAGGATATTGTCGGGCTTATGCGTGGGGAAAAAATTGACTTTCAGGCCGTGGAAATTGAACCTTTGCATGAGCGACAGGTGGTTTTAGACCTTTTATCTTTGACCAGAGCATTGTTAAGACCAGGGGAATCCCTGTCCTGGTTGTCTGTTCTGCGCGCCCCATGGGCTGGTTTAGATCTCAAAACTCTGACCAGTATAGTAGAACATGACCGGCAGAAATCCATTCTTGAAAAAATTGCTCAACCTGATTTGCTCAAGGGAATTGACCATGAGGCTCTGAAAAGAATTGAAAAACTTAAGTCCATAATAATTCCTGCCATCCAAAATCGAGATAGAAAGCCTTTGAACTCCCTTGTGGAAGCTGTCTGGTTTTCTCTGGGCGGACCTGCCTGTCTTGAAACCAGTCAGGAAATTGAAGATGCCCAGGCATTTTTCAGACATTTGCAATCCAATCTGAAAAGCTGGTCCATCGAAGATCTCAAGCATTTCCAGGAATCACTGGCCAGGCTGTATTCCAGGCCCGGCTTTCAAAGCGACAATCCTGTCCAGATAATGACTGTACATAAGGCCAAAGGCCTGGAATTTGATACTGTCATTATCCCGGCTCTGCAAAAACCTCCAAGAGGATCAGACAAGCTCATGCTGCAATTCATGGAATTGCCGGCCCAGGATGAAACAGGATTTTCCAGACTTCTTCTGGCTCCCATCGCACCTTATGGAGAAGAATCTCACCCTACTTATAAATACATTGAGAATCTTAAAAAAGAACGAGAATTAAATGAAGCCGGCCGCCTTTTATACGTGGCTGTAACCAGAGCAAAAAAAAGGCTGCATCTGACAGGTACTGTGAAACAAAAGCTGATAGAAGATCAATTGCACATCAGCACTCCCCCTGATAATACTTTTGCCAAAATTATATGGACGGTCCTGGAGCCTGAATTTTTAAACGCGTCTGCTAATAGCAATGGGCTCAAGCAAACTACAGCTGAACCACAACCCAGGCACAACATCTTGACAAGGATTGCCCCGGACTGGACCCAGCCTGAGTTGCCAGTCAATCAGTTTGATTTTCTGAAGAAAACCCAGTTGACCAAAGAGAGCTTTGAACCTGTAACATACCACTGGGCCGGTGATGCCATCAGGCATACAGGCACACTTGTACATGATCTTCTGCGGACCATAGCCCAGCAGGGGCTGACAGACTGGAGCGATGAAAAGGTGGACAATATGGAGGATTCCATAGAGAAAGCCCTTTTACGCCTTGGAGTAAGCAGAGTCGATCTGAATCTTGCCATGAAAAAAGTAACCAGGGCCATCAAGAACACCATTAATGATCCAACAGGCAGATGGATCCTTGACAATCATAAACAGGCCCGTAATGAATACGCCTTAAGTTCTTACATTGATGGAAAACTGATCAGGGTCGTCATGGACAGAAC
The DNA here is from genome assembly GCF_000934755.1 of Desulfonatronovibrio magnus. Taxonomy (NCBI): domain Bacteria; kingdom Pseudomonadati; phylum Thermodesulfobacteriota; class Desulfovibrionia; order Desulfovibrionales; family Desulfonatronovibrionaceae; genus Desulfonatronovibrio; species Desulfonatronovibrio magnus. The sequence goes on from NZ_KN882175.1 coordinate 544,652, forward strand.
TTTCCTGGACAGTTACAATACAACATGGATAATCGACTATAAAACAGGTACCCACGAAGGGGGAAACCTGGAAAGCTTCCTGCACACTGAGATGGAAAGACACAGCAAGCAGATCAGCACGTACAGGAAGATTATGTTTCTTCATGGCGCAAAAAACGTAAGGGCAGGTCTGTATTTCCCTCTTCTCAAGTCATGGTTGGAAATGCCCTGAGTTCGCATTTTATCAATGACAGCAAGTTTTTGCATGAAGTGATTCCAAGCAACTAAAACCAATACACCGTAATGATTAAAAAAATAATTGACTTTCTAAGCAAGAATATCTGGCGGATCAATACTGAGGATTTGCCGGCGCTCAAAGGCTATTTAGTTCATTTGCTGCAGATAGTTATGCTGGCTGTATACGGATTCGGCAAAAACGACTGCATGCGCCGAGCCTCAGCCCTGACTTACTATACCCTGCTTTCCATAGTACCTGTCATGGCCATGGCCTTTGGCATTGCCAAAGGTTTTGGACTGGAAGATGCCCTTTACCGGCAGCTTGAGCATTACCTTGGAGCTCACGAGGATATCCTGGAACAGGTAGTCGGGTTTTCTTATACACTTTTAGAAGAAACCAGGGGCGGAATCATTGCTGGGGTGGGTTTTATTTTCCTGCTCTGGTCTGTGGTCAAGGTACTGACCAATATTGAACTGTCATTCAATGCGGTTTGGGGTATAGAAACACCGAGAGGATGGGTCAGGAAAATTACCGAGTATATTTCCATCATGCTCATAGCTCCAATCCTGATTATCATATCCGGAAGCATGACTGTCTTTCTGTCAACAGAACTCGGAGTTCTGGCCACAGAAACCAGATGGCTGAGCTTTATGGATGTTCTGGCTGGCCTCGTCCCCAGAGTCTTGCCGTATCTTCTTATCTGGCTGCTGTTCATCTTTTTGCTCATGGCCATGCCCAATACCAGGGTCAAGCTCAAATCAGCGGTAATTGCCGGCATTATTTCCGGAACCCTTTTTCAGATCATGCAATGGGTTTACATAACCATTCTCATGGGTACTCTGCAATATAACGCAGTTTATGGCAGTTTCGCCGCTCTGCCACTTTTTCTGATCTGGCTGCAGGCAAGCTGGATGATTGTTCTCTTTGGTGCTGAACTTTCATTTGCCCATGCCAACGTAAGGCGCTTTATCTATGCCTCTGAGGTAAAAGACATCAGTCAACATCATAAACATAAAATATCACTGCTGACCATGACCCTAATTATCAAAAATTTTCAGATACAAGGCCAGGGCACAGCCTCCAGCCAGATTGGTGACAAGCTCGGTCTGCCCCCCCTGCTTGTCAATGAAACCATAAAGGATCTTGTAAAAGCAAAGCTCGTTGTCAAAATTTCACAAACTGAAGAAGAACATAATGTTTATCAGCCAGGAAAAGATATTAACATTTTAAGCATCAGCTATGTACTTCAAGAGTTGCAGAAAAGCGGATCATCAGATATCCCTGTAACCGGAGGCCAGGCTTGGAGATACATATCCACGTCCATGGATCGATTCTATGAAGCCGTGGAAAAGTGTCCCGATAATAAATTACTCAAGGACATGCCTGAACTTGAATAAAACAGAAAACCTGTTATTGGTTAATTATATTAAAATAAGACAAAAAGGACCGGTTTATGGACGCAAACAAAATCAAGGACAAAATAACTCCCCAGGTATTAGAGACAATTTTCCCCATTGAACGCAGCAATGACTTTTTTGAAGCATTTTATGGAGATTCTGCTGACAGCCATTTTGACATTCGGCTTGGCCTGGAGAAAGTTGAAGAATCAAGGATTATACTTGCCTTCCACCTTATTCAACGCCCAGGCAAGTGTCTGGCCTGCAATATGACCTATGGACTGCCCCAGGTTCTGGACAGACATCCCATCATCAACATCAATGGACTTGTCAGTGATCTTGCTTCGCAAGTTGGACTTGATCCATCCCAAGTTCAATGGAAGCTGGGCAATACTCATGAAAAATCATCGGAATTGCATACAGTCCCTTTGATTATTACATTTAATTGAGAGTTAGACGCTTATAAGTAACTTGAATCATATTGCTAATAAATTCAAATACTTACAAATTTCAGTATATTTGCTCTTGTTCCCAGGCTGGAGCCTGGGAACACCTATTTTTTTGTGGCTCCAGCCACATTTTGAAGAAGCGGCTGGAGCCGCAAGAGTAAGATGTCCCCAGGCTGGAGCCTGGGAACGAGAGGTGTAAGTTACTCGCAGGTTAGGTCCCGGTCCGCCCGGGTGAGGAGCTTACAAGTAAATTAAAATGTCCCAATTTTCAAATATGGGACTGTTCTTCAATGTGGAGGCGGCTTCCAGCCGCCTGGGCTTTAATAGCCTGCAGGATGCAGGCTCCACGTTTGAAGACAGTTACTCACAGGTTCGGTCCCGGGTCGCCCTGGCAAAACGTCTACAAAGTTATCTCTTCTAAGCTCTTTCTAGGTCTCGGGGCTGGATCTTCTGCAGGATACCCAACAGCAAGTAGTGCCACAACAGCCACATCAGGTGACAAATCATACCTGTCCTTAATCGCCTGCTCCTCGTACATCCCCACCCAGCATGTTCCAAGTCCGAGCTCCACAGCCTGAAGCATCATCTGTGTAATGGCTATGGAGCAGTTGGAAGCTGCTGCCGCACGCAACACCTCCTGACTGGCATTTCCGGCCTTGTTAACATACTCTTCAATACCTGCCTGCATCTTTGGCGGCAAAACACCGCTATCTTTCAAGAATCTGAAACTCGCTCTGGCATCATCAATGTACTTACTCAAATCAGCGCAACAGATAATAACTGCATTTGCTCCACCAATCCAGCGCTGCCCCTTGGTGACTTCATCAGCCATCCAGGCAATGTCATCTTTATCCTGGACCACCTTGAACCTCCAGGGCTGGGCGTTTAAGCCTGATGGAGCCAGTCTTGCTGCTTCCAGAAGCTGAGTGATCTGCCCCTGCTTGATTTCTGCATCCTTAAATTTCCGGATGCTTCTTCTTGCCTGAATAGCCTCAGTTACATTCATAATTTCCTCCTTAAATTCTTTACATGACATCACTCACAACCCATTTATCAGCCTGATTAGTTATCAGCAAAAGGGTTGATAAGAATTATCTTTTCAACTTGAGAGTTAAAAGCTCTTCACCCGGGCGGACCAGGACCGAACGTATGAGTAACTTTACGAGTCTGTCACTTTTCTGGAAATTGGGACAGTCCCCGCGAGGTACTATAAAAAAGATTGATGCTGCATTGGTTTCTGGAAGAAATTTGCTTTGATGAAAAAATCTACACAGCGAGGGACAGTCCCCCTCCGGGCTGTAAGCCTCCGGGCAGGAAGCTGTGCCAGGCGCAAAGTTTCCATCTTTGACGGAACTTTTCTGGCAAATGTGCATCAATCATAAGCAAAAATCGTAAAAATGTGATAGCTGTAACTGTCTGAATTTATTAGTAAAACAATTATAGCTACTTGTAAGCTCCTCACCAGGGGGACCGGGACCGAACCTGTAAGTAACTAAAAAATCAGCCTTAACACGTTAGAGATTGCCGCGCTCGAAGACTCGCTCGCAATGACAGCTGAGCTGTCAGGGATGTAGTTGCTGAAAACCTGTCACCCACGAGGGAGCCTAAGCGACCGAAGCAATCTGTATGGCAAAATCATAATACTTTGAATTTATTACATATACGATTGTAGTTACTTAGAAGTTATCAGTTTATTGTTACTATTTGAAGAAAAAAACATTATGATTTCAAATGGTTAGTCTTTGGAAACGTCTGGATATCTAAAGCTTGTAAAATGGCAATAAATCCAAGGGGTTGCACAAGAACTTTTGACTGTCCAGTTTTCAAGTTAAAATCGTTTAAGCAGACTTTCCCCAGGTTCGGAAACCAGCCCCTTCCATAAATTAAAGCACATAAACAAAAGGACAAATGTAAAGGGCAAAGCCGCAGTGATGGCCATCTTCTGCAATGCAGCCAAGCCTCCTGACACAAGCAGTATGGCAGCCACAGAAGACTGAGTCACCCCCCAGATCATTTTTTTAGACAGTGATGGGTTAGGTGACCCATCACTGGTCATGATGCCAAGGACAAAGGTAGCTGAGTCTGCTGATGTAACAAAAAAGACAATCAAAAGCAGAATTGCCACATTGGATAAAATTGCCGCTCCAGGGTAGTAATCAAATACAGCAAATAAGGCAGTTGACACATCTTTTTGCGCTGCCAGTCCTATTTCAGCACCCTGTTCAAGCTCTAAAAATAATGATGATCCCCCAAAAACACTGAACCATACAAAAGTCATCAAGGTTGGCACAAGTAATGCCCCGCTGATAAACTCCCTGATAGTCCTTCCCTTGGAAATCCTTGCCACAAAAATCCCAACAAAAGGTGACCAGGCAATCCACCAGGCCCAGTAAAACAGAGTCCAATTCTTGTACCAGTCATGCCCCAGGAACGGATTAACCGACAGGCTCATTTCAAGAAAATTGCCCATATATCCGCCCATTGTATCTGTAAATACATTGAAAATATATGAAGTCGGCCCAAAAATGAGCATAAAGACAAGAAGCATAGAAGCCAGAAAAATATTGGATTTACTCAAAGTCTGAATCCCTTTGTCCAGTCCCACGGCAGCAGAAACCATAAACAGGCAGGTCGTGATGAAAATAATGATAAGAGTGGCCGTGTTGCTTGAAGGCAATCCATAAAGGTGCTCCAGACCACTGTTGATCTGCATGGCACCCAGCCCGAGAGATGTGGCAATACCGAAAATAGTGGCAAAAACCGCAAGAGTATCAATCAGATATCCCCAGGGGCCGTAAATCCGATTGCCCAGCATGGGGTAAAAGCAGGAACTTATCAAGGGCGGCATTCCTCTGCGAAAAGAAAAATAGGCAATGCTCAGGCTCATAACAATATAAATTGCCCAGGGGTGGAGACCCCAGTGAAAAAAACTGTAACGCATGGCAAAAGTTGCTGCCTGTCCGCTCTGACTTTCCAGGTATTCAGGTGGATCCATAAAATGACTTAACGGCTCCGCCACTCCCCAGAATATCAGACCAATGCCCATACCAGCGGCAAAGAGCATGCTGAACCACCCGAAGTAAGTATACTCCGGTTTCTCGTGGTCCTTTCCCAGTTTGATTTCACCATACTTGCTCAGGGCCAGGACAATACAAAAAACGAGGAAAAAGAAGCCGGACAACATGTACGCCCATCCAAAGTGGGCTATAATGGCACCATGGAGCGCAGTGGAAAATGTGTCCAACCCTTGAGGGTCATAGATGCCTGCAAAGACAAATAAACCCACAATTATCAATGATGTGGTAAAAACTTTATTTTCAAACAAAAGCTCCTCCCTGTATGCTGTTTACTGCTATGCTGCCTGTCAATTTGCAGCAAGCATAGCCTCAAGCTCAAGTCTGAGATGCTTTGCTGCCGGGGCAGTCTGCTCAAAAATTTCTTTAGAACGATGAAAGTGCAGTAACCTGATATCTCTAACTTCAGGTTTAATGTAAAGATCCGGCTTGAGCCATTTCATTTTCTGAGCAGTAATGGCCTGTTGCATTATTTCAAAAGTATTGAACAAAGAATCTGTAAAGTCTATCTCATTGGAGTCATTGTCTGATTTTTCCCCGGATACGTCAATTGCTACTGTATAATCGCATTTCCCTTCAAGCAGATCATATGGGAGAGGATTAACAGTGCCTCCGTCTACAAGGAGACGTCCATCCCTTGGAACCGGAGCAAACAGCCCTGGAACAGCCATGCTGGCTTTAACGGCTGAAATCAGATCCCCTGAGCTCATAACAACCTGGTCTTTCTTCCAGTAATCAGCTGCCACAACATACAACGGAATATCAAGTTCCTCAAAACTGGAAACCTTGATTTTCTCTTTCATAAAGTTAAGAAATCCCTGACTGTCTACAAGACCTCCAGCATCCAGGTCCAGCCTGAGTATGTCCATAAGCTGCAAACCGGAATCGCCCTTTACCAGAGATCTGAAAACATCAAAATTATCACCGGAAAATTCCTGTACAATCTCCCGGATCTCTTTGCCTGAAAGGCCTGAAGCATACAAAGCGCCCATAATAGCTCCGATGCTTGAGCCTGCTATGGCACAGGGTCGTATTTCAAGCTCATCAAAGACTTCCAGAACTGGAATATGAGCCAGCCCGGTAGCTCCTCCTGAGCCTAAGGCCAAACCAATGGAAACAGCATTCTCCTGACCTGCAAAAGACCAGGAGCCTTTCAAAGGATTAACCGCCATCCAGACAGCTGTCATGCCCGCTGCAGTTAAAAAATTTCTTCGTGACAGCTTACTTGATTCATATCGCATTCTTTGCCTTATTCCTTGATGAATATTCGTTTTTTGTAATAGCAACTTACCTTTTTTAAGCCTGTAGAAAAAAACAAAAAAGTTTTCTAACCTTGAAATTGCAACAAAGCCCAATATCCTTATTCTTCAGCCTTAAGTCTTCCACCTTAAGCCATAAGTCTTCAGCCTGAAAAAAATACAGTAATCACCCCAACATAACGTTCCTTGTTTAAATTGGGTTTTGAGCAGAGGCCGCATCAGTCAGGATTTTTTTGAAAGGTAAGTGAACCTGGACAGTAGTCTGTCCTGGAATAGAACTGTCAAGCGTCAGTAAACCATTGTGGGCTTGGGCAGCCAGTCTGGCAGAATATGCTCCAAGTCCGCTGCCGGTTTTTTTCCCGGCAGAAACATATTTCCGGGCGTAGCGCTCACGGATTTGCATGGGAACTTCACCTTGATTTGTAATGCTGATAATCAGCTCATCCGACTCTGAGTTAATGCTGACAACGACTTGCCCACCCCGGGGCGAAGCTTCCACAGCATTATTAACAAGATTCAACAGCATGGAATAAACAAGAGACTCCGCACCATGAAAGACAATGGGCCTGGCTTGGTCAACAGACATGCCGTCAACCTGGATGCTAACCGTTACCATATATTGCCTGGCAAGGATGGACACATCTTCTTCAATTTGACGAAGCAAAGAAAGCATGTCAATTTTTTCTGCCTGAAATACATACCTTCCCTGTTCGATTTGCAAAATTTCAAGACGTTGGTTAAGCATATCCCGGAGACGCAACCCTGCAGACTTGATACGCTCCAAAGGCTGCAGGGCTTCTTTGCGGTCTTGTATGAACTGAGATATCTTCTCCGGCAGGTGGATAATGGGAACCAGAGGACGTTTGAGGTCATGGGCCAGCAGATGTTCCACCTCTTCACGAAACCTCAAGTTACGCTCAATCTCGTCTTTTTGTTCCAGGATCTGCCTGTTCAATGCATCACTGATCAGCAGCAGCATGGACAAAGATACCAGAACAATGACTCCAATGGTACTCAAGGCAAACCCTGTGTGAAATACTCCGTGCCACCAGTTCTGTTCAGGAGTAACTGCGATATGTAAAAAAAAGCGCAGCCAGAAGATTGTTCCATTAAAGATAAAAAGCCAGCCAGTAAGCCGGATTGATCGACTCAGGGGAACAGAACTCAGCAGGCTCAGTGCAATCCCATAATTCATTATGGAGTAGACAATATTGGTCACTATTATGCGGACAAAAATAGAGTCATGGATAGCACAAAACCAGAATAGTCCTCCCATATGAAACAGCAAAAGCACGACAATAAGCATGAGTTGTGACCTGCTGAACCCTGGACGACCAAGATAAGTCAGGAAGCCTCTCCAGAATAGTATGTAATCGAGAAATATTAATAGATGTGCCACCTGTATGGACAGGATATCTGGGATGACCCCACGCATGGCGAGCAAAAAAAGACCCACTGTAAGCAATATATACCCGCAAACCCACCATCCGGGTCCTTTTACGGGAAAACTAAGTCTGTAGACCACACAAAAGAATATAGCGGCAATGAATACGATAAAAGCTTGAGCAAAAAGTAATGTTTTTATTTCCATATTAAACTATTCAAAATATTTGTCTATGCTTGAGCAACAGACATCTATTTGCACATAGGGAGGCGTTCTAAATGCCCGGCAAACTGGACGAAATTTACGTCAAAACCTTAATTGTTGATGACGACCCTGAACATGCTGAAGTATTCTGTGATTTAATTTCAGACTTGAAGTTGACCATTTCCATAGCCAACAGCGGCCAAGAAGCCCTGAGCTTATTACAGAAACAAAAATTTCAGATAGTACTTACCGATCTGATCATGCCGGGCATGAACGGTATGGAGTTGATGCACCAGATTTTGGTTCACCATCCAGCCATGATTGTAATCATGATAACGGGTTCAGGTGACTTGCAGGGAGCAGTAAGGGCCATGCAGCTCGGTGCTTTTTCATATTTCAGCAAGACCGGGGAGCCAGAAGATTTACGTAAAGAAATCCGCAAGGCCATGGAAATCATTAATTTGCGGAAACAAGTGGCACAACATGTTCCCGCAAAACTTGCTTTGCCATTGTCAGACCATAATAACTCAACAGCGCCACCAGTCTCCCTGAAACAAGCCAGACGCATGGCTGAAGCAGTTCACATCAGAAATGTATTGATACAGGTTAGCGGCAACAAAACACAGGCTGCCAGCATTCTGGGTATTACCTACCGACAGCTTTTAAACAGGCTCAAGGATCTGGAGCTTTAATTAGATCCCAAATCAATCCTGCCCCTTCAGCATTTTAGATCTTGTCTGCATACTACCTCGGCAGAGTAAATGCTCTGGTCTCTTACCCTGCCTGTCTCGGTTAACTTTGAAATCTTAGTTTATCCGCGTTGCAGAGGCATGGTAAGGCAGTGCGGACCACCGTGTCCTGCCCATAATTCCCGAGCTTCAAAGGTTTGAACTTCAATTCCATCCTGTTCCAGAGCAGCCCTGGTCAGGGGTGTTCCATTGTAAGCGATAACCTTGCCTGGAGCTGTAGCCACAACATTGGCTGCCTGCCTGCGCAACTCACCAAGTGTCCTGCCAAGGAAGAATGCAAAACTATCAGCACTGTCATCCGGCTCCCGGCCTCCTACATAGGTGACCTTATAGCCTTTGGAACGAATATAATCCACAAGCTTCATTTCGCCTGTATCTTCTTTTTTGCCTGACCCAGCTCTGTATATGGATATTTTTCCAAAGTTTTTCAGAAATTCAATCCCCTGATCCGCATCTTCAGCAGATATTTGCAGGTCAGCGCGGGCACCTTTAATATATCGAGTCAAGGGATCCTGGCCAGCGTACTCCTCTTCAAGCAACCAGGGCATTGTCAGTGCATGCTTGTGGTTAACATGCGTAAAAAAGGTATCAAGATGCAGGAAAAGATACCTTAAGTTTGCCAAAGCAGCGCTTAGTCCCTGGTCTGATCCACGTGAAAGATAATCAGTCTGATGAACCTGCACAGCAACAACATCCATCCCCAGCCTTTTTGCCAGCATTGGAGCAGCCCGCGGATCAGTACGCTGACCTGTTCCTATAAACATGGTCTGTTCGTCAACAACCTGGGCGTCTCCACCTTCCAGAATTATTCCCTCGCTGACCGCGTCAAAAACTACTGGAAATTCTGAAAGCATGGGGGAGTGCAACAAGGCAAACCTCAAAACTTTGTTTTCCCGATGCCGCCTGTTGGAAAAGGCATTGCAGACCACCAAACCTTTTGGAGTCATAACTCCAGCATCCCTGGTCCATATTGATGAGCTGGTATCGTTAAAAAAGTTGCGATAAGTTCCGTCATTCCAAAGCTTGTATTGATATGTGCGGTCGCGTCCAAGCAGTGTCTCAGCCGTAACCTTGTCTGCACTGCCGGATAATCTGGGATGAGCTACGCTTAGCCATGACTGCCAGCTCCCTGATTTTCTGGCCTCTTCAATGGCGCTTTCCAGAATGACTTGAAGTTCCAGAGTTTCTGCTCCACTTTCACGGAGCAGACTAAGCAGTAAGGAGTGCTGCTGCACAGATGCCTCAATATCCTGTTCAAGATAAGGAGTCAGGGAGCTGCTTGTACGATCCACAAGGTAGTCGTCCAAAGTAGGACTGTGTACAAGAACTCGCTTGAGTATGCCTATATCGTTTTGGACAAAGGCATGGCTGGTTCCAAAAGCTGAATTAAGTGGAACAGCTATTCCGGTTAGAGTAAAAGCCGCAGACAAAGCTGCACCAGCGCTTAGTTTTAAAGCTGTTCTGCGATTCATTTTGGATTTTATGAAACTGTCCATATATATTCTCCATAAACTGGTTCATACTTGAGTGTTCAAAGTTCCCGGATCTTCATTCCTGGGCGTAAGAGATAAAGTCAATAAATTTGAATACATACCTGTCCAGAAAGACATATTGATCTGCCAAAAACGCTAATAAAAGGGTCACTCAACGTAAACCCGGAAACGATCATCAGGAGAACCTGCAAAGAAAACATAACTTCCATTAGGAACATAGACAGATCCGGTGTCCACCACGCTGTCATAAAGCATGTCTGTAAGGCTTGTCACAATAACCCGACCTTCATCAGGCTTTTGAAATCTGAGAACCAGGTCATCCTCAATCCTCAGCCATTCATTGAAACCGTCTCTGCCGATCCTGACGCTGGCAGCCAGATTTCCAAAGGGAATAGAGCTTATCTGTATACCTTTAAAATCATCTGCAAGAGAAAACAGGAAGTTTTGATGCAGAGACCATAAGCTTTCCTGATATTCGGTAAAAAGAAAACCTGATTGATCGCGAAACGCTGTTGCCGCCATGCGGGCGGAAAAGTCCCCGTCAACTTGTTTTATCCCGTTAAAATCAAGATAGCCGGGAAGCTCTGGATGCATCAGTGATCGTGCAGGAAATACGTAAACGTCATTAATGTACGCAGGCGCATTTCTGACCAGCCATACCTTATTGTGAAGGTCTTCCTTGAGTTGCCGGGGCTGTTCTGCGGGCTTAAGTTTCTGGTACATGAGACGATCAAACTCGTACGGATATTCTCCGCTTATGACTATATAATCGTTGTCCTCAACAGTTGTGAAATACACCTCCAAGTTGGCGTCAAAATTAAAAAAAGACCCGTTGTTGTAGGTGAAGGGCATTGTTGGCCCGGCAAGCCCAGGGTATGACATCCCGTCTGGCTGCGGAATAATGAGCAGGAGCTCATCATCTCTGTCAAAGCTTATCTGCACCAGGTCGCCTCCAGTGTAGTATCCCTCATAATCCAGAATATAGTCTGGAATTGGTTCTGGAAGTACCGGCTTTGTCGGGGTTTCTTCAGAAATTTTTTCCATCAGTCCCTTGTCCAGCATCAGCCCGTCCAGGACGGGGCGGGTCAGAGCTTCGACGGATGCTCTGCCTGATATGCTCAGAGCAACCACAAGCCTTTCCTGGGGTATAACCTGCAGATTGGTTGAATAGAATCCAGTACCACCGGTTTTGGCCAGTACCTGGAAGCCCTTCTCCAGATACCCCGGAAGCTCTGAATAGTCCCAGCCGAATGCATTCATCATCTGCCTCCCCCTGAGCTTGTCGGAAAAGGCAGTCGGCTGTGAGGACAAGAGCATCTCAAGGGAGCTGTCCGAGAGGATCCGGCCCGGTCCTTGCGGAGTAAGACTGTCTCCGAAACGGCAAAGATCTTCTGCGGTAGATGATAAACCTCCGGCACCATAAACAGGGAAGACCTCCCGTGGATACTTTACCCCTGTTTCCGTCGCAAAGTACTCAGCCACATTGACCCCGCCGCTTTCTCCGATACTGGCCCCGGTGTTCACCATACTCAGAGGTATGAAGATTCTTTGCGTCAAAAACTCAAGATAGCCCAGGCCGGAAACACGCTCAACAATCATCTCAGCCAGGGTGAAGCCATCGTTGCAGTAAATGGACATGACACCCGGGTCATGCTTAAGGTGGCTGAGCCCAAGAATTTGCAGCATGACTTGATGCATGCCATGGTCCGGCTCGTATCCAAAGTAAAACGAAGAACCAGGCAGGCCGGAGGAGTGGTTGAAGAGCATCCTCACGGTGATGTCCCTGTAACGCTCATCCTGCATGGTAAATTCAGGAAGATAGGTCTTGACTGGTTCGTCCAGGACTATTCTGCCTTCGTCCACCAGCATCAGGATGGCCACCGCTGCAAACATCTTGCTGGTAGAGCCGATGTTGAACCGTGTATTGGCATCCACTGGCCGGTTGGTGGCCCGGTCCGCCACGCCTATACCCTCGGAATAGACAATTTCACCATGGTCCATGATGGCAACAGTGGCGCCGCTGCCCATGCCTGAGGTAATGGCCTTCCAGATGGTCTCCCTGGCCGCTGTCACAGCGTTGGCATACTCTGATGAAGCCTCCTTGTCAGCGGCTTTGAGACCGGTTCCGGGGAGAAGGACAAAAAAAGTCAAACATAAGGCTAAAAAGGCAATACATCTTTGTCTAAGCATTGTTTATCTCCATGTAATAAAAAAAATGTTCTGTAATATTTTAGACCTTTTGATGCGGGCAGACCTTCTCCTTTACAGAATCCAGGATTAATGGCTGTGATCAAACGGTTTCCTGCTTACAGTGAATAATGTCAAAAAAATATTGACTTTCTCTTGTCCAGGCGAGTCAACCCAAGGAAACGGGCTTTTTGTTTGAGTTCCTCCACAACTGATCCAGGTACATTTTTCATAAGTTCGGGAAACTCTGCTGCATTGCCTGCAGGATGATACTGGCCCATAATATTTATATAAGTGTCAGCAGGCAGGTTCTGAGCTATAAAGTCCAGCCACATCTCTGATCCAGCCAGGTCATCCGGCATTACAAGGTGCCTTATCATCAGCCCCTTATAAGCTCTGCCCTTATCATCTATGATTAAAGAACCCATCTGCCTGTGCATTTCAAGAACAGCCTGTTTTGCTTTTTCAGGATAATCAGGTGCATGTGCATACTTATCCGCATGCCGGCTGTGGAAAAATTTGATGTCAGCAAGGTAAATATCTACAATGCCGTCAAGAAGTCTGAGGGAGCTCAGCTCGTCATAAGAGGATGTGTTGTAGACTAGGGGAATTTTTAGCCCTTTGCTGGAGGCGATGAGTATACTTTTTAAAATTGGCAGGATCACATGGGAAGGGGTGACCAGATTGATATTTTCAGCCCCACTGCTCTGCAGATCAAGAAATATTTCTGCAAGATCGCTATGTGAATATTCCTTAAAGCCTGAAGTATTGCAGCTTATGTCGAAATTCTGGCAGAAAGTACAACCCAGGTTGCAATGAGCAAAGAAAACCGTGCCTGAACCTCCCCGGCCCACAAGGGGGCTTTCTTCTCCAAAGTGCAGGTTGTACGAAGCTACCTGTGCATATCTTTCAGTGCTGCAAAAGCCTGTTTCACCATCCAGCCGGTTAACCTCACATTTCCTGGGGCAAAGGGTACAGGACAAGGAAATTTGTTCAGCCTGTGTGATTTTGTCAGCAATACGGCCGTCTTTAAGAGAGTTGATATATAATGGTACTGCTGTCATGATGAAGAGCCCTCTATCATTGAACAAATTGATTACAATGCTATCAAGATGAAAACATGCCGGAGACTGAGCTCAAGACTGCTTGATTTCGGCTTGTTCAATGGGATCAAATCCCAGTTCAGTTAAAATATAATTAAGACGCTGAACATGGACTGGCTTCACAAGATAGGCATCTGCTCCACCATCATACATGGCTTTTTTGACATTTTGCTCGTCTCCGAGGGCTGTGAGCATGATTATCCTTACCAGCTGGGAGCGTTCAACGCCCTGTGACATCTCAAAATCACGTATCTGCCTTAAGGCCTGCTGACCATCAACTCCAGGCATCATAATGTCCAGCAGAATAAGATCGTATGGCTGCTGAGAAGTCCAGGCCCTGCGAAAAGCGTCCATCGCTGCTTTTCCATCCGTGACCTCTTCACATTCTCCATATGATTTCATAAGTCTTTTTAATACCATTCTGCTGTAAAACTGATCCTCAACAATTAGTACTCTCATGTTAGTCCTCCTTGAATCCATTACCGGACCCTGAAGGTAATCCTTAACATAAAAACTGACTACTGTAGGCCGTTTCCACCTTATAGATGATTAGACGGATTTACTCCTGTAAGCAGACACTAATAAATTTAGATAAAGATAACCTCAGTGCCGATTCCTCCCTTGGTGAAAATTTCCAGAATAATGGAATTTTCCACCCTGCCATCAATAATATGCGCCTTTTCAACGCCTTCTTCAATGGCTTCAAGACAGCATTTGAGCTTGGGGATCATACCGCCTGAAGCCGCACCGGATTCAATAATTTCCACTGCCTCCCTTCTGGTCAGAGAGGAAAATTTCTGACCTTCAGCAGACTTGACCCCATCAACATCGGTCAGCAAAATAAGTTTTCTGGCCTTAAGGGCCGAAGCTACTGCACCGGCAACAGAGTCAGCGTTGATATTATATGTTTCCCCATATCTATCCACACCTACAGGGGCTATGATGGGGATAAATCCCTGATTTTGAACTGCCACAATAAGCCTGTTGTCAATATCAATGACCTCACCCACTTTGCCAAGATCAATAATTTCGGGAGGAGCATTTTTTTTGTCAATAATCATTTCCAGCTTGCGGGCCATAATGGTCTGTCCATCTTTGCCTGAAAGACCAACAGCCCTGCCCCCATTGAGATTGATTAAATTGACTATCTCCTTGTTGACCTTGCCCACGAGAACCATTTCCACTACATCCATGGTGGCCTCATCCGTGACCCTAAGGCCCTGGCGAAACTGACAGGCAATGTTGAGCTGTTCAAGCATGCGGCCGATCTGGGGGCCGCCTCCGTGAACTATGACCGGATTAATGCCAATATACTTAAGTAGAATCACATTAAGAGCGAAACTTTTTTTCAAGTTTTGATCAATCATGGCGTGGCCACCATACTTGATGACCACGGTCTGTCCATAAAACTCCTTGATATAAGGCATGGCTTCCAGAAGTATTCTGGCTTTGTAAGCCGCGCTTTGAGTATCTATTCCGGTCATAATCCTGCCTTTATTGTAGAAATTATGTCTCAGTTTAGCGCTTTGCATGTGGCATGGCTTCCTGCCCGGAGGCATACAGCCCGGAGGGAGACTGGCTCTTCCTGAACCCGCTTGTCCCAAAAATAAGATATTTTCAGCACAAAATGATGCTCAAGTGGGTCCAGGAGTGCCTGTCCCCTGCTTTCCTTAAAAGAGCTAAACAGATACGAAATTATAACATGCTGATTTTGCTGTCTGTATGTTTCAAATTACTTGTTAATACCTCACCCGGGGGGCATGGCCGGAACGTTTTTAAAGAATGTATCTTGAGAGATCTTTGTCAGCCTGCACATCCTTCAGCTGATCCAGAACGTAATCTTTATCAGCAGTTATCTTCTGACCTCCCATCTCCGGAGCTTTAAAGGACAGTTCCTGCAACAGCTTTTCCATAATGGTGTAAAGCCTTCTGGCTCCTATATTTTCAGTTTCATCATTAACTTTCTGGGCAAAACTGGAAAGCTCAAGCAGAGATTCATCCGTGAAATCAAGGGTGATGCCTTCTGTTTCCAACAGGGCTTTATATTGTTTTGTCAAAGCGTTTTGAGGTTCTGTAAGAATTCTGTAAAAATCTTCACTGGTCAACGCGGTCAGTTCCACCCTGAGGGGAAAGCGCCCCTGAAGCTCAGGAACCAGGTCTGAAGGCTTGGAATAATGAAAGGCTCCGGCAGCAATGAATAAAATATGATCAGTTCTGATCATGCCGTATTTGGTGTTAACCACACAACCTTCCACCACAGGCAGAAGATCTCGCTGCACGCCTTCTCGTGATACTTCAGCTCTGGAGCCTTTATCGCCGCCGCAGACCTTATCAATTTCATCAATAAAGACGATGCCGCTTTGCTCCACTCTTTCCCGGGCAATCTCGGTTACCTTGTCCATATCCACCAGCCTTTCAGATTCCTCCTGCACCAGAATCTCATAGGCATTTCTTACCTTTACTTTCTTGGTCTTGGTCTTTTTGGGAAAAACCCGGCTAAACATATCACGAAACTGCATTTCCATGTCCTCAAGCCCGGGCATAGCCATTATTTCCACATTGGCGCCTGTCTTGACATCAACTTCAACAACCCTGTCATCAAGCTTGCCGTCTCTCCAGAGTTTCCGAAGCTTTTCCCTGGTCCGGTCATGCTGTTCTTCTGCCTGAGCAGCAGGCGGGGGCACCAGGACCTCATCACCAGCCGGTTGCGCTTGTGGTTGAGACTGCTGGAAATTCTGATGAGCAGGGGCTGGTGTTTTTTTAGGAGGAAGCAGAAGATCTAACAGTCTTTCTTCAGCATTGGCCTCAGCTTTGGACTGGACCTTTTTTCTTTCCTCTTCCCTGACCATGTTAATGCCTATCTCCATGAGATCTCTTATCATGGATTCCACGTCCCGGCCCACATAGCCTACCTCTGTAAACTTTGTGGCTTCAACTTTGAAAAAAGGCGAACCAGCCAGTTTGGCCAGACGTCTGGCAATCTCGGTTTTTCCAACACCGGTTGGCCCGATCATTATAATGTTCTTAGGTGCTATTTCCTCTCTTAATTCAGGATCAAGCTGCTGCCTGCGCCATCTGTTGCGCAAGGCAATAGCCACCATGCGTTTGGCATCATCCTGCCCGATAATAAATTTATCCAACTCTGATACAATTTCCCTTGGAGTAAGTGTGGTACTCATTAAAACCTGTCCTTTCAGTCTATTTTTTCCAGTATGATTTTGTCATTGGTATATACACATATTTCTGCTGCAATCTTCATGGATTTCTCCACGATTTCCGAGGCCTTGAGTTGAGAATTTTCACTCATGGCCCGGGCAGCAGCCAGGGCATAAGCACCGCCCGACCCTATGGCAGCTATGCCGTCATCCGGCTCAATAACATCTCCGTTGCCAGTAATTATCAGCACATTGTTCTTATCCGCTACAATAAGCATGGCTTCAAGCCGGCGCAGATACTTATCCATGCGCCATTCCTTGGCCAGTTCAACGCTGGCCCTGAGCAGGTTTCCCCGATATTCCTCCAGCCTGGCCTCAAACCTTTCAAACAGGGTAAAAGCATCAGCTGTAGCTCCAGCAAAACCTGCTATAATCTGATCATTATACATTCTCCTGACTTTCCTGGCAGTATGCTTCATAACCATGGCCTGACCAAATGTTACCTGGCCGTCTCCAGCCATGGCCACAGCCTGATCCTTTTTCACTGCCAGAATAGTTGTTCCCTTTAACTCCATATAATTGCTGCTCCTTTATCGCGATTGTAATTTAGTGAATCTCTTTGTTGAATGGCCAAAGAAATTATCCATTATCAATATCCAGGGCAAGCCGGATTTTGGTGACAAGCTCTTGAACCTGATAAGGCTTGGCAACAAAATCCAAAAGTCCATGAGAACCGGGATCCCTGGACATGGGATGATCCATATATCCGCTGGCAATAATAATTCTTGCGTCAGGATCAATCTTGAGTATTTCCCGTGCGCATTGCTCTCCCCCCATGCCGGGCATACCCAGATCCATCACAATAACATCAATGTCATGAGACGAAAAAATATCAATGGCTTCTTCACCAGAACCTGCATCAAGGACCTTGAAGCCATAATGCTCAAACATGTCCACGGTTATTTCTCTTATATCCGCTTCATCGTCAACCACCATAATAGTGGGAGCGTTGCCGGAACTGACCTTAATGATTTCATAGTCCAAGTCCTGTTCCGATGGCTTTTGCTGCTTACTGGCTGGAAGAAGAATTGTAAACTTTGTTCCTGAGCCCACCTCGCTATGGCAGAAAATATACCCGTTATGCTCCTTGATGATGCCGAACACCGTAGGCAGACCAAGCCCGGTTCCCTTGCCCAGTTCCTTGGTGGTGTAAAATGGATCATACATTCTTTCTCTGATCTTTTCATCCATGCCTGCCCCGGTATCACTCACGGAAAGAGCAACATACCTGCCTGGAGCAACATCCCTGCAAGGACTGCTTAGCGCTTTCACATTATCAATATTCACCTGCTCAGTGCGTACTATGATGTCTCCAGATCCATCTATTGCATCACCGGCATTTTTGATAAGGTTCATCAGCACAAGCTCAATCTGGTGGCGGTCAATTAACACTTCGCTTATGTCGGAATCAAGATCGTGAGTCAGATTTATCATTTTGGGCAGTGCATGCCTGAGAATTTCCATTTCCTGCAGTACCAGGTCATTGAGATTGACTTGTGACAGTTGGGGCTCCATTTTTCTGCTAAAGGCCATGATTCTTTTAACAAGGCTTACGCCCCTGTCCACAAGAGCTGATATACGTTTAAGAAATCTTTGGATGCCATGGTCCTCATGTCTGGCATTCATCAACTGCACCTGACCTGAGACTGCCTGTAAAATATTATTGAAATCATGGGCAATGCCTCCGGCCAGAACTCCAAGGGCTTCCATCTTTCTGGCCTGATGGAGTTCCTGCTCCATCTTCCTGTTCTCTGCTGCCTGCAGCTCCTTCTGGGTCATATCCATAAGAAATGAAACCACCCGTCCGTCAGGCAAAGCGGAAAAGCTGAGTTCTACCTTCTTATGGCTGCCGGACCTGTCTTTAATTCCCACCATTCTGGTAACTGTCTGACCTGAAGCAGCATTTATCCAGTCTTTTCTAAGACACTCCAAATCCTCAGGATCTTCTGTTATCCTGGCTAACCATGAGCCAAGTTCATGAACATCACTTCTTTTATACCCGGTCAGCTGGAAAAACTGCTGATTTACATCCAGGATTTCTCCAGAATTGCCAACCACCATCTGAGCCAGAGGAGAACTGTCAAATAATGAGTAAATAAGCATGCGCTCTTTCTCAAGAGACTTCTCAGTCTGCTTGAGTCTGGAAATATCAGACCCTGTGTAGATCATCCAGTCCTGTCCAGACTCATTATCAGTAAAATGACGACTATACCACAATATATGCAGTTTTTTGCCTGATCTGGTCAGAATGCTCATTTCTTCGCCATTCACTGTAAAGCCTGTCTTATGATGCTCAAACAGTTTTTTTATGAACTTGCTTCTTCTCTTGGGAACTATTTCCCATAATCCTTTGCCCACAATTTCATCGCGACTGAAGCCGCTCAGGGAGCAAAGGTAGTTATTGGCCATGGCCACGCGTCCGTTTTTATCCACTACCACAATTATAATACTGATAATTTCAAACAGATTGGAGATAAACTGATTCTTGGATTTGATGGAGTTCATCATCCCTTCTATAGTTCTGCTCAGGTATGTGAACTCTGCAACGCCCTTGTAATCCGGAGACTCTTCATTTTTCAGCCTGCTGATAATCTTGGAAAGCGGTGCTGAAACATTGACTATAATTAAAAGCATGATCAGCAGCACACCGGCTCCCAATATGCTCAGCACACCCCAGTAGACAGCTTTGATATGCCCCAGCATAGACTCATAGTACTGGGTATCCTGCATGATATAAATATCCCAGTCCCAGAGTTCAAAATGAAGCCTGCCGGTAAGATAGTCTGAACCTTTTAGTGTGGACACGGAAATGGCAGGTAGATCCTGGAAAAAGTCATAAATTGTTTTATCTTCTTTGGTTGTGTTAAAAGACATGACCGCTTGTCCGGATCCTGTGAAAATGGCCCCGGATAGCTGCTGGCTCTCAAGATAGATTTCAATTTCAGACATGGTTCTGGCCTGAACAATGGTATAATTCAAATGAGAACCTGAAGTTATAAGCAGAAAATCATTAAGATTACCGTCGCAGATGTCATAGATGCTATCCATCATCCAATGCATTTTTTCGCGCATATGTCTGTCCAGAAAGTCATCTACAGTGCCCACTACCAAGCTTTGCAGCCAGAAGGAAATAACTAACAGCCCGAGCAGAAGAGGAACAATCATCCTGACGAAAATACTCTGCAGCGGACTGCTTTTATCACCGTCCATATTCCAACCTCGGCTGTGAAGTAGACAGGCTCGGAGGCCAGACTATCTCCTGCTGACCTCTTTGCCACTGAACAGTAAAAGGTACATGTCTGATCTGGGCCCCCCTGTAATTCACTCCGTAGCGGCCAAGAACAGTAAATGCCCTTTTTTGTGCCAGTACCTCGCGCAATTGCTGCAAATCAAAACTGCCGCTTGTTTCCATGGCTCTAACCATCAGCTGACCTGCCGCATATGCCGTAGCTGCGTGATAGTTGGGAGCCTGACCGTAACTCAGCTCAAAGTCTGCGTTAAAGCGGTGCACTCCAGGATATACTAAATTTGAATGATAACGCCATATGGCTGTGGAAAATGTATTTTCACTGAGCTCTCTTAGATTTTCATAATATGCGTCACTAACCGGACCCACTGTGGAATAGTATGCTGCAGGTTTATAATCTGCATCCAGGATGGCCCTGCGCATCATGACGGAAGCCTCAAAATAGCCGAACTTCATAAGTGCTTGAGCATCCTTTTCCCTTGCCCTGGCTGCCACTGCGACAAACTCGTCGTAATCAAGCTCCACTTCCTCAAAAATGGTAATATTCATACCCAGGCGCTGGGCCCATTGCAAGGCACCTTGAGCCGCACTTCTGGAAAAAATATCCGGAGAATTGATCATGGCGATATTTCTTATGTTACGCATGGACATTATCTCTAAAAAACCCTGAGCATATTGATCCGCAGGACTGTATAAGCCAAAGAGATACTTATAGCCATGTTCCCACAATGAAGGTGCAGAAGCTCCTGAAGCCAGCACAGGAATTTTATATTCCTCAAAAAGAGGGACAACTGTTTCAGTATGTGCACTGGAATATGGTCCAAAAACAAAATCAGCCTTGTCCGTGGAGAGCATTTGCTGGTAATGGTCATAAAGTTTTTCAAGACACCCCTGATTATCCAGAATGCTGACCTGCACTTGACGGCCCAGAATGCCGCCGGCGGCATTGACGTGTTTTTCCCAGAGAAGAAAGCCCTTTTTCTGCATTGCGCTCATATGGGCATGAGAACCTGTGAGGTCCAGGCTGACTCCAAACACAACATGTTCAGGCTCTGCAGCAGCCTGAGCATGAGTATTGAATAACCCGGAGATACCGAAAACAATTACAAATAAAACCTTTACTAATACAGTAGCGCAAAATCTCGAGCACATGTTTGATCCCCCCGGCATTGCTTACAAACAATATCACATTCTGCAGCCAATATATCCGCTCAATGTTGTGCATAAAGCATTAAACACTTTTTGACACAAAATCATACTTGACCTTGCTTGGATGAAAATTCTATACAAACATAATTTTGTTTTAAAATCCAGTAGCAATTTATCCCAAAAGGAGGTTTTCCTTGGCTGTTCACGTGGTTGATCACCCTTTAGTCCGGCACAAACTCGGCTTGATTCGCCAAAACGATGTTGGCACTAACAACTTTCGTGCCTTATGCCTTGAATTGACTCGTTTTTTATTCTATGAAGCCACTAAAGATCTTGAACTGGAGTCCAAAACAGTACAGGGCTGGGCCGGTCCGGTTCCAGTCCAATCCGTCAAAGGCAAAAAAATAACTCTGGTGCCCATCTTGAGGGCTGGACTGGGTATGCTTGACGGTGCCTTAGATCTCATACCCGGAGCCAAGGTAAGCGTGGTAGGCTTTTACCGCAACGAAGAAACTCTTGAACCGGTTAAATATTATGTGAAACTGGCTTCAGACATTGCCAACCGGACAGCCATCATACTTGACCCCATGCTGGCTACCGGAGGAACCCTGCTGGCCACTATAGATCTGCTCAAGTCTTCGGGATGCCGTACCATCAAGGGAGTATTTCTAGTGGCTGCTCCTGAGGGCCTGGCAAAGGTAACCGACAAGCACCCTGACATTGATATTTACCTTGCTGCAATAGACGAGAAACTCAATGCTCAGGGCTACATTCTTCCTGGACTTGGGGACGCTGGGGATAGAATCTTTGGTACAAAATAGGCGCTTTTTTCAAGGCGCCTGTTTTTTTGTAAAACTTTAGCTTTTTACATGTGCCAGGAAACCGGCCTTTGAAAATTGCATAAAGCTCCACTGTGCTTTTTTCAAATACCGGGCGAACTGCTATTTTTTTAAAAGGAGATAAAATACAAGATGGACAATTCCACCACCATGCCATACCAACTGCGCATCAAAGACAGCCTGATGGGTGCGCAGATTCTGTTCGTGGCCTTTGGAGCTCTGGTTCTCGTCCCCCTGCTCACCGGACTTGATCCCAGTGTAGCCCTTTTTACAGCCGGTCTTGGCACCCTGATCTTTCAATTCATAACCGGCAGACAAATTCCCATTTTTCTGGCCTCTTCCTTTGCTTTTATCGCTCCTATTATTTATGGAGTACAAACCTGGGGCATTCCTGCCACCATGTGCGGTCTCATGGCTGCGGGCCTTTTGTATGTACTGCTGAGTATAATCATTTCCCTGCGCGGACCTGGGGTTATTCTTCGCGTTCTGCCTCCCATTGTAACTGGTCCGGTGATAATGGTCATAGGCCTGGTCCTTGCACCTGTGGCGGTCAACATGGCCCTTGGTAAAACAGGAGACGGTTCTGTTCAGTTAGTTCCGGAAACAACAGCACTGATCATATCCATGCTTTCTCTTGGAGTAACCATAGCTGTTTCAATATTTGCAAAGGGAATTATCAGGCTGATTCCCATACTTGCCGGGATCATGGTTGGATACGCAGTCTGTATTCCTCTTGGGCTGGTAGACTTTTCACCTGTCAGGGAAGCGTCCTGGATTGCTGTCCCCAATTTCACCTTTCCTGAATGGAACTGGCACGCCATCCTGTTCATAGTGCCTGTGGCCATTGCACCAGCCATTGAACATTTTGGAGACATTATGGCCATCAGCTCTGTAACTGGCAAAAACTATATTGAAAAGCCCGGCATCAATAAAACACTTCTTGGGGATGGTGTTGCTACTTCAGTAGCCTCCATGCTGGGCGGACCTCCAAATACCACTTACTCTGAAGTTACAGGGGCTGTAGCCCTGCTTAAAATATTCAATGTGGGAGTAATGACATGGGCTGCTATCTTCGCCATTTTACTGGCCTTTGTGGCCAAATTGGGCGCACTTCTTTCCACTATTCCGGTTCCGGTCATGGGTGGAATCATGATCCTGCTTTTCGGGGCCATCATGGTTGTGGGAATTGGCAGTCTGGTTCGGGCCGGGGTTGACATGATGCAGCCCAGAAACATGGCCATAGCCGCTGTTATTGTTGTTTTTGGAATTGGCGGAATGTCATTTTCTGCCGGAGAATTCTCATTGCAGGGTATTGGACTGGCCGGAATAGTCGGGGTTGTTCTGAATCTGGTCCTGCCGAGAAAACAGGCAATAGCTGATTAGATACTGAAGGTTGATAGGCTGTAACTAAAAAAACTCAAGACATTTTTTAAATCAGAAATACCAATGTGCAATGCCGTGAGCCTTCAGCCTTCAGCCTTCAGCCTTCAGTCTTCAGCCTTCAGTCTTTATGCTTCAGCCTTTATTCTTGAACGTTCAATCTGCGGCTTCCTCATCAGCCAGATCATTTAAATCTGCATGGACCTGTTTTGGCCAGGCGCGGATAACAGCCTGAACCAGGGTTGCAAGAGGTATGGCAAAAAAGATGCCCCAGAATCCCCACAGACCTCCAAACACAAGGATTGCAGCAATTACACCTACAGGATGAATATCCACTACCTCAGCCAGAAGAAGAGGGGCCAGAACATTGCCATCCAGCATCTGAATAATGGCATAAACAATAAGAACCCAGACAAATTCTGAACCCAGCCCCCATTGAAAATACGCCACCAGGGCAACTGGTACCGTAGCCACTGCAGCCCCCACATAGGGTATGAGCACTGAAAAGCCCACTATGGCTCCAAGAAGAACAGCATACTGTAGTTTTAAAATGGTAAATATCAGGTAAGTACAGATCCAGACAATAATAATTTCCCAGGTTTTGCCTCTTATATAGTTGGCAATCTGCATGTTGACGTCTTCCCACACCTGTACAGCAAGGGAGCGGTCTCTCGGCAGAAATGAAGAAAACCATTCCAGAATTTTTTCTTTATCTTTGAGAAAGAAAAATACCAGCAAAGGCACAATAACTAAGTAAACCAGCAATGTGATCAGCCCCATCACTGAAGCAACCGATATAGACAATATGTTTTGAGCCAGTTTACCAACTTCGCCTCTGATGACTGAAAAAATTTCAAATACCTGTTCTTCCGAAATAAACTTGGGATAATGTTCTGGAAGCTGAAGTAAGAGGTTCTGAGCTTCTGCTATCATCGAGGGCAACTGCTGCACCAGCTGGGTGATTTGCTTGGTCAGCATGGGAACCAGCCAGAAAAAGGTAAAAAACAGGATCATTACAAAAAACAAAAAAGTAATGATGACTGCAAGTAATTGCGGAGCTCCCCTTTTTGTGAACTGCTTGACAACGCCATCCAGCAGGTAGGCAATTATCAGTCCCGCAAAAAAAGGAACGAGCATCTTGCCCAAAAAATAAATCACTGCAAATCCTGAAAGCAGCAGGACAAGCAGTATAACTACTTGCGGGTTGTTAAACTGGTTTTCAAACCAATTTTTGACTAATTGCATAAATCCCCCAATACCGTATCAGCTTTGCTCTTTTGAGAAAACATAAGGCAGACATTCCGGCACTGAACTTTTACAAAATATCACAATTCGTAACAGTTTAGCCATTTGCATGTGGCACGGCTTCCTGCCCGGAGGCATACAGCCCGGAGGGGGACTGGCTCTCCCAGCCCTTGTTTTATTAAGTCTGTGTTTTACATCAACAAAAAACAAGGGCTGGGGTGCCTGTCCCCTGCTTACCTTAGAAAAGGGCTAAACTATTACCACAATTCTATCAGGAGTTACCATGTTTGAAGAAAATATCATGCTCGCTTTTTCCCTGACCCTCTTGGCCGGATTATCCACGGGCATAGGCAGTTTCATTGCTTTTTTCACTAAACATACCAACAAGGCTTTTTTATCCATAGCCCTGGGTTTTTCCGCCGGAGTCATGATTTATATTTCATTCGTAGAACTCATGCCCGAAGCTTTAGAAATGCTTGAACCTGAGCACGGTCACAACCTGGCGGCCTGGATCATGACCGCCGGCTTTTTTGCCGGAGTATTCTTCATTGCCGTGATAGACCGTATGGTGCCGGAACATGAGAATCCCCATGAAGCAAGAAGAGTAGAAGATTTAAATGAAGGTATAGACAGAGGCAAAATGCACAGGATGGGAATTTTTGCTGCCCTGGCCATTGCCATACACAACTTTCCCGAAGGCATGGCAACCTTTTTTGCCACCCTTGCTGATCCTACTTTGGGAATAGCTATAGCCATCGCCATTGCACTGCACAACATCCCGGAAGGAATTGCCGTGGCTGTGCCCATTTATTACTCCACTAAAAGCAGAGCCAAGGCATTCTGGCTGTCACTTTCCACCGGTCTGGCCGAACCCCTTGGCGCATTGATCGGCTTCATGATTTTGCGGCCCTTCATATCTCCCACATCCATGGGCTTTATTTTTGCCTTTATCGCGGGAATAATGGTTTTCATTTCTTTAGATGAACTCTTCCCCGCAGCCAAGGAGTACGGCAAAGGGCATCTGGCCATCTATGCCCTTATTGCGGGCATGCTGATTATGGCCATTACTCTGCTTTTGCTGATGTGACAATAAGCAGGACTTGGGATGGTGGTGTTAAATATCGCTGTTTTCCCTTATTTTAACTTCTTCATAAGGAGCAAGAACCTTTCTGTACCATTCCAGCTTGGCATGTTCCATGGCTGAAGAACACATGCTGATATTCTCATAGCTTTCGCCCATGCGCTCTAAAATAAGCTTTGACAACTTATAAATGCAGTAATTGAGCTCACCCTGGTTCTGCACCTGGGATGCAAGCTGGCTGATGGCAGAGTCAAATACTTCTCTTCTTGTCTGACTGATATATGGCAATACTTTTACTCCTTCCTGTCTGACTTATTATCCCTGATACCCAGCAAAACCCGGTAAGGTCCCGGAGTACCGGGTGGGATCAGTGCTACACGATCATTGTCCTGCAGAGGAATATTCAGAGGCTGCACCCGACCATTGATAAAAGCAGCCTCTACAAGACTTTTGTCAATACCCAGCCTGGTCAAAAGATGATCTACAGTTTCATTTTCTTCAATTGCCATACACTCATCCAGGGCCTTGACGCCCAGCTTATCCAGCTCTGCCTGAAGAAATGAAAATGCTCTGAAACATATGCTTGCCATAAATAACACTCCATGAATCGCAACATTTTCGGCCGCTTCTCGCAGGTTCTGTCCCGGTCCACCCGCGGATAAGAAGCTCACATAAACTTTTCCATGCCGCAGCGCCTGCATTTCAGGCATCCTGTATCAGGACAGGGTTTAGTTTGCATAACTCTGAAATATTTTTCCCATTCCTGCATTAGATAAGACTTGCTGACTCCAACATCCAAGCCATCCCAGACAAAACTCTGATCTAAGGACAAGTCCTGGTCAATGTATTCTTCCATCCTGCCCGGCCATTCCCGCAATGCTTTCTTCCAGCTGCCTGTTTCAGCAGCAAGAATGATCAACTCGTATAACTTTTCATCTCCCTTTGACAACAACCCCTGAACCCTTGCAGCAAAGGGCTTTTCCGCCTGAAATCTGAGCCCCTTGTATCCTGTACACATTTTTTTAAATATCTTGACCTTTTCATTGAAAAAATTTTCCTTATCCATGCGTGACCATTGCAGAGGAGTCCAGGGTTTGGGTACAAACATGGACACGCTGATATTAATCAGATCCAGGCCCTTATGTCTATTGCCCATTCCTTCTTTTCTAGCCTGATTCAGTCTTTTGAGAAAAACCGACAGATCATTAAAATCATCAATTTCTTCTCCTGGCAATCCCAGAATGAAATATAATTTCAGAGTATTGTATCTCTGAGTGCTTAAATTTTTTACAACCTGAAAAAATATATCCTCATCAAAATTTTTATTAATTGCTGTTCTGATTCTCTGACTGATCCCCTCCACAGCAAGAGTTATGCTTCTGGCCCCTGCTCTGCGCAAAAACTGAAGAAAATCTTCATCCAACCCACTGGCCCGCATGGATGACAGGGAAAACTTTATACCTTTAGAGTAAAGCCAGTGCAAAAAATGCTTTAAGTCCGCCCAGTCTGTAAGAGCGGTACCAACTAAACCTACCTTTCCAGGAGATTGCTCACGCACCAGTTTTTTTAAATCTTCCAGTCTGGACTGCCTGTGAGGGCGATAAATAAATCCAGCTGCGCAAAACCTGCACCCATAGGGACACCCTCGATTAACTTCCAGCAGCAGGCTGTCCTT
The DNA here is from genome assembly GCF_000934755.1 of Desulfonatronovibrio magnus. Classification (NCBI taxonomy): domain Bacteria; kingdom Pseudomonadati; phylum Thermodesulfobacteriota; class Desulfovibrionia; order Desulfovibrionales; family Desulfonatronovibrionaceae; genus Desulfonatronovibrio; species Desulfonatronovibrio magnus. The sequence goes on from NZ_KN882175.1 coordinate 571,999, forward strand.
GAAGACTGATGCACCTGAAACAAATGTTGAAAAAGCAGGTTTTTCAAGGGTTCCTGTCAGGCCCGGCATAATCAGCCTTTTAACAGGAAGTCCAGTTTCAGAAGTAAGTATTCCCGGGAGAGTTTTGACCTGCTCCAATGCAGCCTTTGAGCCAAGATTATCTAACCAGCAATCCCTGATTACTCTGGCGGACAAGCTGAACCCTGCCTCGGATTCCCCAACAAAAATAAAGTCAAACCCGGGCAATAAAGGATATGGATTGAGAAATGCAACAGGCCCACCTGCCATGATAACAGGCCAGTCACTTCTCTGGTCTGCGTAAAGGGGAATACCCTCAGCATTTAAAATCTTAATTATATTGGGAAAATCACCTTCAAAATTAAGACTGAAGCATATTAACGGGAACTGCACCAGAGCTCTGCCTGTATCAGGACTGCAGGCACGGGTCATGTCCTGGCTGAGAAAAAACCTCTGCACATAAAACCCGTCATCAGCTGACAGTTGCTGATAAACCATCTGCCACCCCAGAGTGGACAGTGCAACGCGCTCCCGTTCTGGAAACACCAGTGCCACTGGCAAACGTCCGCCCCACTCTCCTGCCTCTTTTAAAACACTGCCGGACATATCGTTAGTCCGGGTGTGCATTAAAAGCTGAGCACTTTTCGAAACTGTTCACGAAAAAAGTGACCCTTTGGAATCAGCTGCATGATAATACTGTTTTAAATGAAACATTGCCGGTTAAATAGCTCTAAGCGCAAGCGAGGAACATTCAGCCTGTGATCTTATGCCAGCAGGCCTTTCCTGATGATGAGCCTGCAAGCCGTTAACTCAATTTACGCTTGTTTCAATTACCAGCTTGCATGTTTGCATTTTCAAGTCAGCTAATCAGCCTGCCTCCTGATAAATGAAGGTATCTCAAACTCATCCTCATCAAATATAAACTCCTCATTTTTTTTGGTAGACCCTGTCTTTCCATCAGCATTGGCAAGACTATCAATATTCTTCTTGGTTCTCAAGTATGTAGGGATATTCAGATTTTCTCTGCTGTCGGGATTTACCTGCATGGACCGCGGTCTTTTGACCAGTCTGGTATTGGTTTTCTGGGTATCCAGTTTGGTAACATTGGGATTTTTATCTTCAACCTTGTCAAAGGCTCCTTCAATGCCTGTGGCAATAACGGTAATCCTGATTTCGTCCTCAATCTCCTGATCAAAGACTGTTCCAAAGTAGATCTGGGCATCCTCATGCGCTGCCTCATGAATTATCTCAGCAGCTTCACTGACCTCGTCAATGGCCAGATCAGTACCACATGTAACATTCATAAGAACTCCCCTGGCTCCATCAATGGATACATCCTCTAATAAAGGACTGGTTATGGCTTTCATGGCTGCTTCCCTGGCCCGTCCTTCACCCTTGGCAATGCCTGTACCCATCATGGCCAGCCCCATCTGAGACATTACCGCCTTGACGTCTGCAAAATCTAAGTTAATGAGTCCAGGGACCATAATCAGATCGGAAATGCCCTTAACGCCATAATAAAGTACTTCGTCGGCCTTTTTCAGCATTTCAAGAAAAGATGCCTTTTTCGAGGCCAGCGATAGAAGTCGGTCATTAGGAATGGTAATAATACTGTCCACCACTTCCTTGAGAGCTTCAATACCTTTATCGCCCTGACTGCGCCGCCTTTTGCCCTCAAAATAAAAGGGCTTGGTCACAACAGCAACCGTAAGAGCCTCCATCTCCCGGGCAACCCTGGCAATGACCGGTGCTGCTCCTGTACCTGTGCCACCGCCCATTCCAGCAGTAACGAACACCATGTCGCACCCTTCTAAGGTCTCTTTGAGCTGATCAATACTCTCCTGAGCAGCTTCCTTGCCAACTTCCGGATCAGCTCCGGCTCCCAGTCCCTTGGTCAGCTTCTCGCCCAGCTGAATCTTGTGCTCTGCTCTAGAATGCTTCAAGGCCTGAACATCAGTGTTGGCTACTATAAAGGTCACACCTTTCATTGCCGAACAAATCATATTGTTGACAGCATTTCCACCGCCACCTCCAACACCTACTACTTTTATCCTGGCATTGCCTTCCATTTCTATTTCCTGAAATTCCATGGCTTCCTCCTTACCCCTGTATATTCTTTGTTCAATTTCTATATTTTTATCGGCATGAACCTGGCAACAAAACTTAATAAACTCAGCATTTGGCCAAATTTGGACTGGTGCCCGCACAAATGCGTGAACCTTGCTGCAGGGTTTACCGCCGGTAGCTTTTCACATCCTGTTGTATTTTCAAGTGTGCCCCCTGAAATAAACTGATTAGATCCATCATACCTGTTTATCGCTTTTATGGAAAGCAGGGGACAGGCACTCCGGGACCCACTTGAGCATCAATTTGTGCTCAAAATGACTCATTTTTTGGGCAAGTGGGTCCCGGAAGAGCCAGTCCCCATGCCACAACATCCAAAGCGCTAAACATATTCGATCCATCAATGAACATGGTTTGAGCATGGGGCATCATTTGATGTCCACAAACCACTTGCGCATCTTGGTCAAAATGCGGTTAAACATATTTTTATCTCTTATGCGGAAACTTTTTTCAGTGCTCTCTTTTTCAGCACCATAAATCAACACGCCTACTGCAGTAGCAAACATGGGATTATTGACTACATCCTTAAGTCCCCCTACTTTTCTGGGATAACCAATTCTGGTAGGCAACCCGAAAATTTGTTCTGCCAATTCCTGTGAGCCTTCAATAAGAGAAGCACCACCGGTAAGGACTACGCCTGCGCCAATGGAATTTTTAAAACCTGAACGAAGCAGCTCCTGATCCACGAGCACCAGCAGCTCTTCCATGCGAGGCTCACATATTTCAGCCAGAACATGTCGGGACAGCTTCCGAGAAGGTCGTCCTCCAACGCTGGGTACCTCGATAACTTCATCTTCTTCGATCATGTCTGCCAGAGCACAACCATATCTGGTCTTGATTTTTTCTGCTGCCACCATGGGTGTTCGCAGACCAAAAGCAATATCATTGGTCAGATTGGCTCCTCCTATGGCAATAACGCCAGTATGTTTAATGGAATCATTGCTGAATATGGCAACATCAGTGGTGCCGCCGCCAATATCCACCAGGGCTACTCCTATCTCTCTTTCTTCCTCGGTAAGCACAGCCTTGGATGAAGCAAGAGATTCAAGAACTATATCTGACACATCAAGACCGGAGCGGTGGCAGGATCTAACAATATTTTGAGCACTGCTAACAGCTCCGGTCACTATATGCACCTTGACCTCTAACCTGACTCCGGCCATTCCAAGAGGATCAGCAATACCTCTCTGATCATCCACAATATATTCCTGCGGCAAAATATGTATTACTTCCCGATCCAGAGGAATGGCTACAGCCTTGGCCGCGTCAATGACCCTTTCTACATCACGGCTGCCCACTTCGCCACCTTTGACAGCAATAACCCCATGACTGTTAAAGCCCTTTATATGGCTGCCGGCAATGCCTGCATACACTGCCCTGATTTCACAGCCTGCCATGAGTTCCGCCTCTTCTAAGGCCTTTTTTATTGACTGGACAGTCTGTTCAATATTCACCACCACTCCTTTGCGCAGACCAGTGGACGGACTTGTTCCAATCCCCACAATATCCACGCCTTCGGGTGTCATTTCGCCCACAACAGCGGATATTTTTGTGGTGCCCAGATCTAGCCCTACGATTAGATCAGCTTTGGCCATAACTCCTTCCTTATTTTTAACAGTTTTGCCCTTTGCAAGTGGTCCGGGCATTTTTTCCGACTCAATCCCTGTAGGCCACCCATGCATGACTGCCTGCAATAATGATCCTCTGCACTGAATCGGTTTCCCCTCTGGTTCGCAAATCAGCCCAAAGTCGGTTCAACTTAACTGGACCGGAGCGTAAATTTTTTCTGTCCATAATTATTTTCATTCTTTGAGATTCCACCCGCATTTCAACGGTGCCTGAGTTCCGGATGTTAATCCAGGAAATATCCTGCAATGAAAATGGAAATGCCCGGTTCTCCAGCATCATGACCAGTGATTCAAGATCTTCTTCTCTTTTGTCTCGTTCAATATATAGAACCGGCAAAGAGACAAACCTGCCCGGGCTGAGACTGGTAATGATTCGCCCCCGGGCATCTGCATAACACATTTTTTCACCGTCCTGAATCCAGAAATAGGCCTGCCTCTCACTGATATTGATAACCAGCTTATCAGGAAAAACCCGCTGCAATGATACGCTTTCAACCCATGGATTGACCCGGAGCCTTGATTGCAGTTCCGACATACGCAGCTGCAGAACATTATCACCGGGGTTTACCTCCATGAGCTCTGTAAGCTTGGCATAGGTCAGCTGCTTATTCCCGTTGACTTCAATATGCTTAAGAGCAAAAAAATCACTGTGCATGGCCAGGTTATAACCATACAGAATCCCAATGCTGACGGTTATCAGAAAAATTATGCTCAGAGCCAGCAGAAACGAGGCACCCATAAGTCGCAAAAGGCCCATAAAAAGACCTTTAATCAGGCCCTTTTTTCGAGGCTTTCTGTACTTATTGGAGCGAACAGAACGATGACCAGTTCTGACGCTTGCGCTGTATGCCATCAGATAACCCTGATTTCCAGTTCCAGGTTTACTTCAAACTTTTTTCTGACCTTTTCTGTTGCCTCATTTATCAGATCAAGAGCCTCTGAGCTTTCAGCTCCACCCATATTAATTAGAAAGTTGGCATGTCTGCCGGAAAAACAAGCATTTTTTCTTGCTCTTCCCCGCATTCCGGCCTTATCGAGAAGCTGACCCGCAGCCATGTTGTGACTTGGATTTTTAAATACACAGCCTGCTGTCTGCTCTAAAACCGGCTGGGTCAATTTTTTCTTCAGATAATTTTCCTTGATTCTGTCTCTGACATCACGCGGCTTAGCTTGAGTCAACTGAAAACTGGCCCTTATTATTATGTATTGACTGTAATCATAATTAATTTTGAATTTTCTGTAACTGTATGTAAAATCTTCTTTATCTAACTCTGCAACACCATGCTCAAGACTCCAGACTGTCAGCCCTGTAATGTGCGCCAGGGTTTCAGATCCATAAGAACCGGCATTCATGGCCACAGCCCCCCCCACAGTGCCCGGGATCCCGGCCAGACCTTCCAGGCCGCTCAGCCCCCGGACAGCACACCATCTTAGAAATCCCGGCAAACTCTGAGCTGCATCAACTGATACCAGAACGTCGTTGTGAAATTGTTTAATAATTCTGGTTTCACTTCTGCCTGCCCAGCTCAACAAAACCAGATCTCGCTCACCATCCTGAAACAATATATTACTGCCGCGCCCCACAACTAATATGTCCTGTCCAAGTTCAGAACATATAGTTTGCAGCTTTTCCAGATCTCTAATATTTTCCAGATATACTGCAGAAGCAGCCCGTCCTCCCATACGCAAGGTGGACATGCTTCTCAGATCGGGCCGGTCAATAATTTTCATGCTGCGCCTTTGAGAAAAGCTTCCCCTGTCTTCCAGACATTGCCTGCACCCATTGTAATAAACAGATCACCGGGTTTGAGAATGTTACTCAGTTCCCCCTGAACTTCCTCCAATGTTGCAAAATAGTTGACCCCGGTTTTGCTTATCTGTCTGATACCCTGAGCCAGGCTCTGACCGTTGACACCTGGAATGGGTGATTCTGATGCAGGATAAATTTCTGTCAGCAACAATTCATCAACACCTGCCAGCACTTTGCAGAAATCCCCAAAAAGAGCCTGGGTTCTGGTAAAACGATGAGGCTGAAAAAGGACTACCAGCCTCCTGTCCGGATAACATTGCCTTGCGGTTTCAATGGTCGCCTTGATTTCCGTGGGATGATGTCCATAGTCGTCTACCACCATGACCTGATTTTTTATTCCCTTGATTTCAAACCTGCGACCAACTCCACCAAAGGATGACAAACCTGTCAGAATATCCTCGGAACCAAGACCGCAATGCATTGAAATGCCAATGGCCGCCAGGCTGTTGAGAACATTGTGCCTTCCCGGGTGACTCAATCTGACTTTTGCCCAGTATTCATTCTTAATCATTACATTGAATTCCGAGTCCTGACCCCTGGACAAAATTTCAGCCCTGATATCGTTGCCTTCATTCAGTCCATAAGTCACAACTGGACGATTGACCTGCTGAAGTAATGACTTTACCCCGGCATCATCACCGCATACTACATTGACACCGTAAAATGGAACGCTGTTCATAAAATTGACAAAGCATTCCTTAATTTCTTCATAATCTTTGTAGTAATCAAGATGGTCTGCATCAACATTTGTAACTATGTTCATAATGGGTTTGAGGCAAAGAAATGAACCGTCTGACTCGTCTGCCTCGGCAATGAGATATTCTCCGGTTCCTGGCAGGGCATTGCTGCCGTATGAATTGAGCAGTCCTCCGATAATCACAGTGGGATCTAATCCTGCTTCTTTAAATATTGTACCGAGAAAAGAAGTTGTGGTGGTCTTGCCATGCGTTCCGGCAACAGCTATTCCAGTCTTGAGACGCATAAGCTCAGCCAGCATTTCCGCGCGCGGTATTACCGGTATGTTATGCTCTCTCGCGGCTTTTACTTCTGGATTATCATCTTTTACTGCTGTGGATTTGACCAGTACCTGAGCATCTCCAAGATTTTCTGACCTATGACCGTAATAAACTTCAGCCCCAAGCAATTTCAGCCTGCTCACAGCACTTCCATTTGACAGGTCAGAACCAGTAACCTCATAACCCAGATTGAGCAGGACTTCAGCTATGCCGCTCATTCCGGACCCGCCAATGCCTACCATATGTATTTTATTTATATTGCCCTTCATGCTCTGTCTGTTTTGCCCTGTTTTTCTGATACCAAATATTCTATCTGTTTCACGATTTCCTCTGCAGCCTCGGCCTTGCCCTCACGCATGGCTGCTTTACCCATGTTTCTAAGTTTATCAGGTGCAGCCAGCAAGTCTCCGATTACTCTGGCAGGATGTATTTCACTTAAGTAACTCTGGGCCAGAACCAGTGCTGCTCCCAGGCCTTCCAAGTGTCTGGCGTTAATCATCTGATGATCATGCGTGGCATAGGGGAACGGAACAAGTACTGAAGGCCTGCCCATGGCGCACAACTCAGAAATGGTAGATGCTCCTGCCCTGCAGAGCACCAGTGTAGCAAAGCTGTAGGCATCAACCATATTGTCAATAAATGGTTCCACCCTGGCTTCGGGAAATTCCCGGTCATAAACCTTTTGGACCCTGGCAAAATCATTTTGTCCGGTCTGATGCCATATCTCCACTCCCAGTGCTTTAAATTCACTCAAACTGCTGACAACGGCATCATTGACTGCCCGGGCTCCCTGACTGCCGCCAAGAACCAGAAGACGCCTTTTATGTCTATCCAGTTCCGGACTGTTTCTCGATGCTTCAACAAATTCTCTGCGCACAGGATTTCCGGTCTGAACAGTTTTTTCCGGAGGGAAATATCCGTTTATATCAGGAAAGCTGAGCATCACTTTGTCAACTCTTTTACTTAATATTCTGTTGGTCACGCCTGGAATGCTGTTCTGCTCGTGAATGGCTGTAGGATATTTCAGCCATCTTGCTGCCAGTACCGGCATGAATCCGGCATAACCTCCAAAGCCAATTACTATTTGAGGTTTGAAAGAACGGATAAATTTCATGGACTGAGCCAGACTTCTAACCATCCAGACCATTGCCCCAAGAGATCTGATTCCGCGACCCAGAACTCCTCTCGCTGGAAAAGCTTTAAATTTGATACCTGCTTTTTGTGTTATTTCCCGTTCAGGACCATACTCACCACCTGCGAAAACAATTTCGCAACCTGGATACATTTCTGAAATTTTTTGAGCCGTGGCAATGGCAGGAAATATATGGCCTCCAGTGCCCCCGGTGGTCAGCAGGACCTTCTTGAGCATCATTTCTCCCTTGAGAGATTAAGTAAAAACCCTGCGCAAAACATGGCAACCAGCAGACTGCTCCCTCCATAACTGACAAAAGGCATGGGCAGTCCCTTGGGTGGAAGCATGCCCAGAACCACTGCAAGATTGAGCAGACTTCCAAGCATAAGTATCGCACCCATGCCAAATCCTGCAAAACGATCTTCAAGTCGGCTTTGTCTTATGGAAATGACAAGCGTTCTCCAGATTACTATTCCCAGAAGCACAAAAAAGAGCGAGATGCCGATAAAACCCAGCTCCTCGCCTATCACCGCCATAATAAAGTCATTGTGCGCTTCGGGCAGAAAAAAAAGTTTCTGCCTTCCTTCTCCGAGACCCAGCCCCCATATTCCGCCTGATCCAAATGCATATAGAGACTGCACTAATTGATATCCTGAATCCTGAGCATCCTGAAAGGGGTCAAGAAAAGAAAACCATCTTCTAAACCTGTATGGAGACTGCACTATGAGAATAGCGGCTGTAATTGCCGCCAGAACAGAAGAGGAAAAGAGATAAATTAACTTGGTTCCACCCACCAGACTCATCAGAAAAAACAAAGCTGCAATATAAACGGCACCGCCAAAGTCCGGCTGGGCCAGCAGCAATAGACAAAACATTCCGGTAATCAGGGTGGGAGGCACAAAACCTACACTGAAACTTTTGACCTTATCCTGCTTGCCTGCGAAAAAACTTGCCAGATAAAGGACTAAGGCCACCTTGGCAGCCTCTAACGGCTGAATATTTATTGCCCCCAGGCTGAGCCATCTCGTTGCACCTCCTGCACTGACACCAAGGGGAGAGTAAAGGGTAAGCAGAAAAGCGACGAGTGTTCCGAAAATCCAGAAATATTTCAGCCTGTAAAAAACGTTTATGGGAGTCAGGTAAACCAGCAGCATGACAATGGTTCCTGCTGAGGCATAAATTACCTGTTTTCTGAAAAAAAAGTATTTGTCAGCATAAAACCTCTCGGCCATGATGGCACTGGTGCTTAGTATCATGGTTAATCCCAGCCCGCACAAGATCATTACCGCAAATAACAGCCACAAATCCGGGGTGCTGGTATGATTTCCTCTATGCTGTTCAGTCATCACTTATCCGTATTTCTGGTGGAAATATTCAGTTTTTCAAGCACTAATGACTTAAAAGTATCCCCTCTATCTTTATAGTCAGAAAATTGATCAAAACTGGCTGTACCCGGAGACAACAACATGGTCTCTCCCTGTTGCATCTCTGAAAGGGCCTTGTCTAAAGCCTGATCCATAGTGGGAAAGTACTCTACATCAGTATGATCTCTCCAGGCTTCTTGAAATATTTCTCGACCGCTCCCGTAAAGATAGACCTTGGCCACTCTGGCTGTTACCAGCGGAACAAGTTGAGAAAAATCTCCTCCTTTGTAAACTCCACCTGCCAGGAGCCTTATGGGTTTATCAAAGGCATTTAAAGCTGCAGAAACAGCAGTTGTGGTCGTAGCTTTTGAATCATTGACAAACACTTTGCCCTGATATTTTAAAAATACCTCCTGCCGGTGTGCTGGAGGATTAAAATCATAAATGGCATCCTGAAATGTTCCAGGCTCTATTCCAAAATATCTGCATGCCTGAAATGCTGCTTCCATATTGGCCTGATTGTGTTCTCCGGCAAGAGCGGGACATGAAAATCTCTTACCAGGTACAAAATAAATCCTTTTACCCTTTAACAGGCCTGCAGCTTCCATCCTGTCCTGTAAAGCCAAATCAATTACCGCCAGATCATTTTCTGCCTGCTTTGCAAAAAGCCGGGTTTTAGCATTGAAATAGTCGGCAGAGCTTTTATGGTGGTCCAGATGGTTATCTGAAAAATTAAGAAAAACACCCACCCTGGGGTGAAAACCACTACAAGCTTCAAGCTGAAAACTGCTGACTTCGAGAACAAGGATATCACATTGATTGCTGTCTAAAACATATTCACTTAAGGGAGTTCCCAGGTTGCCCCCGGCAAACACCTTGAAGCCGGATTTTTTTAAGGCATGAGCTGTAAGCAGAGTTGTTGTGGTCTTGCCATTGGTGCCTGTAACAGCAATAATCGGCTCATGGATAAACCATGAAGCAAATTCCAGTTCAGAATAAAGAGGAGTATTCTCAGGAAGCAAATTTCCAACACTTTGAACAGGAATGCCAGGACTGATAATTACCATTTGCTGACCAGTAAAATGCTCTTTTTCATGGTCGCCGCATATAAACTCCACATCTGACAATCCCATCTCTTGGAGCCTGGTAGTATTATAGCCCTTGTCTTTTTCCAGCACCCGGACATGTGCTCCGAGAGCTTTGGCCAGCAATGCTGCAGACAAGCCTGAACGACCTGCTCCCACCACTGCTATATTGTGGCCCCGAAGTTGTCCCGAATGAATAAGCTGTTTCATAATCCTGATCCTGCTCCCTGCCCCTCGACCCCCTGACCTCTGCCCCCTGACTTCTGATCTCTGACCTCTGATCTCTGACTTACCGAAGCTTAAGAGTACTCAATGCCGCCAATGCGAACAATATTGATAAAATCCAGAATCTGATGATAATCTTTGACTCAGGCACCCCTTTTAACTCAAAATGATGATGCAGTGGAGCCATGCGAAAAATTCTTTTGCCTCCGCTCATTTTAAAGTATCCTACCTGCAAAATAACTGAAAGTGTTTCTATAACAAACAGTCCACCGACAATTATCAGCAAAAGCTCTTGCTTGCACAACACAGCAATAAATCCCAGGGTGCCCCCCAGACTTACACTGCCTGTATCACCCATAAAAATCTGTGCAGGATAGGCATTGAACCACAAAAAACCCAGTCCAGCCCCCACCATGGCCCCGCAAAATACAGTCACTTCTCCAATGTTGGGGATATAAGGCACCTGGAGGTAACCGGCCAGCTGGGAGTGCCCGGATACATATACAAAAACCGACAGACAGGCTGCGCTGACAATGAAAGGTCCAATGGCCAGGCCATCTAAGCCGTCAGTCAGATTAACACCGTTGGATGCTCCCACCATGACAAGAGCAGCAAAAGGCACATAAAATAGAAAAAGGTCCGGACGCAGACCTTTAAAAAACGGTACCAGAAGTTCAGTACTGTATCCTGGTAATGTAAGCAGAATCGATACCGCGCCCAGGGCTATGATGCATTGCCCGAAAAACTTTCCTCTGGCGCTTAAACCCTTATTTTGTTTTTTAATCACCTTCAGATAGTCATCATAAAAACCCACCAGAAAAAAACCAAGAAACACAAAAATGGAAAGCCAGACAAACAGATTGGTCAAATCACCCCATAACAGAACGCTTACCAGCATGCTGAAGGCAATGAGTACCCCCCCCATGGTCGGGGTTCCCTGCTTGACCTGATGTTCAGGACCATCATCCTGTACATATTGTCCACATTTAATCTTCTGAAGCCAGCCGATAAATCTCGGTCCCAGCCACAGGCTGATGAGCAAAGCCGTGAGCAAAGCATATATGCTTCTGAAGGTTATGTACCTGAATACATTAAAAACGCTTATGTCTTCACTTAATGGAAATAGCAGATGATAAAGCATCCTGTCTCCCCGACAATATCAGTATAGTTTTCTGAAACGCGTAATGCTTCCTTCAGCCTTCTTCCCTTCAGCCTTCCGCCTTCAGCCTTCTTCCTTTCAACCTTCAGTCTTCAGTCTTCAGTCTTCTTCCCTTCAGCCTTCAGCCTTCAGCCTTCTTCCTTTCAACCTTCAGTCTTCAGTCTTCTTCCCTTCAGCCTTCAGCCTTCTTCCTTTCAACCTTCAGTCTTCAGTCTTCTTCCCTTCAGCCTTCAGCCTTCCAAACTCTGCCTGAATAAAAATACATAAAAGACAAGCCCTAAGGTGACTCAGTATTTGTACTTTTGGACGCATCTGCCAGCCAGTCTTTAAACACTGTCAAAAACTGCTCCATTGAAGCACTTCTGGACCCCTTGAAAAGTATTACCCCACCCTGGGGAGCAAGACTGTTCAAAGCAGACCTGAAGCTGGCTTGACTCTTCAGGGCAAAAAACCTTTCTGCATGCTCTTTAGCCAGCCCTTGAAGCACGTGGTTTTTGTTTCTGCCGTAAAAGAAAATCCCAGAACTGCAGGTTTTAGATATTTCCCTGCCCAAATCCACATGAGCAGAGGCTTCTAAGTCTCCCAGTTCAGCCATATCGCCCAGAACAAGAAAAAGATTTCTGTCCCCGGCCATAGATCGTGTTGAGTGAATGGCCCTGCTCATGGACAAGGGGTTGGCATTGTAGGTATCATCAATAATTGTCCAGTCAGCCAGATTTTTTATGGTAAACCGCTGCTCGGGCGGCTGAAAATTTTGCACTCCCTGAATGATTTCTTGAGAGTTCAACCCGGCCAGAGTTGCAACAGCCCAGCATGCAGCAATATTTTCACAATATTGTGACCATTGATCCGAGCCCTGAAAAATAACCTTTCCATCAGGACCGTTTACCTCAAACATGCCTCTTCCAAGATAACTGACCATATAATCTGCATTTATATTATAACTTGAAATCCAGGCGGGCTTAAGTTCTAACCTGGATGCAACTTCTTTTACAAGAAAAGGATAATCTGATGAGGCAATAACATTTTGCGGACCTTGCAAGTAATCCAAAAGCTTTGCTTTACAATTGGCTACATTTTCCACACTTTTCAAACCCTCAAGATGGCATGGGCCAACATTAAGCAACACTGCAGTATCAGGTGAAGCAATCCTTGCCAGCTCATCCATGTCAGTATCATTATTGATTCCCAGTTCCAGCACCCAATAATCTTCGTCAGCACCCAGATTAAGTATGGATAGAGGCAGGCCTATCTGATTGTTCCAGTTTTTAAAATTTCTGCCGGTGTTATATTTTTGAGCAAGAGTTTGCCATATCATTTCCCTGGTTGTGGTCTTACCGGCTGAGCCTGTGATGGCAATAACATGCCTTGCATTTTTATGCCTCCAATATGCGCCAAGCCTGCCCAGAGCCTCAACAGTATCACTGACCAGCAAGACTGGAATTGACATTTCAGGCATGGGTTTATGGGAAACCAGCGCAATGGCCCCATTATCCCTGGCCTGGCCTGCAAAATTATGACCGTCAAAACGCTCTCCGTTTATACATATGAATAGATCACCTTGTCTGACCAGCCTGCTGTCGGTCTGAACAGCTGTTACAACATTATTCTCTAATCCATTTAAATCTCCAACGCTTTTAAGCGCATGTGCAGTTTCCTGAAGAGTCATTTTCATCATGATCCACCCGAAGTTTCGTATGCCGCAGCCAGCCTTATTTCTTCAGCATCATTAAAATGATTCCTGACGCCGCGTATTTCCTGATATTGTTCATGTCCTTTTCCTGCCACCAGCAATGCATCCCCAGGTTTCATGAAATATACCGCCTGTTGGATGGCAGACCGTCTTTCCTCTTCAATGAAATACTCATCTCCATTTACAAAGCCTGAGCAGGCATCATGTATGATGGAAAGTGGATCTTCAAATCTGGGATTGTCAGAGGTCAGGAAAACAACATCAGCATACTTTGCCGCAGCCCTGGTCATTAAAGGCCTCTTTGCCTTGTCACGATCCCCCCCGCATCCAAAAAGAACCAGAAGCCTGCTGTAGTCAAGATCTTTGATGGTCTTGCAGACATTTTCCAGAGCGTCAGGGGTATGTGCATAATCCACATAGATATCCAACCCGCGATCATTTATAATTTTTTCTAATCGACCCGGCACCTGCCCTGCATTTTCAAGGCATTCAAACTGCTTGGGGTTGAGCCCCAGGGCCAGTCCCGCTCCTTGAGCAGCCAGGAGATTGGAGCCGTTATGCCTGCCTGATAATGGCGAGGAGACAACCCATTCCTGATCCTGATAAGAACACTGCAAAGTTATTCCAGTCCGGTCGTTTTTCAAAAGTTTACCACATAAACGGGTCTGAACTGAATGATTAAGTCCAAAACTAAGTGCCCCTGACACCTGACAAAGAAGTCTCTGGCCATACGAGTCATCTGAATTAATAACCGATTGAAATGTTTTCTTTTTCCCGCTGCTTAGAAATAGCTTGATCTTGGCTTGAAAGTAATCCTCCATATTCTTGTGGTAGTCTAAGTGATCCTGAGTCAAGTTCAAAAAAACACCTGCATCAAAAGTAATGCCTGCCACCCTGTCCTGATCCAGAGCATGGGATGAAACCTCCATTATCACCATCTCCACTCCATCCTGATCCATCTTAGACAGAATATCATGCACCTGAAGACAGTCCGGGGTAGTCATGGAAGAATCAATCAGATTATTACCCCAGCGATAATTTACTGTCCCCAGTACTCCTGTTTTGAATCCATTACTTTTAAAAATATGCTCTAACAGATAAGTTACTGTAGTTTTACCATTGGTGCCGGTTATTCCGATTATGCCAAGCTCCATTCGCCCTGTCCGATAGTAGGCCTGGGCCAATTGCCCCAGAGCAAAAACAGGATTTTCGTGGATTAGAATTTTATCATGCTGTTGTCTTAAGTCTTCCTGCCGGGCCACTGCCATGAATGCTCCACGCTCCAGAGCCTCCTGAATAAACTGCCCCCCATGCACTCTGGTACCTGACAGGGCAACAAATATATCCCCCTGTTGAACAGCGCCTGAATGGGATTTAACCGGCCTTCCTAATTCGGCTTCTTTCAGTAAATTTTCGTAATCCATTTCTCACCTGCCTTGCCGCCGATTCACGGCTATGATTCAGAAAGCCTCAAGACTACCTGCACATTGTCACCCTGCCAGTTCTCTCCAGGTCCAGGAGCGTGATCTTTAACCAGAACTCCTTTGCCTTTTAATACAGGAACAACTCCTGCACGCAGCAGACTTTCCATGGCTTCCCTCAGACTGACTCCACGCAAGTCCGGCATCTCATTGCCCAGCATGCTCGTATTCCTTCTCTGGGTGACACTGAATCTGCCATTATCTGAAACACTGATTTCTGTCAGATTCGGAACATTTTGAGCATGGTAGCTGCGCAGCCTGAACCCTGACCCTGAAGCCATTATACTGTTGCCAATCTGCGCGAAAACAGGAGCTGCCACCACTCCTCCATAATGCTGTGGCGCGGGCTCATCAACAATAATCAGCACCAGATACTCGGGATCAAGTGCTGGAATAAAACCCACAAATGATGCTACGTACTTATCGCCATAACCTCCCGACTCAGATGCTTTTTGAGCTGTACCGGTTTTTCCCCCGACCTCTATTCCTGATATGGCGGCTCTTGTACCTGTACCATCCATCTCGACTACTTCCCTGAGCATTTCCATTACCTGCCGACTGACCCGGGGTGAAAAAACCTGATGTCCTTCATTTTGGACCCTGCTTTCATTCATCAAAATATTAAGATCAGTAAATCGTCCGTCGTTGGCCAGGGTCAGATAAGCCCTTGCAAGCTGCAAAGGAGTTCCTGACAAGCCCTGACCAAAAGAGATGGTGGCCAGGTCCATTCTGCTCCACACATTGGGAGGCCTCAAAATGCCGCGCGTCTCTCCAGGCAGAGGCAAACCGGTTGTTTCTGCAAAACCCAGCCTGTCTAAATATTCAAAGTACTTCCCGGGACCAAGATCCAGACCTATTTTAGCTGAACAGATATTACTGGAATATCGGATTATTCTGTTTATTGTCAGCCAACCGTGGTCTCGCACATCTCTTATATTATTTCGTCCCAGCCTCCATCTGCCATTTTCGCAAAAGTATATGGTATCGTGATCAACAATGCCTTCTTCAAGAGCTGCTGCAATTAAAAAAGGCTTAAGGGTTGAGCCAGGTTCCAGAGCATCCACCGCACCTCGATTTCGCCAGATTGATGAGTGGCTGCCCCGGAAATTATTGGGATTGAAAAAAGGATAATTTGCCCAGGCCAGGATATCACCAGTTGGAACATGCACCACAAGGGATACACCATGTCTGGCGTTATAATTTTCAACTGCACGGGATAGTGCCTTTTCCGCAGCGAACTGGAGCTCTGCATCAATGGTCAGGACAACATCACGACCCGCCACTTCGCTGGACACATCCTGTGGCATCAAGGTCATTCTGTGGCCTGATGCATCTCTTTGCAATGCCACCAACATTTCAGCTCCAGCCAGAGTTTCTTCAAGAGATTTTTCCAGGCCTTCCAGACCCTCATTATCCACTCCTACAAAACCCATAATCTGGCCAAGCATATGACCTCTGGGATAGACCCGGGTGTGCTCGTCAATGATATAAATCCCAGGAATTTTTTTTTCAGCGATGGATTGTGCCCGTCTATCACTGATTTTCCTCTGAACCCAGACAAACCTGCTCTGCCGGTCCAGAAGCTGTCTCAATCTGCCTGAATCCACATCCAGAACTTTTGCCAGCTCAAACGCTGCTCGTGCGCTGTCCTCGACACGAAGAGGATCAGCATAGATTGATTTTACACGTACGCTTTGAGCCAGAACCACACCGTTACGGTCAAAAATCTCCCCCCTTTTGCCTGTGATTTTCTCTCTGCTGAAGTACTGACGATCAGCCATCCGGGCCAACTCTTCTCCCTGGAGCACCTGAACAAAAAAAGCTCTGGACCACAGCCCTGCCCAGGCAATAATAAACAGACTGAGGATCAAAATAATCTTCAGCCTGCTCCTGTCTTTTTTGGTAGTATCAGTAACTCTTTTGCTCATATCTAAATCTTATATCAAATTGAGAGAAAAAACTTCTTGCCCAGCCAATTTCCATAACTCTGGTATTTTTTATACCTTCATCCCAGCATCACATAATTCCAGCATCCCAGCATTCCAGCATCCCAGCATTAAAACCCTATTTTTGTATTTTCCGTATCTGACTGTCATCCGGGCTGAAAAAACCTCTTTGTTCCCCCAGTTCTCGCAGCCTGTATGGAGATAAAAGATTATTTTTTTCTATTGTCAGTTTAATTTTTAATTCCTGGTTGTCTCTAAATTCACTTTGCAGACGCTGCATCCTGTAGGAAAGATCAACCCTTTCAATATTGACCCAGACCGTAGCCAGCCCAACAACAAAAGTCAGCACCAGAACCATCACCAGCCTGCCCCATGCTCCTGAATTAAATATCATATCAGACGTACCCTGTTCTTTGCGCGGCCCTTAGCTTGGCGCTTCTGGATCTTGGATTATCAGCAACCTCTTCATCAGATGCCATAACAGGCTTTTTGGTCAAAATCTCAAACTGCTTTTCATGTCCACAGCAACACATTGGATACTGTGGGGGGCAAAGGCATGTTTGAGCAAGTTTTTTAAAGCTGTGTTTCACCAGCCTGTCTTCAAGAGAATGAAACGAAATAACGACAATCCTGCCTCCCGGCCTCAGGTATCCGGGTATTTTTTTAAGAAAAAACTCGAGACTCTCCAACTCGCAATTTACCTTCATCCTCAAGGCCTGAAAAGTTCTGGTGGCTGGATGATTCCTGGCCATTGCCCTTTTTTTCGCTGGATAAGCCTTCTCAATTATCTCGGCCAGTTCTAAAGTGGTCTGAATTTTTTTTTGCTCTCTTGCATCAATTATTGCTCTTGCAATCTTGCCGGCAAGAGGTTCTTCACCATATTTTGCTATAATATTGCGCAATTCATACTGGGATATTCTTTCCAGCAGCTTAGAGACAGGCTCAAACCCAGAACCTTTGCCCATACGCATGTCAAGAGGGCCGTCCTTGATAAAACTAAAACCCTTTTCAGGGGTATCTAACTGCAGAGATGATACTCCAAGATCAAGGATGACTCCATCAAGCTTCTCCCATCCCAATTCCAGCATATAAGAATCAAAATTTTCAAATGAGCCCTGAAAAATAAAAAGTCGGTCCTGATAAGACTCTAACCTCTGCTGTGCGGCTGTTATGGCATCAGCATCATGGTCAGCGCCCAAAATAAAACAGTCACCCTGGCAGGCATTATATATTTCCAGGCTGTGTCCGCCTCCCCCCAGGGTACCGTCAAAATATCTGCCACCCTTCTCAGGCTGTAAATAGTGCATCACCTGATCAGGCATGACTGACTTGTGAATACTCACATTAAAACCTCAGTTCAAAGCCGTTTTCAGCAAGAGAATCCATTATGCCATCAAAATCCTGCTCCATTTTTTTGCGTTGCGCTTCAAAGCGAGTCAAATCCCAAATTTCAAACTTTCTGCCTACTCCTGCAAGCACCACTTCCTTGGTAATTTCCGCATAAGTTCGCAAATACGGAGGGACAAGTATCCGTCCCTGCTTATCTAAGGTGGTCTGGGTTGCACCGGATATAAAGAACCTGTGAAAATCCCTGAACTTTCTGTTGGCCATATTGAGGCGGTTAAAACTCTGTTCAATCTCTTCCCATTCAGGTAAGGGATAGGCAACGACACAATCATCAAAGTTAGTGATCATGAGCTCTCCACCCGGAGCCTGCTCCATAATCACTTCCCTGAAATCAGGCGGCAACATAAGCCTGCCCTTGGGATCTATACTTCTTTGACTGTGTCCTCTAAACATTGACTCCCCTTTAACAACCACCATTTACCACTTTTTACCACCTGATTTCACTTTAGGCAAGAGAAAGTCAATCGGAAATTTTGTTATTCGAATTACAATACAATAGTTAACGACTCTTTTCACAGATAACTATCTATTATTTCATAATATTTTTTTTTTGATTTTTTTAAAAAAAATTTCTATCTGGGAAAATTGTTGATCTTTAAAGCATTGCAAGTATATGCATTAAAAGGTAAGGTTAAGGAAATTACATAAATTTTCAGCAGAAAACCTTTATTGTCTGCAGGCGGTTCAGCCCCCTTTAATGAAACAAGTAAGAGGAGCATTACCCGTTTCTGAAAATTGTTAATTTGAGTTGTATGTCATAGCTGCTTTAGAATTAAAACCTGATTGCGAGAGCTTGGCACAGGGAAAGGGGAGACTGACCCTGCTTTCCACAGAAAATGGCTAAACAGTTACACATTTTGAAAACCTAATAAAAGGATAATTCATGCACACTAAAATTCTGGCCACCATCGGCCCAGCCTGCTCAGAAAAAAAAATGATTCAACAGCTTACCGACAGGGGAGTTAGGATCTTCAGACTGAATTTTTCCCACGGCTCAGCTGAAGACTTCATAGATATCATCAACAGAATAAGAGAAGTGGAAAAGGAATCCAATGTCAGTCTGACCATTCTCCAGGACCTTTCAGGCCCGAAAATAAGAGCAGGAGATTTGAAAGAATCTCCCATGTCCATAAATGTCGGCGACGAAATCCATATGGGCCCCTCAGATGCAGCCGCTGAATATCTTAATTACATACCTTTTGACCATCCCCGCCTTTTGTCGGATCTCAATACCGGAGATATTGTCCGGGTCAGCGACGGTGGCCTTAAATTTGAAGTCACTGGCCGCAAAAATGATATGATCAGTCTGGTAGCTGCTGATGCCGGCATTATCTCCTCGCGCAAGGGTATTTCCTTTCCAGGCATCAGAACATCCATATCCGCCCTGACAGACAAGGACAGAAAAGATCTGGCTGAAGGCCTTGATCTCGGCATAGACGCTGTTGCCCTGTCCTTTGTGCAGGGGCCTGAAGATATTGCCGAGGCTAAGGATATTATTGAGGAAAAAGGAAAGTGGATTCCTGTTGTGGCCAAGCTGGAAAGAGAGATAGCCCTTAAAAGGCTTGATGAGATTATTGATATATGTGATGTAGTTATGGTTGCCA
The DNA here is from genome assembly GCF_000934755.1 of Desulfonatronovibrio magnus. NCBI lineage: Bacteria > Pseudomonadati > Thermodesulfobacteriota > Desulfovibrionia > Desulfovibrionales > Desulfonatronovibrionaceae > Desulfonatronovibrio > Desulfonatronovibrio magnus. The sequence goes on from NZ_KN882175.1 coordinate 591,691, forward strand.
GGGGAGATTTGGGGCTGGAATGTCCTCTGCCCTCTCTGCCTACATTACAGAAAAGAATTATTTCAGCTTGCAATGAAGCAGCCAAGCCGGTCATAGTTGCTACTCAGATGCTTCTGTCCATGGTTCATAATCCCATGCCCACCAGGGCCGAGACCACTGATGTAGCCAACGCAGTTCTGGATGGCGCAGATTGCCTGATGCTCTCCGAAGAAACTGCCATTGGCAATTATCCTGTGGAAAGCGTCAGTTATATGCGTGAGATCTCTTCAGAAGCTGAAAAACTGTTCTTTGAGAAAAAAATCAGTCCTGTGGAACCAGCCCGAACCGGAGGAGAAAGTTTCCTGGCCTACGCAGCATGCCTTATGGCTGACAAGGTTAAAGCCAAAGCGCTGGTGGCCCACACAGACTCTGGCTTTACCGCTCGACTCATAAGTTCGTGCAGACCGCGACAGAATATTTATGGCTTGAGCCCCAACTGCAATATGCAAAAATACATGAATTTCTCCTGGGGCGTAACATCAGTGGATATTCCTGAAGAACCGCATGACCATCTGCAGCGTACTGAGAATTTTGCTGAAAGTTTTTCCGACTTTGCCTCTGGAGACAGGATTGTTATTACAGCCGGACACCCCAAAACAGGACAGGAAAGATCTTTAACTAACCTTCTTAAAATATACAGAAAATAATTATGAAACAAACAGATATTGATACCCAAACCCTTAATGAAGAGTTTTATCAGATATCTCCGGATATACTGGCCAGCTTTCCCAAGTTCAGACTCCCACTGAATTTATACCGCTTTGATGAAAAAATATCCCAGCTTGCACCTTACTATAAGAAAGGAAATAGACTACCGCAGGAACAGCAGAGAGAGATGGCCAAAATAAGCAGAGAGGGCCAGCTTTTTGTATCTCGGGAAGACCACAAGATTTATGCCAAACACATTAGTAAACAGCTTGACCTGGTTCTCATGGATAAGCACCTGACCACCGGTGAAATAGTTTACATCATAAAGTATGCCCTTACCGAAAAAATTGATGATTTTTTTGAACAGCCCGTTGACGCAGCCCTGAGCAAACTATTTTCAGACACAAAAGTAGTGACTGAATATATTATCTCTGAACTTGACAACATCAACCATCTTTTGAACCAGTTGCATGAAGATTACTCCAATGCACACCTCTGCTACAATAGCTCCATCTTAGGCCTGGCTGTATTTCTTGATGCTCAAGGTGAAGAATATAAAAGAAAGGCTCTGGATCAGCTGGCCTTAGGCCTTTTCACCCACGGACTCGGGCTCTCCAGAATACCCAAGTTCATCCTGGAGAAAAAAACCAATCTGACTCCTGATGAGCAGAGCAAACTTACCAACTATCCCATGAACGGGGCAGGAATAATGCGCAAGCTTGATATCATGGATGAAATCGTCTTAAATTGTCATCTTGAGCATAAGGAAATGATGGATGGCAGTGGCATTCCCCGGGGGATGCGCGGCAACGAACTGAGTCTGCATGGGAAAATTGCTTCAGTCTGTCACGCCTTCTGCGAACTGACGCTCATTAGAAACGACAAATCCCTGCCATATAACAAGGCGCTTGAGTTCCTGACAGCATCTCAGCAGAAATATGACCCAAAAATCACCAAAAGACTGAACAAAATCGTTTTGAAACTGATGGGAAGACAGCAACTGAATAAATCATGATGCGTAACTTACAAGTAACTACAATGTTTTTGCCAATAAAATCAGATGTTTACAGTTTTCATATTTTGACGATTTTTGCTCATGATTGATGCACATTTGCCAGAAAAGTTCCGTCAAAGATGAGAGCTTTACGCCTGGTACAGGGACTGTCCCTCGCTGTGTAGATTTTTTCATCAAAGCAAATTTCTTCCAGGAACCAATGCAGAATCAATCTGTTTTATAGTACCTCGCGGGGACTGTCCCAATTTCCAGAAAAGTGACAGAGTCTTAAAGTTACTCGCAGGTTCGGTCCTGGTCCGCCCAGGTGAGGAGCTATTAAGCAAGATCGAATAAGAATACATGGGGCTTGGATCCGTTATCCCGGACTCGATCCGGGACCGGGGTGAAAGTTAAAGCAGACACTTGCCTTTTTTGTTATTACGGCAAGAGCCGGAACCCATTACATTGGAATAAACTGGCTGTCTGTAGTGAATAGTTACGATGGACCTTTAACATATCTGGGTTGCGCAAATCATCTTTCCTGGTAAAAGGCCCTGGAAGACTTTTTTTCCGCCACCATGACCCAGTCCGGATCAACCTGGGGCGGCAGGACAGGCTTTATTCTTTCATAAATATATCTTGCAATATTTTCTGATGATGGATTTATGGTTTTGAAATATTCCAGGTCATTGAGGTGCTTATGATCAAGCTCCTCCAACACTGTATTCAAAATTTTTTTCAAATCTTTGAAGTCCATGAGCATTCCGGTATCGGCATTCACTTCTACTCCCTTAACCTGCACTTCCACTTGGAAGTTGTGTCCATGCAGATTCTCACATTTTCCACAATAATTGCGCAACTGATGAGATGAGCTGAATTCCGCACTGACCCTTAATTGCCATTGAGGCCTTGTCATATCTTACCTGCTTTTTTTCCTGTCCGGTTATTGAATCCCCGACCTGCTCAGTTCCGACCAGAACTCTCTGCCAGGGGTTACACTGAATTTTGGCCCAAGCTGCATTCTGCACTGGACTTCGTCATCTAAAACTACGTTCATCTGCACAGGCACCTTACCAGGAAACCGGTTTACAATATCTTTCAAGGTTTCAAGCACCTTGGAAACGTCTTTCTCCGTGTTTACCAGAAGATCAATGCGCACTGGTTCTGAGCCTGCTGAAATTACATCTTCGAGAGACAATACCTCTATGGCCGTAAACTTGACCTTTTTTTGAACTTCAGATCCTCCATTACTCTCTGCCTGGGATCCTCCCTGATAACCACTGACCTTGGCCTTAACCACGAGAGGCTCTTCGCTGTCCACGAGAGAACGGGATTTTGAATAAACATCCGGAAAAAAAACCACTTCGGCTGACCCTGTCATGTCTTCAATCTGACAAAATGCCATCTTTTCACCCTTTTTACTCATGATTTCTTTTTTACCAACTACCACGGCAGGCAATTCCACTTCTGTATGCGCCCCCAGCTCCTGACAGTTCTGGATATTTTTCAGGTTGAGACGGGAAATATCACGCCTAAAAGGCAAAAGGGGATGACCGCTCAGATAAAATCCCAGAGCTTCTTTTTCTAACTTGAGCTTTTCATCTTCAAGAAACTCAGGCTCCTGATTTTCAGGACATTCAATACCCAGACCACAGACAACCGGTTTTTTATCAGGCGCTATAAGACTAAGTAAAGACGGCTGGCCTCGGTATTTAGGTTTGGCGGCACGCTGCGATCTGGCAACAACCATATCCATGCCGGACATAAGCGCCTTGCGAGAACATCCAAAACAATCCATGGCACCGCTTTTAATGAGCATTTCCACTACTCTCTTGGTTACTTTACGCAGGTTGACCCGAGTACAAAAATCCAGCAGGCTTGTATATGGCCCTTTTTTCGTCCTTTCTTTGACAATACTCTCAATGGCCCCTTTGCCCACGTTTTTTATAGCGCTTAGACCAAACAAAACTTTCCCCTCATCAACACTGAACTGATACTGACTTGTGTTGACGCATGGAGGAAGAATATCAATCTCAAGATCACGAGAGGCATTGATGTGAGAAATGACCTTGTCAGTATTGCTGACTTCAGAGGTAATCAGGGCAGCCATGAACTCCTGGGGGTAATGGGCCTTGAGATATGCTGTCTGATAAGAAATGAGGGCATACGCTGCACTATGGGACTTATTAAAACCATAGCCTGCAAACTTTTCCATGAGATTGAAAATATATTCAGCTGTTTCCTCAGGCACATTGTTCTTTCTGGCCCCATCCATAAATTTGGAACGCTGCTGAGCCATTACTGCGGGCTCTTTTTTGCCCATGGCCCTGCGAAGCATATCCCCGTCCCCAAGAGAATAGCCCGCCAGAACCTGAGCGATTTTCATTACCTGCTCCTGGTAAAGTATCACTCCGTAGGTATCTTTGAGGATTGGCTCAAGGTCCGGATGAGGGTATTCCACCTGGGTCCGTCCGTGTTTGCGATTTATGAAATCGCTGACCATGCCGCTTTCCAGAGGGCCAGGTCTGTACAAAGCCAGAAGCGCAATAATATCCTCAAAACAATTGGGCTGAAGTTCGGTCAAAACATTACGCATACCTGAACTTTCCAGCTGAAAAACCCCGTCAGTCAGCCCTCTCCCCAGCAGCCTGAATGTCTCTTTATCATCAAGAGGCAGGGTATTAATATCCGGCACCTGTTTGTTGCTGGACTTTATCAGCTTCAGAGAGTCACTTATAACGGTCAAGGTTTTGAGCCCCAGAAAATCAAATTTGATAAGCCCTACCTTTTCCACCCTCTTCATATCGTACTGAGTTACAACCTCGCCCTTTTTCCCCTTGTAAAGAGGAAGGTATTCATCCATGGCCTTGTCTGAAATCACAATGCCCGCAGCATGGGTGGATGCATGCCTGACCATGCCTTCCAAGCGCCTGGCAATATCCATGAGCTTGGATACCTGCTCGTCTTCTTCCATCAATTTTACCAGATCCGGCTCCCTGTCTATGGCCTTGTCCAGTGTCATCTTAAGTTCATCTGGAATGAGCTTGGCTATTTTGTCAACATGACTAAGACTTATGCCCATGGCCCGGCCCACGTCTCTAATGACAGCTCTGGCTTTCATGCTGCCGAATGTGGTTATCTGGGCCACACTGTCATGACCATATTTATCAGCAACATACTTGATTACTTCCTCCCGGCGGTCATAGCAGAAATCCACATCAATATCAGGCATGCTGGCCCTTTCCACATTGAGAAACCTTTCAAACAGCAGGGTATACTTAATGGGGTCAAGGTCAGTAATGCCCAGAGCATACGCAGCTATACTGCCAGCAGCCGAACCCCGTCCCGGCCCCACCGGAATACCCTTGTCCTTGGCCCAGTTGATAAAATCCTGCACAATAAGAAAATAGCCAGGAAAACCCATATCACAGATGATGCCTGTTTCTTCATCCAATCTTGCAAAATATTTTTCCCGGTCTACTTCATATGGTAATTTCTTTATTCGCTCTTCCAGACCTTGCCGGGCAAGAGTAATAAACTCATGCTCCAGAGTGTCTGCCTTGGAAGGTTCATAATTGGGAAAATGATGTTTGCCCAGGTCTAAGTCAACATGGCATTTGTCAATTATTTGCTGCACACTTTCCAAAGCCATGGGACAATGGGCGAACTCCCTTTCCATTTCTTCAGGAGATTTAAAGTAAAGCTCGTCAGTGTCAAACTTCATTCTGGACGGGCTGTCAATTCTGGAATTGGTCTGAATGCACAGCAAAGTATCATGCGCTTCTACATCATCAGCATTAAGGTAGTGACAATCGTTGGTGGCCACAAGAGGCAGACTGTTTTTCCTGGACATCTCAATGAGTTTTTCATTCACCTCTTCCTGCTCTTTGATGCCATTGGCTTCAAGTTCCAGGTAAAATCTGCCCGGAAAAATATTTGCGTATTGAGCTGCACTTTCCATGGCCTGGTCAAAACCTTGTCTGCGCATCACATGCTGCACTTCACCCTGCAGACAGGCGGATAAGGCGATAAGCCCGTCGCTGTTGGCCTTGAGTATTTCCTTGTCCACTCTTGGTTTATAATAAAATCCCTTGAGCCAGCCTATGCTGACGATCTTGATAAGGTTTTGATATCCCTGATTATTCATGGCCAGGAGCACCAGGTGATAACGAAGCTGCTCCTTTTCCTTATGGCTTTTACTCGCAACATATACTTCACAGCCGATAATGGGTTTGACACCGTACTTTTTCGCCGTAAGATAAAAAGTAAGTGCCCCGAAAAGATTGCCGTGATCAGTTATGGCCACTGCAGGCATACCCATATCCACAGCCTTGGAGCAAAGATCTTCAATTCTGATGGCTCCATCCAGTAGACTGTATTCAGTATGGCAGTGCAGATGAGTAAAATAAGACATAATTATTCCTCAATATATAGATATCTTTTAATTTTCTGGGTTGGGGTCTTTTCAAAAGGTTCAGTCTGCTCAATGATTTTGTGCAGTCTGGAAAACTCAGAGACCTGCGAATTTACATTTTGCCGCAGTTCCTGCAGTAGTTCCTTTACCTGCTGAGCCACTTTTGTCTCTGGAATATTTTTCAGACCAAAATCCTCATCAAGTTTTTCATAATTGAGATGCACCCTGGCTATCAGGCGGTTGTTCACAGAATAGACCAGGGATTCAAGTACGTAGTCATATTGATTGATCACTGCCTCAACTTCCTCAGGGTATATATTTTCACCGCTGGGCCCCACAATAACATTTTTGAGCCTGCCCTTGATATACAGATAGTTGTCCTGGTCTATCTTGCCCAGATCACCTGTATGCAGCCAACCTTCAGGAGTAAGCACTTCACTGGTAAGTGCCGGAGATTTGTAATAACCCTGCATTACATTGGGGCCTTTAACCAGTATTTCCCCAATTCCGGTCCTGGGGTCAGGGTTATCGATTTTGATCTCCAGGCCATCTAAGGCAGGACCTGTTGATGTAAACTTGGTCTTATCTGTTCTCGCTCCAGCCACTAAGGGAGCAGTTTCAGTAAGCCCATAACCCACAGAGTAGGGAATCCCTGCGTCCCTTAAAAACATTTCAGCTTCAGGCGCAAGCGCAGCCCCACCAATGCACAGGGCCTTGATTTCCCCCCCAAAGGAACTCATAAGCTTTTTACCGGCCAGCTTGTGCAGCTTCTTACGAATGAATGAAAAACCGTACAAAAAGGACATAAACCTGCTTTTATTCAGTTGAGGCAAAATTCTGGTTTTGAAAATCTTTTCAATAACCAGTGGCACCATGAGCATGATTGTCGGTTTGACTTTGCCCATAGCAGGTATAAGTATCCTGGGTGTTGGCGCCTCCTGCAGGTAATAAACTGCTGCACCGAAGGTGACAGGAGCAAGCAGTCCAAGAGAACACTCATAGGTATGAGCTAATGGCAGGATGGATAAAAATCTATCCTCAGAGCCTGCATCAACAATGTTGCCTGCCATCCTGGCATCATAAACCATACTGCCATGACTCAGCATGACCCCTTTGGAATTGCCTGTTGTACCTGATGTATAAACAATCACCGCAAGATCATCCGGACTTGTGTCGCCCAGTTTATCCCAGCCGGCAAACTTGTAGGCTGATTGCTTAAGTCGATCAAACCCTTTCAGGCTGGTATTTAATGCGTCCTTAATCTTTGTCCTGCTCTGCGGATTTTCATCTACTACAGAAAAGTCATCAATAAGAAAAACAGTCAAGCCTGAAAGGTCAGCATCATCAATTTTGGGAAAAAGAGATCGGGATGTAAAGATGACTTTAGTTTCAGAATGCTTGATGATATGCACAACTGCACCAGAATGGAATTGTGGAAGTATAGGGACAGCCACCGCCCCCATGGACACAACCGAAAGGAAAACCATCCCCCAGTTGGGACAGTTTTCACTGAGTATGGCAACCTTATCCCCTTTTTTTACTCCGCTTTCTTCAAGAAGTGCGCACAGGCCCTGCACTTTATCATTGAGCTGGGCATAGCTTAAAGGTTCTTGACCCACATAACCCAATGCCGGCCGCTGGGGAAAAAATTCAACACTTTTTTGAAAAATTTGACCAATAGTTTGTTCAGTGCTCACAATTTACCTCTAAAAATGTCCAAATTACGTTGCATTGGAAAATCTACCTTGATCTTGAACAGATTTCTGGCAGGCAGGTTAAGGATTTCTATGCCGGTTTTGCGGGTGATATCCTGCAAAGAGTCAGCTACATCCTTTTCAGAGGGTCCGATGTATGTGAACCATACGTTTTGTCGATGCTTGCGCAGGTAGTTATGGGTTACGCCCGGATGGCTGTTGACCTCGGCTACAAACTCATCAAGCTTATCCTCAGGCACGCTGGCCGCACAAAGAGTGCTGTGCCAGCCCAGTTTTTTGGACTGAAAATTTGCCCCGATGCGTCTGATAACCCCTTTTTGTTTCAAAGCTCTGACCACACTCAGGGTTTCTGCTTCAGTCAGTTCAACCCTCTTGCCAATTTCCGCATACGGCCTTGACGCTATTGGAAAATCAGTCTGGATTATATCAAGAATTTGCCGCTCTACAAAGTTCAGTCCTTCCTGGTGATAGTTCATGCCTTATCCTGTTTGCTTTTCATAGGATCATATGTACACAAAGGCTCAGGAGCAAGAAAGTCCTGATCCATGGTAAAAGCTCTGGCCCGGCAACCTCCACACACTTTGTGGTAATGGCATTGCCCACATTTCCCTTTATATTGGGTCTTGTCACGGAGCTTTAAAAAATTGGGAGAATTTTTCCATATCTCAGGAAAAGGGGTTTTTCTGACATTACCGCAATCAAGCTCAAGGTATCCGCACGGTTGAACCTGCCCCACATGGGAAATAAAACAAAAGCCAATGCCTCCAAGGCATCCTCTGGACATGGCATCCAGCCCGAAGTTTTCCTGATTGACTTCTATCTTTTCCTCTCTGGCCCTTTGACGCATAATGCGGTAATAATGAGGAGCGCAGGTTGCCTTGAGATGCATGTTTGTTGTTTTGCGGAAGTCATAAAACCAGTTGAGAACCTCTTCATATTCCACAGCGGAAATGGCCTGATCCTTAATATCCGCGCCTCTGCCAGTGGGGACCAGCATGAATATATGCCAGGCCACTGCACCAAGCTCCTGGGCCAGCTTGAAAATATCCCTGAACTGATGGAGATTGTCCCTGGTCACTGTAGTATTAATCTGAAAGGGAATGCCTGCTTCTTTTAAGTAATCAATCCCCTGCATGGAAAGGCCAAAACTTCCAGGTACGCCCCTGAACAGATCATGTTCAGCAGCATTTGGTCCGTCTATGGAGATGCTGCAGCGCTGGATACCTGAATCCTTCATCAACCTGGCATTCTCCGGGTTAATCAATGTTCCATTGGGCGCCATTACGCAGCGCAACCCTTTGGAATCTGCATAACTGACCAGCTCGAAAACATCCGGACGAAGCAGAGGTTCTCCTCCGGTAAATATCACTACTGGATCTCCTGCCTGCTTGAAAGAATCAATCAGCTTTTTGGCCTCTGCAGTGTCGAGTTCTCCTGCAAATGGTTCAGGATGTGCCTCTGCCCGGCAATGTTTGCAGGCCAGATTGCATGACCTGGTTATTTCCCAGGCTACAAGCCTGAGTCCCGGGCCACCGTGCCCTTTAATATGATGGCCCATTTCAACTCTCCTGTTCAAGCCAACGGGCAATATCAGCAGCGTAATAAGTCAGAATAATATCTGCCCCGGCTCTTTTGATACAAGTAATGGATTCCATGACTATTTTTCTCTCATCTATCCGGCCAGCCTCTGCAGCAGACTTGATCAAGGCGTATTCCCCGCTTACATGATAAGCTGCCAGAGGAAGATCAAAATTTTGTTTCAAGTCCCTGATTATATCTAAATATGGCATGGCCGGCTTAACCATAAGCATATCTGCACCCTCAGCAACGTCTGCGGCTGCCTCACGCATGGCTTCCTTAGAATTGGCAGGGTCCATCTGGTAAGACTTGCGATCACCAAATGATGGCGCACTTTGAGCAGCATCTCTAAAAGGTCCGTAAAAGGCTGAAGCATATTTCACTGCATAGGACATAATGGGCAGGTCTGTATAGCCCTCTGTGTCCAAAGCTTGGCGGATGTGTTTTATTCTTCCGTCCATCATGTCCGAAGGTGCGACAATATCCGCTCCTGCACGGGCATGAGATACTGCTGTTCTAACCAGAATATCCAAGGTAGCATCATTTACCACATGCCCGTTTTTTATTATTCCGCAATGCCCATGACTCATATATTCACATAAGCATACATCAGTGATGACAATAAGCTCAGGAAAAGATCTTTTTAACCTTGAAACAGCCTTTTGAACAATGCCGTCCTCAGCAAAGGCCTGAGAGGCTGCTTCGTCTTTTTCATTGGGCACCCCGAAAAGAATCACGCTGGAAATACCTTTTTCCACGACATCCTCCACATGCTCAAGCAGTTTATCTACTCCAAGCTGATATTGCCCGGGCATGGATTCTATGGGTCTTTCCAGGTCATCGTCCTCTTCTGACACAAAAAAAGGCTGTATCAGGTCCTGGGGTGCCACTGCGGTTTCTCGGACCATCTTTCTGATGGCTGGTGTTTTGCGAAGTCTTCTTCCTCGATAAAAGCTCATACTAATCTGGTCTCCTGTATATGCAGCGAATTTGCAAAGGTTGAAATATTGTAAACGCCTCACACATAAAGTTTTATACACAGGCAAAAGCCAAAATGACCAATATCCCAGCGTTTCAGCCCTCAGCTACCAGCTATCAACTACCAGCTACCAGCTATCAGCCTTAAGTCATCAGCCTGAAAATCCAGTCACTGCCAATAGCAAATGAACCTTATGCCACCTGGGGCCAATGTATAAGTTTCGCAACAATACTATATTTTGAGAATTTCTTCATCCGTCAGGTAACAGGCAGGGTCTTCAGCCCAGATGTCTCCATGGTAAGCCTCTGCCCTGGCCCGAAAGTTTCCAGCGCATACATTCAAAAATCTGCAGCTTGCGCAGCGACCACCCACGTAACTCTTTTTATCTTTCAACCTGGCCAGCAACTCAATGGATGGATCATCCCATATTTCTGAAAAGGGCCTTTGCAGCACATTACCAAAAACGTGATGCCTCCAGAACTGATCAGGGTGCACACTGCCGTCCCAGGAAATACAGCCAATGCCCCGGCCAGAATTATTGCCTTCATTATATTGCAAAAGCTCAAAAACATCCCTGGCTCTGTCAGGATCTTCCTTGAGCAGACGCAGATAAATGTAAGGTCCATCTGCGTGATTATCCACAGTGAGAACTTCCTTGGTCATGCCTGATTCATACATGTTTCTGGTCTCATCCATAATCATGTCCACAAGCTGCCTTGTTTCCGTGTGACTCAGATCTTCTTTCATCAAATCTGAACCACGACCTGAATAAACCAGATGATAAAAGCAGATTCTGGGAATTTCCATATCTCTTATGAGTTGAAAAATGCCGGGGACCTCCTGAACATTCCTCTTATTAACTGTAAAGCGCAGGCCAACCTTAAGCCCCTCTGCCTGACAGTTTTCTACTCCCTGCATGGCCTTTTTAAATGAGCCCTTTACTGCCCGAAAGCGGTCATGAACCTCTTCCCCACCGTCAATGGATATACCTACATATGACAGCCCGACCTGCTTGAGTTCTCTCGCCTTGGACCTGGTTATTAAGGTACCATTAGTGGAAATTACCGCCCGCATGCCCTGACCGACTGCGTAGCTGGCCAACTCCACCAGATCTTTTCGCACCAGCGGTTCGCCGCCTGAAAAAAGCATTACTGGAGAGCCATACTGGGCCAGATCATCAATTATGGCCTTGCCCTGCTGGGTGCTGATCTCGTCGGTTCCTTCCTCCTGCTCAGCCTGGGCGTAACAGTGAACGCATTTCAGATTGCAACGCCTGGTCATGTTCCAGACAACAACGGGTTTTTTATCCTTGGAAAACTGCAGAAGATGAGAAGGCAATTTTCCGGCCTCCCTGCCATAACGTAAAGCATCTGAAGGTTCTATGGACGCACAATATAGTTTTGATATTCCGATCATTTTGTTTCCTTGAAAAAAGTTGCAAGTTTGATGTAATTATTCATCACATACGGCCAGTCTTTTCAACTGCACTGGATTCCGGCTTTCGCCGGAATGACGGAGAAGGGCAACTGCCTGTTTTAGATGTCTCCGCAGCCCTGGACCAGGAGACCAAGTCTTTTTATGCGATCCTGCAGAATGGTTAATCTTTAATAAAATAATGCAGCCATGACGATTACAAGAACAATAGGTGTCAGCATGGCCATGATAACTTTCATGTAAGTTGATTCATGTATCTGTTTGTATCCTATTATTGTTATGCCCAATGACCAGGCTGCACCAATAATTGGTCCGATAAAAGGTAGAAGCCCCAATACCATTGGCGCACTGCCATAGGCAGTTGCCCGGAAAGTGCCTTCAAACCCTGCCCTGCCTGATTGAAAAAGCATCAGAAAAAGATGCGTCACACCTGCGGCTACAAACAGCCAGACACCCATAAAAAAAGGATAAACAATAACAATAAAAAATGAGCCAATGCCCATCATGCCCATACCAAGGCCACTGGCATCGTGTTGAGCAGTGGTGGGGAAAACACCGGCCATATTCCAGATAAAAGTTCCAAGGGCCTGTATTACGGATACCAGTAAAAAAAAGGCCAGAGGCATTACAAAACCCTTTAAAGGCATTTTGTAAAAAAAAGCTGAGGGCGCCAGCATGGCCCTTTTAATGGTTTCTATAAATCCTGGAAAAAAACCATGCTCATCAAGATTTTCCCATGGGACCTCATAACCCTGCTCTAAAGAGTCATCCGAGTCGAGTATGGCTTCACTTTGTTCCTGCCCCCCCATACTTTCAAGACGAGACCAGATGGAGTCATCCTCAGCATTCTTTTCTCCTGTGGGTTCAGGATCAGGCCTTTTAAGCTGTTCCTGATCTTTTACAGAAGGTTCCTCATCAATGTGAAATTCCGGTTGTACCGTCCTGAACTGAAACTTTTCTCCACATTTGGGGCAAGTAGCTTTTTCCGCTTTGGGAGGTATCTTTTCATCAGGTACATTCTGCATAAAATTGCATTTGGGACAAATTATCTCCATTTATACCTATTCCTTTATGACTTTTTTGGTAATAGTTTAGCCTTACAAGCAACTACAGTAGTATATGTAATAAATTCAGGGCATTATGGCTTTAACACACAGATTGCTTCGGTCGCTTAGTCTCCCTCGTGGGTGACAGGTTTTCAGCAACTACATCCCTGACAGCTCAGGTGTCATTGCGAGCGAGTCTTCGAGCGCGGCAATCTCTAACGCCGAACATCCGTTACAGACAACCTTCTTCTCACCTCATACTCTACCGGGATAAAAGCCTGGAATCAAGCTTTGAAATTCAGCAAAAAAAAAGGACCCTCACGGGTCCTTTACATGACTTGAACTATTTCAAAGGTATAGGCTTAATTCTTATACGTCAAAAAAACTTGAACTGTCTGACTGTCTCAATATGCATAGATTTTTTATGCAAAACTTAACCATTGCCCTTCTGCTTTTTTATAACTTCGGCAAATGCCGATCCAACACTCTTAAGCATTTGAATTACTTCATCAATGATTGCAATATCCATCTTCAGGTTGGCCATAAGCAATCGGGACTGGCAAAACATATACATGGCATGCAGATTCTGGGCAACTTCTCCACCTTTTTCAGTATTCAGGCTTCCATCAAGCTCAGCTATAATATCAAGAGCCTTGGATATGGAGTTACCTTTTTCCTGATAGTCCTTTTCTTCAATCATTACCTTGGCCTGCTCCAGAAACTTGATTGCTGCTTCATAGAGCATGACAACGATTTCTTCCTGGCTGGTAGTTGTAACCTTGGTATTAAAGTATGCTCTTGCTGCTGTACTGTACATCTATGACCTCCTCGGGTTTTGCGCGCTGCCATCAACGCGGCTTAAGTACTGTATCGTCCGCAAGAGCAATTTCTTTAGTGTTTTGCTTGAAAAAATTAATCAAAATTCAACGACTGTATCTGAGAACCCATGGCATTCTGCAAACCATCGTAATACCCGAGCAATTCTTCCAGTCTGGCAAACCTCATGCGCAGGTCACGTTCAAATCTGTCAAGCCTTCTTTGTTCAAAATCTATTTTATTATCAATATTGCGCATAATATCTTCATAATTTCTTTCCAGAATCTTTAAAGTACCATTACTGGAGTCGGTCAGATCCTTGAGAATATCACGCATTTCGTTTACTTTTCCTGACTTGAGCCTGACATTTCCTTTATATTCTCCGGGATTCAGATTATCAACCTGAATTGATAAACCTCTTGAATCGCCCTCTCTTGAAGTAATGAAGTTGCCATCAATGCCAGCAGTGTTGCCATCAATTGTGGCCCAAATTATTTTGCCATTTCCATCGATTTCATACTCCACGTCATAAAGCCCAGGCCTGGTAACACCTCTGACAAGAGTACCGAATCTGAAGTCCTGACTTTTTGTATCAGGCTCCAGGTTACCACTTATCAGCTCTGCTACTCCTCTTGGATCATTTTTCAAAACATGATCCAGAACTTCATCATCAATAATATATCTGCCAAAAGTTGGAGATCCCCTTTCAGCGTCAATAGTTACTCCTATTGTAGACATGGAAGGTAAGTTATCGCCTCCTTTCTGGCGATCAAAGCCTATGCCTATGGACGACATAACACTCTTGAGCTTGGCTTCAATCATCTGCAGACCATAGTTTCCAGTAAGCAAAGATCCTTTACCTGACTCACTTACCTTTGTCTGGCTGTTGATTAAATCCAGGACTTCATTAACCTGGTCAACAAAAGAATAAACCTGCTCTTTTATTGCCTTTTGATCATTTTCAATATTGATTTGAGCAAGACCTTCACTATATATATTAAGTGTCACTCCTTCAACAATATCACTGAAAGAATTGGAAGTTCTCTCTATCCAGACCTGATTAACAATATTGCCCTCTTCATCAGTTTCATCTACAGGCCAGCCATTCACTTTAATTTTTGCATTTTGTGCTGCCTGGCTGGTATCCATTTTTTCGCCATCAATATCAAAAAACTTGGACAAAGTGCGACCCTCTTCTGGATTCCCTTCATCATCTTCAGCATATGTAAGCTCAATGACATTATCCTTACCCTGATCCATGCCCCGAAGCTGCAAAAAGTACTCATCTCCCCGGTTTACTATGCTTGCTCTAATTCCAGGATTATTGGGGTCACTATTAATCATATTCACAAAGCCATTTAAACTGGTGTTCTCCGGCAGCTCCAGCTCAACTCTCTTGCCGCCGTAAGAATAGGCAAACTTGTCCTCTCCAGGCTGATTGACTGGGTCACTAGTACTGGCAAAACCTTCTCTGGAAAAAACAATATGATTCTGGGCCAGGCTGCCTACCTCAATATTATAGCTCCCTTCTTCAGCATCACTGTTGGCAGTTGCCCTAACCACTCCTGGGTTGGAGGAAGTTGTCTCTTTGACAAAAAACTTATTCACCGAGTCCATGCTTGCCAGATTGCTTCTTAATGATACCATTTTGGTCTGAAGCTCCTGAAAGGCTTCTACCTTCTCCTCCCAGTCACTTTTCCAAAGTTCCCATCTCGCAACTCGCCGCTGTTCAAGCTTGACCAGCTGTTCCACCATCTGGTTAAAATCAGTACCTGAACCAAGGCCGGTAAAATGCATGCTTCC
This sequence comes from Desulfonatronovibrio magnus, assembly GCF_000934755.1. Classification (NCBI taxonomy): domain Bacteria; kingdom Pseudomonadati; phylum Thermodesulfobacteriota; class Desulfovibrionia; order Desulfovibrionales; family Desulfonatronovibrionaceae; genus Desulfonatronovibrio; species Desulfonatronovibrio magnus. Next base: position 607,157 of record NZ_KN882175.1, read on the forward strand.
TGATATGAGATTTTCCATTTCCATTGTATCTGGCATACTTTCAACTCCCGGGAAAATTATTCCTGTTAGATTTATCCATAAGAGAGTTTTGCAATAAAAGTTCCCAAAGACAAAGGGGCTGGATCACGCCCTCTGCGCAAACCAGCCCCTGCCTGAATAATACTTATTTAACCTGACTGCCAGGCGGAAAATTTATCCACCGATAAGCTGCATGGCCATCCTGGGCAGATTGTTTGCCTGGGAAAGCATGGCTACTGCGGACTGGGTAAGTATCTGATTACGGACAAATTGTGTCATTTCCTGAGCCACATCAACATCTGATATCCGAGATTCAGCAGCCTGCAGGTTTTCGGACTGAATCTGCAGATTGGTTATGGTGTTTTCAAGCCTGTTCTGTAACGCTCCAAGCTGAGCCCTTATTTTGTCCTTGGATATAATGGCTTGATCTAAAGTTTCCAGTGCTTGCTGTGCTCCCTGCTGAGTTGAGATGGAGTAACCTCCACTATTTTCAGTGGTGCTATGGTTTGCTCTATTGGGATCTGAGCTATTACCCACACCAAGAGCAGAGGCTGTAGCAATGCCTATTTCAATATAATAGTAATCTTCTTTTGATTGATTTGTAGGCCCAAAATGAATTTTCAGTGGTCCATCGGGAGACAATGTATCAAGATCATTCGGGGACCATTTATCTGGATTATCTCCAAATGTACTGTGTGACAAATTTCCATTAAGCAGGTAAATGCCATTAAATTTAGTAGCATTGGCAATACGGGTGATTTCTGAAGCCATGGCCTGATATTCAGAGTCAATGATGAGCCTCTGATCAGAGTTATATGTTCCTGTAGCTGCCTGTTCTGCAAGTTCTTTCATACGAATAAGCTTTTCATCGATAACACCCAAAGCACCATCTGCTGTCTGAATCAGTGATATACCATCATTGGCATTCCTAATGCCCTGGTTCAGTGCTGCAATATCCGCACGCATAAGCTCTCTTGCTGCCAGACCCGCTGCATCATCAGCAGCAGTGCCTACCCTGAGCCCCGATGAAAGCCTTCTGGTTGAAGTTGCAAGATTTCCATAATGATTCGTAAGATTGTTGGCCGCATTGTTGGCCATTGCGTTGTAATTAATTACCATTGACATAGTGTATTCCTCCTTGAAGTCTGGAAACGGCGTCCTTGCCATTCCTGGTTCTTGTGATTTGAACTATTTATCGACGCAGGGAGGAATTACTTTAGGGTGAAGTTGTTTTTTTTTGCTAAGTTTTCTTCAGCGTCTGAGGCACGAAGGTATCTTGGGAGGAGGTAGTGGTAACTTTTAGAAGCTTTAATGGTTAGACAAAGAAGAGACTCAGGTAAGGCTTTATCCCATACAGGATCAAGAATTTTGAAATTGCCATGTTTAAAAATATTAGAATTTCTGCGAACGCCGCTGCCCATTATATTCAATTTGCCATTAGTGTCCAAACCTGCAATTTTTGCCACATTACTCAGTGCAATATTTGCAGGAGCATATAGTAGCTCAAGACCGGGAGTCTTGTAAGCAGCAGCATAGACCTGGCCAATCCTGGAGTGCACAAATATCCACAAAGGATTTTTCAATAATTTTCCAGGACCATACGCCAAAGCATCAAAGTAAGAGATCCTGCCCATGGGAACTTGTGCTCCTGCAGCCATACCCATAGCGTGAGCAAAGATCATGCGGATTCCGGTAAAGCTTCCCGGACCTTCCACACATGATATGGCAGCTAACTCACATGGTTCCATACCAAGAAAGTTCAGGCCGGACTTTATGGTTGGAGCAATATACTTCATAGCCCGGCCAGGTACATAAAGAGTCTCGGACCATAGCACCTGCTCTTCCTCACCGAAAACTACCTGTAAATGCGCTTCAGCACAATTAAGGACAAGATGAATGGAAGAGGAAGAGGTAGAGCTTGATATTTTACTCATGACTTTCTCAACTTGAAATATTTATTATGCGATATTCTGCTTACTGAACAGACATCTTTACTGCAGAGTCAAATTTCATTGTGCAACATATTGATTTTATGAAACCTTTCTACACTATGGATGTTTACAAGTGTATCCAGCAATACCGCATGAAATCATGATCTTTTTTATTTCACAATTCATAAATAACTGATAACTTTTATTCTAAAGATCTTTATTCCCATCCAGAAAAAAAAGCATGTTCATGAGGCACTAACTCTTTCCAGTGATACAGTTCTTTATGTTTTCTATATGCCTGACGTATATTTTGCCAACGCAACTCCCAATGATGCTGATCAGGATTACTTCTGAATACATCATTATAACTTTTATTTTTTGCCAGCTCTTTTTCAGTTGTTTTTAATTTTTTTTTCATCTTAAAAAGCTTATCTTCAAGAATTATTTTCCGCAAACGATTTGAAGTTGTATTAATACTCCTGTAAGGAAAGTGATGGGTAAATATGCCATGTATAGGTTCTACTAAAGGACAGGAATCGCAAGCAAAAATATGATATCCAGGTCCAATAATTATCCGTGACTGGTCTTGGTCATACCTTATTAACTGGTGCTTCATGTGATTATAGTTACAATATGACAAGGTTTCCATTTCAGCTTTGGGATAAGCAAATGCTGGGTTAGATCCAGGTTTATAAATGCTGTTGCCTGGGTAATGATTTAAGAAAGTAGAACCTATAACCCTGTATTCAGTTGAAATAGATCTAATATACTCCTTGATAGTCTTGCCAAAAGGACCATGTGGCAATTCGTCAGCATCAATAAACAACCACCAAATGTGCTTTTCATTTACCTTACTACTAACCTCGTCCATACACCTATTAGCTATAAGCACTTTTTGATCTTCTTCGAAATATTTAGAATTATATCGATCATAAAGAATAGCACCTGCATCAATAGCCTTTTCCACTGTGTTATCATCACTACAGTGATCTACGACAAACACCTTGTCACATCCCTGGATAAAGGCATTCTTTATGGTAGACTCAATAATGTCAGACTCATTATAAGCAAAAATAAAAGCATATAGTGGAAAATTTTCAAGCGAGAAGCCCAAAATGTCCTCTGAGTATACCATTTTTGAGTTAACCATAAGCATCCTCTTAGAATTACAATACTATCAATAGCTTAGTCTTGCTTAAAGAAATCAAGACTTTGCAAAACGGCCCAGATTGAGCATCGACCGATATACAGAATGTGAAATTTTTAAAGCAAGTAGATCCCGGATGAGCCAGCCCCCGAGCCACATTCAAAAGATGAAGCTGTTACCAAAAAATGATCTTTCATACGTGCTATAATCTGCCTTGATGGGATTTCATACCATACAGTAATTCCTACCCAATATCATTTCATAAATGATCTATAGTATTCACCAATCTTTACAGCATCATCGTAAATTGTCTTGACCGGTTTAATACCTGATTTTAAACTAAGCAAAATCTCTGGATCCTTAGCAACCCTAAAAATATTCATTGCTAAGTCTGCACCATCGCCACTCTTAAACAAAAAACCGTTTTTTCCATGCTTAACAATTTCAGACAGGGCTCCGGCATTGGATGCTATGACAGGCACTCCTGCTGATAGTGCTTCACGTACAACAAATGAGTAACTTTCGATACGTGAGGGTAGAATTACACAGTCAGTGGACTCGAATATGGATCCCAAATCAGATTTACTATATGCGCCACAGTATTGTATCCGTGAGTCGCCATTTGCTATTTCCATGACCTTTTCAAAATAATGAGTGCTGGAAATATGCCCGTATATATTTAAAATGATATTGTTAATCTTAAGCGCACGAAAAGCGCTTACAGCAACATCTAACCCTTTGAACCAACAGATCCCTCCAAGGTATGTAAAACGTACAGGATCTCCATTGTTTTTTGAAAAGTTCGTCATAGAAACTGGTTTCATACCAAGAGATTCGTGAACAATTTTGAAGTCAGGTTCTCCATATTTTTTATATTTAAACAGGCTAAACCTTGATGGGCATATGCCGAGATTCACACGCTTCATAACCTTAGCAGCGTAATTTTTTCTTTGTATCAGCCAGGCGGAAGACAGATTATCGGTATGAACACGCTGGCATTCGACGCATTTATCAAGAGTGTCAGGCCCGCTACACACCTTTCCTGCTGAATGTATCAAAATTGCGTTGGCACATAACAACCAAAAGTCATGAAAAGTAAACATAACAGGAATATGTCTACCTATTACATCTATTAATGAACATGAATAATTTATCATGCTGTGTATATGAACTAAACTAAAGTCCATACCTTGCATCCAAGGTTTTAGGGTATTTAGAAGATATGAATTATATAGTAAGTTTTTATGGGACAAGGGTATGGTCAGAACATATGTAGGTATATTCTGGTATTCAGATTCTGTGATTATATAGAAGGGTTCATGATTAACATTGCTGTCTTCCAAAATTTTTGTGTACAGTACTGAGGGCAGGTAACCCAATTCCATTTGAGCTTCAGATAACTCTGAAATATAGTATTCAGTCCCTGCTTTGCTATTGGGGAGATAATCATTGACGATATGCAAAATACGCATTTGTGGTATCAACTCAGAGGGATAGAAGGGATATCTGACATTAATTTAACAAAGCTTTTTCTACGGGGATGAAGCATAGCCCGTAATAGTTACTGCCAAAGATGTAAATCCGGAAGCACAGACGGATCCAATGGTCCTTTAATGATGTATAAGGCAATAGATATCTTTCGCCCCTCCACCATTGCTGAGACTGACCTGTGATTTCCATCCAGCAGAAGTATGTCAGGACCTGGAGGCTTATAGCCTGGAAAAACAAAATTTGTGTTTTGCCCCATCAGCCTATTTTGTACTTCATGATATTCCAAAAGTTCGGAGTTACTGGCTGCATGTATCACTGAATTAGGCATTGCATCATTGTGATAGAACTCTCTTGGTCTTCCTGATTCGTCTGTATACCATGGTGTCCAGATTTTGTCTGCTGCTGCAGGCAAACTGCATCCATATTTTTCTATCCTTGGCCTGTAGGTAAGCAAAAGTTTCCAATTCAGAGCGCAGCGAATAGTTAAAGCAAACTTGTAGAAAAAATCCCTGATATGCATTTCAAGCAACTACCTGAAAATCCTCAACAAATCATTAAATATGGCCAGACTCATAAGGGCCAGCAGCAGCGCAAGGCCAATTCTTGTGGCCACCTGGCGCATGCGGTCGTTCAGAGGTTTTCCGGTAATCATTTCAGCAGTGTAAAAAACTATGTGCCCACCATCAAGAACTGGAATGGGCAAAAGGTTTATCAGTCCAAGATTGATGCTGATAAGCGCAGTTAAAGCCAGCAGGTTAGTCAGTCCTTCATGGGTCTGCTCACTCACAAGCTGGGCAATCATTATGGGACCACCAATATTATCCAAGGGAATGATGCGCTCGATGAGTTTAATAATGCCTTCTACTGTGAGTTTCATGAGCATCCAGGTCTGGGCCGCACCCTCAGCAGCTGCAGAAGTAAAACTCAAGGGAATTTCTACAGTGTCCCCTGATGCTATGATTCCAACCTGAGGAGTAATTATCTCTTCTCCAAAGATATTTTCACGGGTGGCCATATGAGGTATGATTTCAAAGTCCAGTATATTGGCACTGCGTTCAACCTGAAAAGACAGTGCATCTCCGCCGCTGCCCTGGATGTACTGAACCATTTCTTCCCAGTTTTGAATCTCATGGCCATTAATGGCTATTACCCTGTCTCCCGGTTCCAGTCCGGCTTCATAAGCAGGGCTGTCATCTGCCACCTGTCCGATATGAGCCAGCATTTCCATCTGCCCATGTGCCCAGAAAAGCCCCCAGTATATAAACCAGGCCAGAACAAAGTTAAAAACCGGACCGGCTGCCACAACAAGGATACGCTGCCACGGAGGTCGCCTTGCAAAACTTTCTTCCTTATTGAACTTATCCGGCAAGTCTGCATCCTCAGCCTCTCCCACCAGACTTACATAACCTCCCAATGGAACGGCTGAAAGACGATATTCGGTTTTGCCAAAATTAAAGGCCAGCAGCTTTGGGCCAAACCCCAGGGAGAACACTGACACTCCAATGCCGAACATTCTGGCCACAAGAAAGTGCCCCAGTTCATGAAAAAAAATCAGTACACCAAGTACCAGTATGAATGCTACAATACTTTCAATCATGCATTATGCCTCTATCCATTGCCGCACCATGCTTCTCGTTTTCAGGTCAAGCTCCATAATCTGCTCTAAGGAATTGACCCTGCTGGAAACATGTTCGTCCAGAGCTTTAGCGTTTAAAAGCGCGATATCCATAAAACCAATTTTATTATTAAGAAATCCTTCAACACAAATTTCGTTGGCAGCATTAAGCACCACGGGGTAGTCAGGGCCACTCTCAAAAGCCTTTAATGCCAGCTTAAGACAGGGGAAAGCCTGGTAATCAGGAGCAAAAAAAGTCAGTCTCTCCAGAGCCGTCAGATCTAATGGTTCCAGACCTGTATGCAGCCTGCCCGGGAAACCCAGACAATGAGCAATGGGTATCATCATATCTGGTGTTCCCATATGGGCCAGCAATGATCCGTCAATATAGCCAACAAGAGAATGCACAATACTCTCGGGATGCACAAGCACTTTGATTTTGTCAGTTGAAATACCAAAAAGATGACAAGCCTCAATAACCTCAAGGCCTTTGTTCATCATGGTGGCTGAGTCAATGCTGATTTTGGCACCCATGGACCAGTTGGGATGATCCAAAGCCTGCTCAGGTGTCACCTTGCTCATAAATGCTTTGTCACGTCCTCGAAACGGACCACCTGAAGCAGTAATTATTATGGATTCCACACCCTTGAATTCATGGCCCTGCATGGCCTGAAACAGAGCATTATGTTCTGAGTCCACCGGCAATATTACACTCTGATACTTATTGCAGGTCTCGCCGATAAGATCTCCCGCCAAAACCAGAGACTCTTTATTGGCCAGCAGAATTACCTTGCCCTTTTGCGCGGCTGCCATGGTGGGCCGAAGCCCAGCCGCCCCAACCATGGCAGACATAATAAAGTCCGCATCATCCATCATAGCCATGTTTTCATAACCAGATGTACCATAAACAATATCAGGACAATATCCTGAATCTAATCTGGAACTAAGCTCCCCGGCCAAAGATTCATTATATACCCCCAGAACTCCAGGTCTGAATTCATTGGCCTGTTCCGCAAGCAGCTCAATATTCCTGGCACCGGCCAGCCCCACCACCTGGAAGTCATCCCTGTTGTGCCGAATTACATTGAGAGAACTGGTTCCAATGGATCCAGTGGAACCCAGTATGGTTATTGTTCGCTTTTTTGCTTTAAAATGAGGGGAATCGGTGGGTGAAATATATGATATCAAGGATTATCCACCTTAAAATACTGAAAATAAAGTGTTGTATATAACAAAAACAGGCAAAAGCAGCAGCAGGCTGTCAATACGATCCAGAATTCCACCATGCCCGGGCAGTATATGTCCTGTGTCCTTTACATTATTCCAGCGCTTCAGTGAAGATTGAAAAAAATCACCAAGTTGGGCAGCTATGTTCATGAACACTGCAAGCAGCAGATAATGCCACCAGACAGAATTACCAAAAGCCAGACTCATGCCAAGCACCACAGCAACACAGAGAAGCATCCCCCCGGCACTGCCGGCCCAGGTCTTTTTGGGGCTGACATCAGGCCAGATCTTTTTTCCCCCAAGCCATGAACCAGCATAATAAGCACCAGCATCCGAAGCAACTACTGCCAGAAGCACAATTATAATCTGAACTGAATCAAGGTTGAAAAAAAGGCTCAATACCAGAGGAAGGTAAGACATGCCCCCAATGAGAATAAGGTAGTCTTTAAATTCAGCCTGTTCTTTTTTCCTGCTGTATTCTATCAGAAAAAGAAGCCAGGTGATCCAGAAAAACACCACCAGAAACAGAACCGGATTCTCAGTCCAGCCAAGGCCTGTATCCAATAAAAAGAGAGTTCCACCAAGGCTTCCTGTGAGCTTTAGAAAAAGCTTGGAGCCCCGCTCCCAGAAAAGATTGTAGAATTCCCACAGACCAATAAAACCTGCCAGACCAATGGTCAAGGTCTTGATCAGACCACCGGCGTAAATGACTGCTCCCATAAGTGGAATAAGCACTAAGGCAGTCAGTATTCTTTTTTGATGTGAGGTAAATTTCATATGGATTCCACCCTGCCCAGCCTTCTCTGCCTGGTGGCAAAATCTTCTAAGGCTGTACGCAGTTCCTGAGGTGTAAAATCAGGCCATAGCGTTGGTGTAAAGTACAGTTCTGAATAAGCAGACTGATATAACAGATAGTTACTGATGCGCAGCTCACCACTGGTCCTGATAATTAAATCAGGATCAGGCTGGCCTGCTGTATATAAATATTCACTGAATACTTCTTCAGTCAAATCATCAGGGGAAAGTCCTTTTTGCATGACAGCCTTGCAGGCTCTGACAATTTCATGGCGTCCAGAGTAGTTCAAAGCAAGGTTCAGATTCATGCTGGAGCATGATTTAGTTTTGGAGCAGGCATGATTCACCACTTTTCGGGTGGGCATCGGAAGCTCATCAAGCTCTCCCAGAATATTCAACCTGATATCCTGTTTGATAAGACTTTGCAGCTCTCCCTGAATAAAGCGCCCCAAAAGGCTGAAAAGAAATGATACTTCTTCCCTGGGTCTGGCCCAGTTCTCACGGGAAAAGGCATAAAGAGTCAGATACGGTATTTCTAAGCGCCTGACTTCCTCAACTATGGACCGCGCTGCTCTGGTTCCCTGATTGTGACCTTCACTTCTTGACAGATTTCTTTTATTAGCCCATCTGCCATTACCATCCATGATGATAGCGAGATGTCGGGGTGTTCGATTAAGCAGATCAGATCTCCATTATTTCTTTTTCTTTTTCAGCAAGAACCTGATCCGCCTGTTCCACAAAAGAATCCGTAATCTTCTGCACTTCGTCCTGCCCCTTGTGCATATCATCTTCAGTCAGTTCCTTGCTGTTCTTCATTTTCTTGAGGGTCTCGTTGGCATCACGGCGGACATTGCGCACTGCTACCTTGGTGTCTTCTGAATATTTTTTAGCAAGCTTTACCAGGTCTTTACGTCTTTCTTCAGTCAGCGGCGGAATATTAATCCTGATAACCTTTCCGTCATTGACAGGATTAAGCCCCAGATCAGACTTCATAATGGCCTTTTCCACCCCGGCAAAAGCGTTACGATCCCAGGGCTGAATGGAGATGGTTCTGCTGTCGGGAATAGATATTGAGGCCAACTGGTTAAGAGGTGTAAGTGTTCCATAATAGTCCACCAAAACATCATCCAGCAGACCAGTGGAGGCCCTGCCGGTCCGCAGTTTGGAAAACTCTTTTTCAAGGGTGGCTATGGCTTTTTTCATTCTGGATTTACAATCTTTGAGCACTTCCTGCATTTCATCCTCCTTGAAGTATTTGCCTGTTTCTTATCTGAATCCTGGGAGTTTACAGTTGCCAGTTGTTTGTTAATTGTTAATTGTTATCTGTTATTTGTTATTTGTTATCTGTTATCTGTTATTTGTTAATTGTTATCAGGGTAAGGCAGTGAATTCAGGCTTTTGTCCTGCGACAATGAACTATTAACTTCTAAGTAACTAAAATCAAATTATCAACAAAATCAGACGGTTATAGTTTTCACAATTTTAAGATTTTTACATATGATTGATTCTCAATTACCAGAAAAGTTCCGTCAAAGATGAGAGCTTTGCGCCTGGCACAGGGACTGTCCCTCGCTGTGTAAATTTTTTCATTTAAGCAAATTTTTTCCAGGAACCAATGCAGTATCATTCTTTATTATAGTACCTCGCGGGGACTGTCCCAATTTCCAGAAAAGTGACAGACTCGTAAAGTTACTCGCAAGTTCGGTCCTGGTCCGCCCAGGTGAGGAGCTTACAAGTAACTGGAATAGTTTTGCCAATAAATTCAAATGGTTACAATTTTCACATTTTTATGGTTTTTGCTTATGATTCATGCACATTTGCCAGCAAAGTTCCGTCAAAGATGGGAACTTTGCACCCTGGCACAGGGACTGTCCCTCGCTGTGAAAATTTTTCCATTGAAGCAAATTTCTTCCAGGAACCAATGCAGCATCAATCTTTTTTAAAGCACCTCGCGGGGACTGTCCCAATTTTCAGAAAAGTGACAGATTCGTAAAGTTACTCGCAGGTTCGGTCCCGGGCCGCCCGGGTGAGGAGCTTTTAAACAACTAAAACAAAATTAGCAATAAATTCACAGCATTATGGTTTTACCATAAAGATTGCTTCGGTCGCTTAGGCTCCCTCGTGGGTGACAGGTTTTCAGCAACTACATCTCTGACAGCTCAGGTGTCATTGCGAGCGAGTCTTCGAGCGCGGCAATCCTTGTTGCGAGCGAAGCGAAGCAATCTCGTGTTAAGGCTATTACCTCTTTTTTTGTGGCTTAAGCCACATTTCAAAGAAGCGGCTGGAGCCGCAAGAACAAGACGTCCCCAGGCTGGAGCCTGGGAACGAGTGGCGTAAGTTACTCACAGGTTCGGTCCCGGGCCGCCTGGATGAAGAGCTCTTAACCGATAACAATTGTAAGCCACTAACTAATGAACAACAGTTCCAATTTCCTGACCGCTAATAACTCCGCTTATACTCTTTGCCTGAAAAAGATTGAATACATTTATTGGCATATTGTTGTCCATGCACAGGGAAATAGCAGCCGAATCCATGACCTTCAACTGTTTTTTCAAAACATCAAGATAAGTAAGCCTACTATACATGACAGCATCAGGATTATTAACCGGATCCTTGTCATACACCCCATCAACCTTAGTTGCCTTGAGAATGGCATCAGTCTTCAGTTCCATGGCTCTTAAGGCTGCAGCAGTGTCAGTGGTGAAAAAGGGGTTGCCAGTGCCGGCTGCGCAAATCACAATCCTTTTCTTTTCCAGATGCCTGAGTGCTCGCCGCCGAATATACGGCTCTGCAACTTCATGCATGGAAATTGCGGTCATAACTCTGGTTTCCGCTCCCATCTTCTCCAGAACATCCTGGACCGCCAGCGCATTCATCACCGTGGCCAGCATACCCATATAGTCTGCTGAAGCCCGGTCCATGCCCTTGGAGGACACTGATACGCCCCTAAAAATGTTCCCCCCGCCAATAACGAGAGCAATTTCAGCACCCAGTCCTGAAGAGTCTACAATCTCTTTTGATATGGCATTCACCGTGACCGGGTCAATACCGAAACCTTGATCTCCGGCCAATGCCTCACCACTGAGTTTTAATAGAACCCTTTTATATTTTAATTTTGTCATGTCCTGAGCCTGTTGTCCTGCGATTTCACGGGTTGAAAAAAGTATAGTGCCTGTTTATGTTTTGAGTTACCGATATAAGCCTGCAGCTTGAAAGTTATAAGCGCCTCACCCGGGCGACCTGGGACCAGACTTGCGAGTAACTAAAAAAAGCCTTAGCGCCCGCATCCTGCAGGCTATTTAATCCCAGGCGGCTGGAAGCCGCCTCCACCTTGAAGAACTGTCCCATATTTGAAAATTGGGACAGTCCCCTCGAGGTACTATAAAAAAGATTGATACTGCATTGGTTCCTGGAAAAAATTTGCCTTAATGAAAAAATTTACACAGCGAGGGACAGTCCCTTTGCCAAGCGCAAAGTTCCCATCTTTGACGAAACTTTTCTGGCAAATGTGCATCAATCATAAGCAAAAATCGTAAAAAATGAAAACTATAACTGTCTGATTTTGCTACTAATTTGGTTTTAGTTGCTTATAAGCGCCTCACCCGGACGACCTGGGGCCAGGCTTGCAAATAGCTACCTTCTTTAATTGAAGATTTATGCACACTTAGACATCCAAAATCACTTAGATAAACATCTGCATCACATCTCCAGGACCTTCCGCCTTCACCCTTCAGCCTTCCAACCTTCAGCCTTCA